>JBOHER010000293.1:0-5747 GCA_050701115.1 Haloechinothrix sp. | reverse complement strand
GCCCGCGCACCCGGGTCAGCCCATGCACGACGCCGGACCGCTCGTACCGGTAGACCGAACCGAACTCGAACAGGCGCAGCGGCAACTCGCGGTAGGACCGGCCGCGTGCCCGATAGATCAGGTTGTGGAACGGGCAGTTCATCGGCTTGAGGTAGTAGTCCTGGCCGGGTTTGCGCACCGTGCCGTCCTCAGCGTGCTCGGCATCCAGGTGCATGCCGGGGAACATGCCGTCCTTGTACCAGTGCAGGTGGCCGGAGGTCTCGAACAGTGCTCCCTTGGTGATGTGCGGCGAGTAGACGAACTCGTAGCCCGCCTGCTCGTGCTTGCGCCGCGAGTAGTCCTCCATCGCACGCCGGATCACGCCACCCTTGGGGTGGAACACCGGCAGGCCGGATCCGACCTCGTCGGGGAAGCTGAACAGGTCCAGTTCGACGCCCAGCCTGCGGTGGTCGCGGCGCTCGGCCTCGGCGAGCAGTTCGAGGTAGTGCTCCTGCGCCTCGGCCGACTCCCACGCGGTGCCGTAGATGCGCTGCAGCTGCGGGTTGTTCTCGTTACCGCGCCAGTAGGCCGCGGCGACGCGGGTGAGCTTGAACGACGGAATGTGCTTGGTGGTCGGGATGTGCGGACCCCGGCACAGGTCGGCCCATACTTTCTCGCCGCTACGCGGGTCGAGGTTGTCGTAGATGGTCAGCTCTCCCCCGCCGACCTCCATCACCTCCGAAAGATCAACAGCCGTGTCGTCCTTTTTCTTGATGTCGACCAGTTCCAGCTTGAACGGCTCCGCGGCCAACTCCACCTTGGCGGCTTCCACCGACTCGAGCACCCGGCGGGAGAACCGCTGGGAGCCCTTGATGATCTGCTTCATGCGCTTCTCCAGCGCCTTGAGGTCATCCGGGGTGAAGTGATGGTCGAGAGCGAAGTCGTAATAGAAGCCATCCTTGACCGGCGGGCCGATGCCCAGCTTGGCTTCGGGGAACTGCTGCTGGACGGCCTGGGCGAGGACGTGCGCGCAGGAGTGCCGGATGACACTGCGGCCGTCGTCGGTGTTGGCGGCGACCGGCTCGACCTGCGCGTCGGCGTCGGGGATCCAGGACAGGTCGCGCAGCGTGCCGCCGACGTCGCGGACGACCACGACCGCGTCCGGGCCCTTGCCCGGCAACCCGGCCTCGCGCACAGCCGCCCCCGCCGTAGTGCCCGCAGGCACGACCACGTGCGTGACGGGTGCCGCGAGGGACTGGGGCGGCTGGGACACGGGTGGCTCCTAGGTTCGATAGCAGGCCTGCTGGCAACCATGCAGGTGTCGATGCTATCGAGCCACTCCTAGCAGCTACTCAGGGTGTCGGTGTCAGCGGGCGACTATGCCTGCCGGCAGCGCTCGCCGTGCGGCGGCCGGCTAGGCGTCGAGGATCGCCTGCATCCTGCCGATCTCGGCGGACTGGGTCGAGATGACGTCGTCGGCCATCTCCTGCACCCGGATGTCGGCACCCTTGGTCTGCGCCTCCTGGGCCATGACGATCGCGCCATCGTGGTGGGTGATCATCAGTTCGAGGAACAGCCGATCGAATTCGGCGCCGCGAGCACCGGACAGCTCACGCAGCTGCTCCTCGGACGCCATGCCGGGCATGTCGTGCTCGCTGTTCCCGTGCCCACCTCCGTGGTGCCCTCCTCCGGTGCCGACCTCCGGCTTGCCGTGCTCCTTCAGCCAGCGATTCATCATGTCGATTTCCGGGCCCTGGGCATCGGAGATCCGGTCGGCCACCCCACGCACCCGCTTGTCCTCGCCGTAGCTCGCGGCAAGCTCGGTCATCGCGATCGCCTGCTGGTGGTGCACGATCATCATCTCCGCATAGGCGAAGTCCGCCTCGTTGGGCAGTTGCTCCGGGACGGCGCTCTTGGCTTCCTCCGGCGAGAGCGTCCTGTTCGATTCACCCGGCTTACCCGGGGCGATCACCGGAACCGACTGCTGCGCATCGGCGGCATTCGAATCATCTCCGGAACACCCCGCCACACCGACCATGCCAAGCACGACCGCGACTGCGCCAGCAACCCGACGCCACTGCACACGACCACCTGCCTCTCTCCGCCGCGCACTCTAGCCGCCCGCGAATGCTCGTGGGGCGAACCCTCGTTCACAGAATGGCTGACGCCAAAGTGGGAAAAAGATCCCACCTTCGGACCTATTCACTCACTACCCGCTGACGACAACATGGCGAAACTCCTACCTGATCAGAAAGGTGAGACAACGTGAGAGGGACCCTCAAGGGCCGATGGCGTCCGCGAGCGACATTCGCGGCCGTCGGCACGATCGCGGCCGTCCTGTGCTCCGCACTTGGAGCGTCAGGCGCGGCAGCGCAGAGCGAATCACCCGGCGTGGACGAGATCGTCAGCAGCCGCAACATGAAGCAGGTGGCCAACGTCCCGTTCCAGGCGCCGCTGAACGTACCCGGCACCACCGGCACCGACATCGCGTTCACCGATGACCACGCGATCGTCGGCAACTACCTCGGTTTCACCATCTACGACGTCAAGCACCCCAAGAAGCCCAAGATCGTCGCCAACGTGCTGTGCCCCGGGTCGCAGATGGACCCCTCAGTGAAGGGTGATCTGCTGTTCCTGTCGGTCGACTCTCGCCGCAGCGACGACTCGTGCACCTCCACCGCCCAGAACGACGGCTCACTGCCGTACTGGGAGGGCGTGCGGATCTTCGACATCAGTGACAAGTCCAATCCGCGCTACATCAAGTCGGTGGAGACCAAGTGCGGTTCGCACACCCACACGCTGGTTCCGGACAAGGCGGGCGAGGACGTCTACATCTACGTCTCGTCCTACGCACCGTCGCCGTCCCTGCCCAAGTGCCAGCCGCCGCATGACCTGATCTCGATCATCAAGGTGCCGCTGGACAACCCGACGGAATCCGCTGTCGTGTCCGAGCCGGTGCTGTTCCCGGACGGCGGTAACCCCGGCACGCCCGGCAACTTCCCTGACCGGCACACCAGGGCGACCAGTGGATGTCACGACATCACGGTGTACCCGGCGAAGGACCTCGCTGCCGGTGCCTGCATGGGTGACGGGGTGCTGTGGGACATCAGCGACCCGACCAACCTCCGCGAGATCGAGCGCGTCCAGGACGAGAACTTCGCGTTCTGGCACTCGGCGACCTTCAACAACGCGGGCACCAAGGTCATCTTCACCGACGAACTCGGTGGCGGTGGCGCCGCGACCTGCAACCCGGAGATCGGGCCGGAGCGTGGCGCGGACGCGATCTACGACCTCACCGGAAGCGGCGACAACCGTGAGCTGGAGTTCGGCAGTTACTTCAAGATCGACCGGACCCAGACCGAATCGGAGAACTGCGTCGCGCACAACGGCTCGCTGATTCCGGTACCTGGCAAGGACATCATGGTCCAGTCCTGGTACCAGGGTGGCGTGCAGGTCTGGGACTTCACCGATTCGGCCAACCCGAGGAAGATCGGCTTCTGGGAGCGTGGACCGCTGCCCAACGAGGGTGGCGGCGGCACCTGGTCGGCGTACTACTACAACGGGCACATCTACTCGTCCGACATGCGCAAGGGCTTGGACGTGCTCACCATCAACGACCCGCGCACCAATCGGGCCAAGAGCGTCAAGATGGACGAAGTGAACGTGCAGACCCAGGGCAGCTACCCGGAAAGGAAGGGCAGCAACTAGGCGGCCGTGCGCGCTGAAAGACGCCATCAGTGCGCTGGATGCACTGAAAGGGCCATTCACTGCACTGGACGCACCTAGAGCGTCTTTCAGCGCGCACGGCCCGACACACCCGTGTGGGATGTGGTCCCTACAGCGCGATGACGACCTCGTCGTACTCCAGTCGGCGAAGAAGCCCTTCGCCTCCGGCAGGTGCGGGAACAGCCGGGGCAGGTGCTCGTGGAAGTCGGTATCCGCCGCCAGGACCGCGACCAGCGGGGCCGCATCGGTCTTGGCGCGGTTGCCCTCCATCAGATGCGGCAACAGGCGTTGCTTGGCCTCATCCGAGCGCACCAGCACAACTCGCAGCGGTTGCTGATTCATTGACGTCGGCGCCCACTTCACCAGGTCGTAGATCGCTCGCACCTGTTCGTCGGTGACCAGTTCATCGCTGAAGCTGTTCGCGGTGCGCGCCTCGTGGAACAGCAGATCCTGAGCGTCCTTCGACAACTCCAGGACATCACTGCTCGCCGTGCCGAATGCCGTACTGCCAGTGCTCATGCGTCTGCGACCTTTCCGTGTAGCCCCTCACCGGTCGCCAACATGGTTGAACGCTCTACTATTTTGCGGGAGCATGTGGCGTACGTCACCGATGGACGTTGACGCACTCCTTGGGTGAGCGGATCCTGAAGTTGTTCCACGTCGGCCGCGCGGCGACAGGAGTGAGGCGATGACGGAGCAACCTGACCACGAGTTCGAAGTCCTCGAGGATGACGAAAACGTTCCACCGCGACCAGAGGAACTGATCGCCGACGCCGAGAGCACGGAAACTGGCCCTCAGACGGAAAGCAGCCCCCATTCATTCGCATGAAATGGGGGCTGACCTGGTGCGCGATACTGGGAGGCTTATGCAAAACGCAGCTTGAAGAAGTGGAGTGCCCGAACGGCGCGGAACGCGGTTGTGTAGGTGCGTAGCGGTCGGCGATAGTCGGTGAACATGCATCGCCAGGTTTTGAAGTTTGCGATTGCTCGTTCGATCACGTAACGGATTTTGTTGATCGCGGTGTTGAATTCCTTCTGCCAATCGAGTAGTTGCCCGCCGGCTGGCGCGCGGAACGGCGTGGGGATCCCCTTGCCGATGTATCCCTTGTCGCCGACGGCATTGTCGGAGCGCAGGATGTCTGCCAGTCCGGTCTCGTCGAAGGCTTTCGCGTCGTGGGTCTTGCCGGGCTGCGGGTCGGATACGTGCATGAGCTCGCCGTCGGTGTCGCAGACGAACTGGTGCGAGTGGCCGGTGGTCTTGTGCTTGCCGGAGTACAACTCGGGTGCCTCGGCCCATGACCAGCAAGGACACAACGATCCGTCGACGATGCCGACACGCCCGTCCATCTCCTCGGCCAGGTCGGGCACGAACTCTTCGAGGACGTCGGCGATGACCCCCTCGAGCTCGCTGATTGCCCGGGAGATCGTGGACTGGTCGACGAACAGCAGCTCGCCGATCACCTCCTCGGTGATGTTGTTTTTGAAATACATGATGGTCACTTTCACCGCTTGGCGCAGGGTGAGTTGGCGTGGCCGGCCGATTCCGCTATCCCAGATGACGTGTTTTTCAATGCGTGCGACGAGTTCGTCGAATTGCTCCGCGGTCAGTCCTGTAGTAGCCTGGCCTGGCAATGGTTCCTCCGGGTTCGAAGATTATTTGGTGATGACCTTCGAATTATCCCGTTGGAACCATTGCCTATTCGTTACGACACGCCGGATATTCAAACATTTTTAAAGAGGGGTTCTGCATAAGCCTCGTTATCCTCACTGCATGCGCACGGCTCGCCTGCTCATTGTTTCCCTACGGGAGATACCGACATCGAGGTCTTCACGACACGACTGGATACGGTGTTCGGGGCGACATACATGGTGCCTGCTCCTGAGCACCCGCTGTTGGACCAGTTCACGGCGGGCTCCTGGCCACCCGATGTAGACGCTCGCTGGTCAGCTGGCGCAGCGACGCCAGCCGAGGCGGTCGCTGCCTACTGCAGGGCGGCCAGCCTGAAGACCGAATTGGACCGCCAGGAAGCTAAAGACAAGAC
>JBOHER010000292.1:0-36948 GCA_050701115.1 Haloechinothrix sp. | reverse complement strand
GGACATCACCCGGCCGATTCGCAGGCATCTCGGGTTCGCCAACGGTCCGCACTTCTGCATCGGGTCGCACCTGGCCCAGCTGCAGGCCCGCGTCGCCTTCGAGGAACTGCTCGCCCGCCAGCCGACGGTCGGCGTCGACGTCGCGGCGGGCAGGAGATTGCACTCCTCGTTCACCCGGGGATGGATCAGCCTGCCCGCGACCGGAATCCGACCTTAGAGCGCCACCCCGAGCAACGCGTCGAGCGCCTGCCGGACAGCGTCCGGCGCGCCTGCGTCGCCGCCTCGCCGGGTCAGCGCGCCGGCCACCCACGCGTCGACGGCGGCCAGGGCCTTCTCGGTGTCCAGGTCGTCGGCCAGGTGATCACGGACTCGGGCGATCACCGAGCCTGCGGGCGGCCCGGCAGGCAGGGCCACCGCTTCCCGCCACCGCTCCAGCCGGTCGGTGGCCTGTTCGAGCAGTTCCGGAGTCCAGGCGCGATCACTGCGGTAGTGACCTGCGAACAGCGCCAGCCGCATGGCGGACGGATCGACGCCCTCGGCGCGCAGCTTCGAGACGAACACCAGGTTGCCGCGCGACTTGGACATCTTCTCGCCGTCCAGGCCGATCATCCCGGCGTGCACGTAGAACCGGGCGAACGGGTGGTCACCGGCGTGTGCCTCGGCGTGTGCCGCGCTGCACTCGTGGTGCGGGAAGGCCAGGTCGGAGCCGCCACCCTGCACGTCGAACCCGAAGCCGAGCCGGTTCACCGCGATCACACTGCACTCGACGTGCCAGCCGGGTCGTCCCGCGCCGAGCTCGGATTCCCAGGACGGCTCGCCGGGCCGCGCCATCCGCCACAGCAGCGCGTCCAGCGGGTGCCGCTTGCCCTTGCGGTCCGGGTCGCCGCCGCGCTCGGCGAAGAACCGGGCCATCGTTTCGGCGGCGTAGTTCGACTCATAGCCGAACCGGCCGGTGGCGTTGTGATCGAAGTACACGTCGGGGTATTCCCGATCGTCGGCGCGATAGGCCGCACCGCTGGCGATCAGTTTGGCGATCACCTCGACGATCTCCGGGATGCTCTCGACCGCCCCGATGAAGTGCTGGGGCGGCAGCACCCGCAGAGCTGCCATGTCCTCCCGGAACAGTGCGGTTTCCCGCATGGCGAGCACCACCCAGTCGTCCTGATCCCGCTCTGCGCGTTCGAGCAGCGGGTCGTCGATGTCGGTCACGTTCTGCACGTAGAGCACGTCATGACCGGCGTCCAGCCACATCCGGTGGACCAGGTCGAAGGCGAGGTAGGTCGCAGCGTGTCCGAGATGCGTCGCGTCATAGGGGGTGATGCCGCAGACGTACATCCGGGCGAGTCGTCCCGGCGCCGTCGGGCGCACCGAACCGGTCGCGGTGTCGTAGAGCCGCAACGGACTAGGAGTTCCGGGCACGCGTGGAACCGCCACCGATGACCAAGAGCGCATGGATCCGAGGGTAGCCGTCGCGAACCTGACAGCCTCGGGGCGCCCACCCAGCGGACCTCGCTTTCAGGGCGGTACCGAAGCCGACCAGAGTATGCCGAGGCCGGCCAGCAACTCGTCGCCGGTGGGCGCGTTCGCCGGATCCAGCAGCCATTGCATGGCGAGCCCGTCGCACACCGCGATCACGAAACTGGCCACTGCGCGCGCCCGCGGATCGTCGGCGTCGAGTTCGCCGTGCACCGATTCCCCGACGAGCTCGGCTACCCGGGCCCGGATCTTCTGGTACTGCACGGCGAACTGGTCGCGCAGTTCGGGCGTGCGATCTGCCTGTGCGAACGCCTCGATGAACGACAGCAGCAGTGCGCGCTTGTCGTCGAGACCGTCCAGCAGGGCCGACCAGGTGATGTGTGCACGCTCGACGGGTGTGGCCACCGCGGCCTTCATGGCGATGTCGGCGAGTTGATCGGTCCACTCGTCGAACACCTGGCCGATAGCGGCGTTGAGCAACCCGGCCTTCGACCCGAAGTGGTAGCCGATCGACGCGAGGTTGGTGCCGGAAGCCGCGACGAGGTCGCGCGCGGTGATGTGCGCGTAGCCCTTGTCCTCGAGCAGCCTGCGCGCGGCTGCGAGCAACTGTTCTCGATGGCCCACGCCCTCAGCATAACCCTCCTGGACAGACGATTAATACGGGCGTATAACACGTTTGTATAAGCCACACCAAGGAGGCGCCAGATGACCCCGACACTGAGCCCGAGCACTACGCGTGGCCTGCGACGTCCGCCGGGCCCTCGGCTGCCGATGACCGCGCAGACCATCCTGTTCGCCACCCAACGCCATCGCCTCCTGCCGGCGCTGCATCGCCACTACGGACCTGTCCTCGCGCTGCGGATCTTCCCCGAGCGCACCGTGGTCAGCATCTCCGATCCCGAGCACATTCGCGCGGTGTTCAGCGGCCCGGTCACTACCTACCACGCGGGCGAGGGCAACATGATCCTCAAGCCGGTGATGGGCGAGCATTCCGTGCTCACCACCGACGAGGACGAGCACCGCAGGATTCGCAAACTCCTCATGCCGCCGTTCCACGGCGCAGCCCTGCGGGGTTACCGCGAGATGGTCGCTCGGCTCGCCGAGGAGGAGATCGCGCGGTGGCCGACCAGCCGGCCGTTCGCCGTGCACGCGAGCATGCAGCGGCTGACCCTGGAGATCATTCTGCGCGTGGTGTTCGGCGTCAGCGACGGCCCGCGCCTCGAGGAGCTGCGCCAAGCTCTGCGCAGCGTGATCTCGATCAGCCCATTGGACATCTTCGGTTGGCACAACCCCAAGCTGCAGCGATTCGGCCGCTGGCGCCGCAACGTCGAGTACCAGCAACGGGTGGCCGCGCTGCTGCACGCCGAGATCGCCGATCGACGCGACGCCACCGATCTCACCGAGCGCACCGATGTGCTGTCCCGGCTGCTCTGCGTCTCCGAAGACGGCGACGCGCTCACCGACGCCGAACTGCGCGACCAGCTGATCACCCTGCTGCTTGCCGGACACGAAACAACGGCAACCGCGCTGGCCTGGGCATTCCACGAACTGACGAGGACCCCACTGGCGTTGCGCAAAGCGGTCCGCGCGGCCGATGACGGGGACGACAAGTACCTGGAAGCCGTCGCCAAGGAAGCGATGCGCTTGCGCCCGGTCATCTATGAAGTCGCGCGGCGCACCACCGAGCCGGTGGAGATCGGCGGCTACCGGATCGAGGCAGGTAGCACGGTGATGCCCGCCATCGGTGTCGTCCACTCCGATCCCGCCCACCACGACGACCCCGAGGCGTTCCGGCCGGAGCGGTTCCTGGATGGCAGCGGCAGCACGAGCACCTGGCTGCCCTTCGGTGGCGGGGTGCGTCGTTGCCTCGGCGCCGGTTTCTCCCTGATGGAAACGACCGAGGTACTGCGCGCGGTGCTCGGCAAGTACCACATCTCAGCCGACCGGGCCCGACGCGAACCCATCCGCACCCGCAACATCACATTGGTGCCCGGAGGCGGCGCGCGGATCGTCGCGCGACCTCGCGCGTGACTGCACCATTTGTGTGACCTCCGTTACACCACGACCGCGCTGCGCGACTATTGAGGGAACGGATACCTCGCCTCAACGAGTGGGTGGCAGTCATGACAAACGCGGGAGATCAAGGCAGCACCGGACGGTATCTCGTGCTGCTCGAGGACGACGCTGCGGCGGAGGGCGCACAGGCAATGGTCCAGGTGGCAGGCATACGCGCCGGAAGCGACGCCGATGTGAGCGGGCCGATCACATCGGCGAAGGTTTTCGACGATGTCGATGGCTATCTGCTCCACGACCTCGGTGTCGCCGTGGTGACCGCCGACTCTGACCAGGTGGCCGCGCTGACCAGGGCGGTCGACGAGCCGGGGCCGATCGCCCGGGTGGAGCCGGAACGGACGGTGTACGCGATCGCCGCTCCTGCCCCCGAGGCGCCTGGTGATCACGAAGAACGTGCGGTCGAGGCCGGCCAGTTCGACGAGACCGAGTTCACCTGGGGCTTGCAGGCTGTCGCAGCGGTGGACAGCGAGGCCACCGGTGCGGGTATCCGCGTTGCCGTCCTCGACACCGGATTCGACGTCAACCACCCGGACTTCGCGAACAGATCAGCGGTCACCAACTCCTTCATTCCCGGCGAGGACGTCCAGGACGGCCACGGCCACGGCACGCACTGCATCGGCACGGCGTGCGGTCCTCGGCAACCCGAGGTCGGCCCCGGGTACGGAGTCGCCTACCAGACTCAGATCTATGCGGGCAAGGTGCTGAGTAACGCGGGCTCGGGCAGCGATGGTGGGATCCTCTCCGGAATCTCCTGGGCGGTGCAGCACGGCTGCGCGGTGGTGTCGATGTCCCTGGGCGCCGCTACTCGGCCAGGACAGCCGCATTCGGCTGTGTACGAGCAGATCGCTCGACGGGCGATGGAGCGGGGCACGCTGATCATCGCGGCCGCCGGCAACGAGAGTCGGCGCTCCCAAGGTCACATCGCTCCGGTCGGCCACCCGGCGAACTGCCCGACGATCATGGCCGTCGGTGCGATTGACGTTCGGCGGAATATCGCCGAGTTCTCCTGTGGCACCGTGGACGCGGTCGGCGCTGTCGACCTGGTCGGACCAGGCGTCGACGTGCACTCGAGCTGGCCGATGCCGACCCGTCACCGGCGGATCAGCGGCACCAGCATGGCCACACCGCACGCGTCGGGTATTGCCGCGCTCATTGCCCAGACACACCGCGCACGAGGATGGGAGCTGTGGGCACGCCTCAGCCAATCCGCGCTGCGGCTGCCGCTGCCGTCCACGGACGTTGGTGCGGGATTGGTGCAAGCGCCGTAGGGTGAGGGGGGCCCGCTCGCTTGCACTCGAGGAGGTAGGCGGTGTCGCAGCAACTCAAGGTGGTCGTCTCGGTCGATGCGGAGCGCCCGGAAGAAGTCACTGAGATCGCCGCCAACCTCAGCGAAGCGGGACTGTCGGTCGATGATGTGCTTGTCCCGTTGTGCACCATCACCGGAACCTGCGAACAGGGATCGATGAGCTCGCTCGAGCGGGTGCCTGGTGTGCTCGTGGTCGAGCGCCAGCACGAGTTCCAACTGCCGCCCGGAGAAGAGGACCTGCAGTAGTCACTCCTGTGCCGCCTGCTGCCTGCCACGGCCTGCCGTAATGTGGATCGATGTGTGCTGCCCGAGTGCGACGTTCGTAGTGTGGTCATCGGCATGGCTGCACGGCCGCGCCGCGTCCGACGATGTACTGGATGCCATGCTGGCCTGGGGCGAACTGCAGGAGGTCGCTGCCGCCGATGACGCGGCGGCCCGACTGGCGGGCTTGCCGCCCGTCGGGGCGCCCGCCGTGCCACCCGCCCACCTGCTCGCGGCGTTGCGCAGGCTGGGCGCCTCCGATGCACAGCTGGCGCTGCCCGCCCCCGGGGATGTTCGCGGTCTCGGCGGAGGGGGTGCGTTCACCAATGCTGCCCTCAATGCGGGCGAGGCGGTGCTGTTCTGCGAGGTGGGCGTTGGACTGGTGCCGGAGACGCCCGCGGACAGCGTGCGCCGGTGGGCCGTGTATCGGATCGAGCCCCGCATCGCTGGTGAGTTCGTCGGCATCGGCGATGCCGAGCACGCCCTCGTCGACGCGGTGCGCACCAGCGCGGGACTACTGACCGAACTGGACGTCACCAGTGATCGCCCGGACGCCCACCGGGCGTTGCGCGCTCGACTGAAGTCCACGCCGCGGTTGGCCTGGCCTGCAGGTATGCCCGGCCGCGCGCTGCGGGTGTTGCAGCGTGCTGACGAAGTGGCCGCGATCGTCGACCTTGCCGATGCGGACGATCCCGGTGGAGCGCTCTCGGCGAGCGCGGCGCTGCGCAGGGCCGAGGCGTTGCGACCACTGATCTCCGCGGTCCGCGACGCGCGCCGTGCTGCCATCGGTGAGGCGGTGCAGGTTTTGTGCGCGCACGTCGACCGGCGGCCCTGACCGAGGTGCGTCAAGCGTCGGTTCGACGGGTCGTCGGCGCGCAGCAATCGGTCGCGCACGGCGCACCGTTGAGGGTGCAACCGCCCGCTGGAACGTCGGACAGCTTGCGTACCGGCGCGCCGGAGAGCTGCTCGCGAACCAGTTCGACGACCAGACGGGCGAATCGGGGATCGCCATGGGGCGTGCCTGCCCGGGTGAATCCCATACCGAGTTCGGCCGCGCGTTGCGCCGCCTCGTTGTCAAGGTCCCAGACCACCTCGAGGTGATCCGTGACGAATCCGACCGGGCACACCACGACGGCCGGCACCCCTTCGGCGTGCAGCACTTCGATATGGTCGACGATGTCGGGCTCCAGCCAGAACACCTGCGGCGGGCCGGAGCGCGACTGCCACACCACGTCGTACCTCCCGGAACCCACCTGCTGTGCGACCAACCGCGCCGCCTCGGCTACCTGACCCGAGTAGCGATGCCCACCCTCGTCGGGCGGACCCGCCGCGGCGTCGGCCGCGAGCGGGATGGAATGGGCGGTGAACACCAGCCGCGCCGCATCGCGCACCTCGTCGGCAAGGCCCGCCTGAGCATCACGCACCGCGTCCACAAAGGACTCGATGAACAACGGATGGTCGAAGAAGTGGCGCAGCTTCACCAGATCGGGCGCGGCGTCACCTGTTGCCGACCGAGCACGTGTTATGTCTTCGTCGTACTGTCTACAGGCCGAATAGCCGCCGTAGGCGCTGGTGGGGAACACCAGCGCCCGGCTGACGCCGTCGGCGGCCATCGTCGCGACCACGTCCTCGACGTACGGCGCCCAGTTCCGGTTGCCGAAGTACACCGGCAGGTCGACACCCTGTGCGGTGAGCTCGGCCTGCACCGCGCCGATGGCCGCCCGGTTGAGCGCGTTGATCGGCGAAACCCCCCCGAAATGGTGGTAGTGCTCGGCGACCTCCGCAAGCCGCTCGCGTGGCACTCCCCTGCCCCGCGTGACGTTCTCCAGGAACGGCATGACGTCATCGGGTCCTTCCGGTCCACCGAAGGACAACCAGAGCAGCGCGTCGTACACCGATCCAGTCTGCAGCAGGGGTCACTGACCGGTCGCGTGTACCCCGCCGTCAACCATGATCATCGAGCCGGTGGTAGCCGGCAGCCAGTCGGAGAGCACGGCGCAGATGGACTTGGCCACCGCGGTCGGGTCCTCGGTGTTCCAGCCGAGTGGTGCTCGGTCGTCCCACCCGTTCTCCAGTTCGACGAATCCGGGGATCGACTTTGCTGCCATCGTCTTGACCGGACCGGCGGCGACCAGGTTCACCCGGATACCTTTCGGGCCGAGTTCCCGCGCGAGGTATCGGTTGACCGATTCCAGCGCCGCCTTGGACACACCCATCCAGTTGTAGGCGGGCCAGGCCACCCGGGCGTCGAAGTCCATGCCCACGATCGAGGCGCCCGCACCCAGCAGCGGAAGCGTCGCGATGGCAAGCGACTTGTACGAGAACGCCGATACCTCGATCGCCTTGGCGACGTCTTCCCACGGGGCGTCGGCGAAGGGCGCGCCGAGGCAGCTCTGCGGGGCGAATCCGATCGAGTGCAGCACGCCGTCCAGGCCCGGCACGTGCTCCCGGACGCGGTCGGCCAGCGAGTCCAGCTGCTCCTGGTTCTGCACGTCCAGTTCGATCACCGGGGCCGGTTTCGGCAGCCGGTTGGCGATCCGCTCGACCAGGCGGAGCCTGCCGAAGCCGGTGAGCACCACTTCGGCTCCCTGCTCCTGGGCGACCTTGGCCGCGTGGAAAGCGATCGACGCGTCCGTGATCACCCCGGTGATCAGCAGCCGCTTGCCTTCGAGAAGTCCAGACACCATGTCTCCAGTTCGGGTTCGTAGCTGATGGGTGCGGTCAGTGGCCCATGCCGAGGCCACCGTCGACCGGCAGGACCGCGCCATTGATGTAGCCGGCTTCATCGGAGGCAAGGAAGCTGACCGCGTTGGCGATCTCGCTCGGCTCGGCGTAGCGACCGGCCGGGATCTGCGCCAGTGCGGCAGACCGCTGATCGTCGGAGAGGGCATCGGTCATTTCGGTGACGACGAATCCGGGGGCGACGACGTTCGCGGTGATGTTGCGGGAACCCAGTTCGCGGGCCAGCGATCGGGCGATGCCGACCAGCCCCGCCTTGCTGGCCGCGTAGTTGACCTGCCCCGCCCCGCCGGAGAGCCCGACGACCGAGGAAATGAACACGAATCGGCCCCACTTGGCGCGCAGCATGCCGCGGGCGGCGCGCTTGGCGACCCGGTAGGCGCCGGTGAGGTTGGCATCGACGACCCTGGTGAACTGGTCCTCGCTCATCCGCATCAGCAAGGTGTCATCGGTGATCCCGGCGTTGGACACCAGCACCTCGACCGGCCCCTGGTGCTCCTCGACCTGCTTGAAGGCGGCGTCGATCTGCTCGGTATCGGTGACATCGGCTTCCACCCCGAACAATCCCTCAGGCGCACCTGACCCGCGGTGGGTCACCGCGACGTTGTGTCCCTTGGCCGCGAGATCGCGTGCGATGGCCAGGCCGATGCCGCGATTGCCACCGGTGACCAATACCGAACGTGCCACGTATCTTCTCTCCTCACTCACAGCTGGCTGATGCCTACGCTGTGAGGCTAGCGAGTTACTGACCAGTCAGGACTGCGGAGTGGCGCGCGCCATGCGGCAGTGTCGAGAAGTCCGCCGCGGGTGCGACCATCACGGGGTGTTCAGAGTCGCCTTCTATCGCCCTGAGATCCCGCCCAATACCGGTAATGCGATCCGGCTGGCCGCCAACACCGGCTGTGCACTGCATCTGATCGAGCCGCTGGGGTTTTCCTTGGATACCCGGCGATTGCGGCGCGCGGGGCTCGACTATCACGATCTGGCGGTCGTGCACGTGCACGCCGACCTCGAATCGGCTTGGCGCGCCTTCGGCTCCGCCTCCGTCTACGCGTTCACCACTTCCGCGCGGCGTTCCTACACGGAGGTGGCATACCAACCCGGCGATGTGCTGCTGTTCGGACCGGAATCCGCCGGACTGCCCGAGGACGTGCTCCGCGCCGAGCAGGTCGCCGACCGGATACGGTTGCCCATGGTGGCCGGGTCGCGCTCCCTGAACCTCGCGAACGCGGCCTCGGTCGCGGTGTACGAAGCGTGGCGCCAGCACGGATTCGCCGAGGCTGTGGTCCCTGGCGATCTGTAAGCAGGCAACCTGCGGTACGCCCACGGGCCAACTCGGCGGCGCGGGCGGCAAACTCGGCGGCGCGGGCGGCCAACTCGGCGGCGCCCGGTTACGGCAGCCGCTGGCCGATGAACAACGCGGTACCGGCCGAACCGATGAGCATCAGCGTGCCCAGCGCGACCCATGGCCTGCTGGCATCGGCCCGCTTCGTCTCGTAGCCGATCTGCTCGCCGAGATCGTCGTAGACGCGCTGCAGTTCTTGTGCGGTCGCCGCCTTGTAGAAGTCGCCGCCGGAGATCCGCGCGATCTCCTTCATCGACGTGTCGTCGACCTCCACAGCGACCGATCGCCCCTCGATGTCGACCGTGCCGTGCGAGGTACCGAACGAGATCGTCGAGATAGGGATCTTGGCCTGCCGGGCGGACTGCGCAGCGGTGAACCCGCCCCGCGGGTCGTAGGGATCCTGAGTGGGTACGGTCTGCTTGCCATCGGTCATCAGCACGATCCGTGCGGGCGGGGGCCCGTCCGCCCCGCCGACCACCGCGGAAAAGCCCTCGATGGCCTGCAATGCGGCGAAGATGCCTTCACCGGTAGCCGTCGACTCCGCGAGGTTGAGGTTCGAGATCGCCCGGACAGCCCCAGCCCGCTCGGTAGTCGGAGCCACCAGCACCGAGGCGGTGCCCGCGAAGGAGATGACACCCAGGTTGACGCCCGGCGTCATCCCGTCGGCGAACGATTTCGCCGCGTTCTTGGCCGCATCGATCCTGCTCGGCGCGACATCGGTGGCCTCCATGGACAGCGAAGTGTCCATCACCAACATCACCGTGGCCCGGTTTCGCGGCACCTTCTGTTCGGCCGTCGGCCCAGCCAGCGCCACGGTCAACAGCAGCAACGCGACGATCAGTAACCCGGCCGGCACATGCCGCACCCAGCCCGGCGATGCCGGGGCCACCGTCTCCAGCAGTTCCAGATTCGAGAACCGCAAGGTCCGCTTCTTCCGCACCCGCTGCACCCACGCATAGCCGAAGGCGATCCCGCCGACCACCAGCAGCAGCACGAACCACCAGGGCGCGGTGAAACCGGTCAGGCTCATAGCACACCCCCCGACCACCTTCGTTTGCGCGCGACCACGAACCGGACCGTGTCCGCAATCCAGTCCGAATCGGTGCGCAACACCAGGTGACCCGCTCCCGCCCTGCGCAGTCCGAGGGCGACCTCATCCCGGTGCGCCTGCGCGGCGGCCGCGAATTCCTTGCGCAGCAACGCCGACGCGTGCACCTCGCGTTGTCGGCCGGTCTCCGGATCGGCGAGCACCACGGTGCCCACCTCGGGCAGGTCCACGTCGCGCGGATCGAGCACCTCGACACCGATCAGGTCATGGCGAGCCGACAGCGCGCGCAACGGGCGTTGCCACTCGGTGCCGCCAAGGAAGTCGGAAACGACCACGGCGAGTCCCCTGCGTCGAGGTGGCCTGCGCAGCTGTTCGACCGCCACGGCGAGATCGCCCCGCGTTCCTTCGGAAGCGCGCGGGGTCTCGGCTACCGCGCGGACCATCCCCCGCGCGTGCGCCAGCCCGCCGCGCGCCGGGATCCGCTTGGTCAGCGCGCCGTTGGAGATCAACGCACCGATGCGGTTGCCGCCACCGCCGGTGAGGTGGGCGATCGCGGCGACCGCGCAGACCACCAGATCCCGCTTCTCGCAGAGGGCGGTGCCGAAGTCGAGGCTGGCCGACAGGTCGGCCACGATCCAGGTCTCCAGCTCGCGATCGGCGACGGTGTCCCTGATATGCGGAACGGTCGTCCGCGCGGTGACCGCCCAGTCCATCCGGCGCACATCGTCGCCGGGCTGGTACGGCCGGGCTTCCCCCGATTCGGAACCAGGGCCTGGCACCAAACCGAGGTGATTGCCTTGCAGCAGACCGTCCAGCCTGCGGCGCACCTCGAGTTCCAGGGTGCGCAGGCCGGCTTCAAGGCGATCTCCGCTGAGGGCCGGTGGCGCCCACCCGTGATGCTTGCGATCGGAGATGGGAGGCAATGGACTTCCTACCTACCGGGTACCCCGGCCGTCATCTGCTGCATGGGGGCGGCTTGCGGGCGCGCCGACACCTGCGGCAGCGGAACGGTCTGCAACACCCTGGTGATGATGTGGTCGAGCGGCACGCCGTCGGCGAGCGCGTCGTAGGACAACACCAGCCGGTGCCGGAGCACATCGGGTGCGACATCCACCACGTCCTGCGGCAGCACGTAGTCCCGGCCCCGTATCAGCGCCAGCGCCCTGGCCGCGGCGATGGTGCCGAGACTGGCCCGTGGCGAAGCACCGTAGGACACCCAGCCTGCGACATCGGACAAACCGTGCTCGCCCGGTGTGCGGGTGGCCATCACCATGCGTACCACGTAATCGACCAGTGCGTGGTGCACGAACACCTGGGAGGCCACATTCTGCAGCCGGACCAGCTCCTGCGGGGTCAGCACCTCATGCGGCTCGGGCGGACTCACGCCCATCCGGTAGACGATCTCGCGCTCTTCCTCCGCGGACGGATAGTCCACGACGATCTTGAAAAGGAAACGGTCGCGCTGCGCCTCGGGTAGCGGATAGACGCCCTCGTTCTCGATCGGGTTCTGGGTCGCGAGCACGAGGAACGGATCCGGCATCGGGAAGGTCCTGCCGCCGATGGACACGTGCCGCTCGGCCATCACTTCCAGCATCGCCGACTGCACCTTGGCCGGGGCCCGGTTGATCTCGTCTGCCAGCACGAAGTTCGCCACGACGGGGCCGAGTTCGACGTCGAACTTCTCCTGCCCCTGGCGGTAGATCCGGGTACCGAGGATGTCGGCGGGCACCAGGTCGGGAGTGAACTGCACGCGCGAGAACGATCCGCCGACCACCCGGGCGAACGTCTCCACCGCGAGCGTCTTGGCCACCCCGGGGACACCTTCGAGGAGCAGATGGCCTCTGGCGAGCAGCCCGGCCAGCATGCGCTCCACCAGACGATCCTGGCCCACGATGATCCGCTTGACCTCGAACACGGTGCCTTCGAGCAACTGCGCGTCGCGGGCAGGAGTCGTCTGCTGCGCAACGCCATCCCAGTCCTGCGGAACTCCGGAGTAGCCGGGTTCGGTCACGGTGCCTCCCTGAAGAACGTACAAGCCTGCCCATGCGTACTGTGCTCGATCAACGGTGTGACCGATGTGAAGGGTCGTCGGCGGCCCGGGCACGGCGCAGGTCGTCCTCGGTGTCCACGTCGGCGACCTCGCCCGGATCGCCTGGTACGTCCACAATGGACAAGCCGCGCAGGCTGCGGTGCGGTGAGGCACCCTGCGGACGCGCGGGGAGCGCGCCTTCCAGGGCGGAGGCCCGCTCGTGGCGGCTGGATGCAGGTGAGACACGCACGGCGGGTGCACCGGCGACCGTGCATAACCCGACTTCCGCATAAGACACAGTCTGCCTCGGCGGTCAGCCGATCAGCCGGGTGGCATAGGGCAGGATGTCGCCCCAGCGCACCGGCGCGATGCGCACCCGTAGCCCGGACTGGGGTGCTTCGATCATCTGGCCGTTGCCGAGGTAGAGCGCGACGTGGTGGATCCGTGAGTTGCCCCAGAACAACATGTCGCCCCTGCGCATCTGGGACAGCGGCACCTTTCGCCCGGAGTGGTACTGGTATCCGCTGTAATGCGCCAGGCCCTTCACCGGCGCGAATGCGTAGATCATCAGGCCTGAGCAGTCGAAGCCGATCTTGTTGTAGTCGCCGTAGCTGTCGGCCACGCCGCCATCCCGGATGCCGTAGGTAGGCCCAGAGGTATTGCCGCCACCCCAGGCGTAGGGCACGCCGAGCTGGGACATCGCCCTGGCAATGACCGTCTCCACGGTCGCCAGGGACGAAGACGAAGCCGGACGATCCTTGGTGCCGCCGCCGGAGCCGTTGGCTGCCGCGGCGAGGGCGGCCTTTCGGGCGCGCTCGGCCTCCTCGCGAAGTTTAGCGGCTTGCCAGTCCTGGTAGCGCTGGCGCTGGCCTTCCAGGCCCCGCACCGTCGACTGGGCTTCGTAGAGCCGCCGCTGCACCTTGTCGCGGTCTGCCTCCAGCGCGGCGGCTCGCGTGGTCTGACTCTGGCGAGCGGCCACCGCCGTCGCATGCGCCGCGTCGGCGTTGCTCTTGGCCCGCTCGGCCGCACGCTGCTTCTCCTCGGCGACCTCGACCGCTTTCCTGGCCGCGGCATCGGCGTTGGACTTCTCCACCCGCGCCTTACGCACCCCTTCGAGGGCGTTGAGCTCGCTTCCGCCGACCGATTCCAACAGCTGGGAGCGGGCAAGCAGATCCTCGGGGCTGTCCGAACCGAGGTAGGCCGACATCGAACCGATGGTGCTGCCCTGTTGGAAGCTGCCCGCCACGAATCGGTCCACGCGCTCGCGCGCCTTGTCGATCTCCCCCGCGGCGGCGATCGATTCCCGGCGCGCGGCCTGCGCCTCCCGCTTGGCCGTACTCGCCTCGTCCTGCGCCGCCTCCATGTCGACCAGCGCCTTGTTGGCCAGCTCCTGCTTGAGCGCGACCTCGTCGCGCAACTGGGCCAAGCGGTCCTCGGCCTGGGCGAGCTCATTGGTCAACTGGCCGACCTGACCCGCGCGCTTGCGCGCTTCCGAGCGGCTCGCGTCGATCTCGGAGTCGCTCGGGTTGGGTGGTGGCGGCGGCACTGCGGCGGCCGTGCCGGTGACGCCGAGCACGAGCGCGAGTCCCACCGAACCTGTCACCAACCACCGTGGGCCGCGGGCCGTACTCCCCTGCCCGTCACGCTGCCTCGCTGGCACGTCCTCCACCTCCCGCTCCCGGGTTTGTCGTGCTGCCGGCGCGGGCGCGTAACACCACACACCTCAGCAAGCAAACTGTGCCACAAATGGCTCACATCCACCACTTATCACTGGAGGATCATTAACCACAGATATAACTGACGTCACACACAAGCATGGAAAGTGGAGTTGCGGGTACAGAAGTGTCGTTCACCGAATTCACCTGACTGAGGAGTTCGTTTCCATTCCCCGCACCGAGTTGGCCATCCCCGGCACCGACTTGGCCCGTCCGGTCGCCGAGTTGGCCATCCCCGGCACCGACTTGGCGGCACTGGGACCGCGGCACAGCAGCACGCCTCACACCGCACACCACCGGGTCGACTTGAACTCTAAAAAGTACAGGCGTACTGTTTGACTCGAACTGACGCCCCCACACAGGCCGCCCCCTGCCGACCGCGATGGAGTTAGACGTGACTGCACCTGCCAGCAAGGACAGCTTTGGCGCCCGCGACACCCTGAAGGTAGGTGACGCCTCCTACGAGGTGTTCCGCCTGGACAAGGTGAAAGGCTCCGAACTCCTTCCGTACAGCTTGAAGATCCTGCTGGAATGCCTCCTGCGTACCGAGGACGGCGCGAACATCACCGCCGAGCACATCAACGCGCTCGGCACCTGGGATGCGGCGGCCGAGCCCTCGACGGAAATCCAGTTCACCCCGGCGCGGGTGATCATGCAGGACTTCACCGGCGTTCCCTGCGTGGTTGATCTGGCCACCATGCGTGAAGCCGTCACCGAACTCGGCGGCGACCCGGACAAGGTCAACCCTCTCGCGCCCGCCGAGATGGTCATCGACCACTCGGTGATCATCGACGTGTTCGGCCGCGCCGACGCCTTCGAGCGCAACGTCGAGATCGAGTACGAGCGCAACCGGGAGCGCTACCAGTTCCTCCGCTGGGGCCAGGGCGCCTTCGACGAGTTCAAGGTCGTCCCCCCGGGCACCGGCATCGTGCACCAGGTCAACATCGAGCACCTGGCGCGCACCGTGATGGCGCGTCCCGCGCCCGCCGGCGCTGGAGGCACCGGCACCGTCCAGGCATACCCGGACTCCTGTGTCGGCACCGACTCGCACACCACCATGGTCAACGGCCTCGGCGTGCTCGGCTGGGGAGTGGGCGGGATCGAGGCCGAGGCCGCCATGCTTGGCCAGCCGGTGTCGATGCTGATTCCGCGGGTGGTCGGCTTCAAGCTCTCCGGTGAGATCCCTGGAGGCGTTACCGCCACCGACGTGGTCCTGACTATCACCGAGATGCTGCGCAAGCACGGTGTGGTCGGCAAGTTCGTTGAGTTCTACGGCGAGAGCGTCGGCGCCGTGCCGCTGGCCAACCGCGCCACCATCGGCAACATGAGCCCCGAGTTCGGGTGCACCGCCGCGATCTTCCCGATCGACGACGAGACCATTCGCTACCTCACACTGACCGGGCGTCCCGCCGAGCAGGTCGCGCTCGTCGAGGCCTACGCCAAGGAACAGGGCCTGTGGCACGACTCCACCCGAGAGGCGCAGTACTCCGAGTACATCGAGCTGGACCTGTCCACGGTGGTGCCCTCGATCGCGGGCCCGAAGCGCCCGCAGGACCGCATCGAACTGTCGGCCGCCAAGACCGGATTCCGCAAGTCGCTGCGCGACTACCTCACCGACGGCCAGGCGACCCCGCACACGAAGATGGACGAGGCCGACGAGGAGTCCTTCCCGGCCAGCGACGCCCCTGCTCTGTCCACCGCCAACGACGACGGTTCACCGGTGGCTTCCGCCGCCAACGGTGCGACGGGCCGTCCGTCGAATCTGGTCACGGTGCGCTCCGAGGAGCGTGGTGAGTTCGAACTGGACCACGGTGCGGTGGTGATCGCCTCGATCACCTCCTGCACCAACACCTCGAACCCGTCAGTGATGCTGGGTGCCGCCCTGCTGGCCCGCAACGCGGTGGAGAAGGGCCTGACCGCGAAGCCGTGGGTCAAGACCTCCATGGCTCCCGGCTCGCAGGTCGTCACCGACTACTACGAGAAGGCGGGTCTCTGGCCCTACTTGGAGAAGCTCGGCTTCCACCTGGTCGGTTACGGCTGCACCACCTGCATCGGCAACTCCGGCCCGCTGCCCGAGGAGGTCTCGGCCGCGGTGCAGGAGAACGACCTGACCGTCGTTTCGGTGCTGTCCGGTAACCGGAACTTCGAGGGCCGGATCAACCCCGACGTCAAAATGAACTACTTGGCCTCGCCGCCGCTGGTGATCGCCTACGCGCTGACGGGCACGATGGACTTCGACTTCGAGGGCCAGCCGCTCGGCCAGGACGAGCGGGGCCACGACGTCTTCCTGAAAGACATCTGGCCCACCCCTGCCGAGATCCAGCAGACCATCGACTCCTCGATCACCAAGGAGATGTTCACCAAGGACTATGCCGACGTGTTCGACGGCGGCGAGCGGTGGAAGTCGCTGCCCACACCGACCGGCAAGACTTTCGACTGGGACGCCGACTCCACCTATGTCCGCAAGCCCCCGTACTTCGAGGGCATGCAGTCCGAGCCCGCCCCGGTCACCGACATCTCCGGTGCGCGGGTGCTGGCCAAGCTGGGCGACTCGGTCACCACCGACCACATCTCCCCCGCCGGTGCCATCAAGGCCGACACCCCGGCAGGCCAGTACCTCACATCGCACGGCATCGACCGGAAGGACTTCAACTCCTACGGTTCCCGCCGAGGCAACCACGAGGTGATGATTCGCGGCACATTCGCCAACATCCGGCTGCGTAACCAGCTGCTGGACGCCGTCGTCGAGGGCGGGGTGCAGGGTGGTTACACCCGTGACTTCACGCAGGATGGCGGCCCGCAGGCGTTCATCTACGACGCGGCTCAGAACTACGCCGCCGCCGGTACCCCGCTGGTGGTGCTCGGCGGTAAGGAGTACGGCTCCGGTTCCTCGCGGGACTGGGCGGCAAAGGGCACCTCGCTGCTCGGGGTCCGCGCGGTGATCACCGAGTCCTTCGAGCGCATTCACCGCTCGAACCTGATCGGTATGGGCGTCATCCCGCTGCAGTTCCCAGACGGTGAGTCCGCCGACTCGCTTGGCCTGGACGGCACGGAGACCTTCGACATCTCGGGCATCACCAAGCTCAACGAGGGTGACACCCCGCGGGCGGTCAAGGTCACCGCCACCAAGCACGATGGCTCGACGGTGGAGTTCGACGCGGTGGTACGCATCGACACCCCGGGTGAGGCCGACTACTACCGCAATGGCGGCATCCTGCAGTACGTGCTGCGCAACATGATCCGCGGATAACGTCATCGCGACCAAGGTGGGGCCGTCCGGCATGATCGGGCGGCCCCACTGGTTTGTAACAGCTGACGACCCTCAGAAGCGGGGTTTGGGCGTCTTCAAGACCCACAAACCCCGCGCTACGGGTCTCTAACCGCCGCGAACCGGAGGCCCGCTGTGATCGGAGGGCAGGGTGTCGTACGCACTATTGGCAGCCGGGCTTGTACTCATGGTCGGTGCCGTTATGCAGGGTTCGGTGGGCTACGGGATGAACCTGGTCGCCGCGCCGATCTTCGCGCTGCTCGATCCAACGCTGATCCCCGTGCCATTGCTGCTGGTGTCCACCGTGCACGCGGTGCTGACCGTCGGGCGGGAGTATCGGCATGCGGACTGGTCCGGCGTGGGGTGGGCGATGGTCGGCCGGGTGCCGGGCTCCGTGCTGGGCGTGCTGGCGGTTGCCCTACTGCCGCAACGACCGTTCTCGGTGGTGGTCGGCGTAGCCGTACTGGTGTGCGTGGCCCTGTCGCTGATTTCCTGGCACCCTCGGCCGACGCCGCGGGCACTCGTTGTCGCCGGCGTCGCGGGCGGCACCTTCGGCACGGCAGCCACCATCGGCGGCCCGCCGATCGCGCTGCTCTACCAGCACGAGACCGGACCGACGATTCGCGCCACGATGGCCTCGTACTTCGCCATCGGCTCATTGGTCTCGGTCGGCGCACTCGCCATCGGTGGCCAGGTCCACGGCGATCCGATCGGGAAGTCCGCGCTGCTGTTGCCGTTCCTGGTAGCCGGTTTCCTGCTGTCCGGCCCGCTGCGCAAGGTGCTCGACGGCGGGTGGATGCGCCCTGCCGTCCTGGGTGTGGCGGCGATCAGCGCAGCGGCGCTGATCATGCGCAGCGTTGTGGGCTGAGGCTGCGCTCAACTGAGTAGCCACAACGGCGCAACGAGGTTGCTGCCCCATAACGAATGATCCGCTAGTTTCCCCCAGCCCGTCACTCGAAAGCGGCTGTAACGTTCACTCGGACAGGGTAGATATAGCCGACAATCCCGCGACTGGCGGTGACGATGTCGGTTGAGGGGTAGGGCTCATGTGACCACCGGGCAGCAGCGAGGCGCCAGGGACAACGCGCGGCGAGGTCAGTGGCGGTACATGGTGACGTCTGCCGTCGCCGGCGTCCTCGCCGTCGCCCTGGTGCTCGGCGTCCTGATGTGGCTGGGCAGTGCGTCAAACGGCTCCACCAATTCGGCAGATCCGCCGAAGGTCGACAAGATCACTCGAAAGAGTGATAAGCCGAGGCCGGTCGGCGTCACGGTGTCCAACACCTACACCACCATCGCGTCCGCACCGCAAGATCCTTCCCCGCGGCAGGAGACCGAAGGCCTCATCGTGCATCCCCGTGAGCGCGTGCCGGTGTACGCCAAGCCCGGCGGCAAGCAGATCGCCACGATGGAGCCGACCCAACTCGGAGACACCTGGCTGCCTGTGATCAATGGGCGGCCCGGCTGGGTGCAGGTGCTGCTGCCATCGCGGCCGAACGGGTCAACCGGGTGGCTGCGAGACAGTCAGCTCGACCGCGCGTACACGCCCTACCTGATCCGGGTTCATCTGGCGTCGATGCGGCTGGAATTGATCCTAGAGGGCCGGGAAACCGGCTCATGGCCGATCGGCATCGGCAAACGGGACACGCCGACACCAACGGGCCGTACCTTCCTTCTGGGGTCGATCGTTGACCCTAAGCAGAGGTACTCCCCGGTCATCCTTCCGCTCGGATCGCACAGCGACACGCTGGACAGCTTCGGCGGAGGGCCGGGTACGGTGGCCATCCACACCTGGCCGACCACCGATGTCCTCGGTACCGCCAGCAGCCATGGCTGCATCCGGGTTCCCAAGGACGCACTGAACCGCCTCACCGAGGTGCCACTGGGGACGCTGGTCCTCGTGGACCAGCGATAAACGCAGAAGGGTTCCACTCATGAGACGACGTGCGATAGCCGGAGCCGGAGCGGCCGCCCTGGGTGCCATCACCGCCGTGACCGCATTGCTGATCGGGTCGGCGACCGGCTACGCGGCGCCCGGCCCGTCCGAGGCCTATGGAATCTCGGCCGACGGACCGATTGTGATCGAACCGACGCCGGTCGCGTCATCGACGGACGGCAGTACGGTGACCAGCACGCAACTCGAACTGCCGCCCAATCCGCTTGTCGCCCTGAAGGCCGCCACCGTCACCGCAGGCGACAGCAAGGCATCGGCAGCGCTGCTCAACCTCGCACTGTTCCCCGGGGCGGAACTTCCAGACGAACTCGATCCGCTGATCAAAGAGCTGGAGGGTATCTGCGAGCAACTTCCGGAAGAAGAGTCGCCGGTGCCACCCCCCGATGTGCCTATCCCAGGGTTCCCAGAGAGCCCGGAGAGTCTTCGTGAGCTCTGCGATCTGGTTCTGAACCCGCCGGCCACGGAATCGTTCATCTCCATCGACGCGGTCAACGTCTTCTGTGCAGGGACCACCGGCAACGTCCAGGTCATCGACCTCAAGGTGCTCGGGCAAGAGATCGACATCCCGGCGAACCCGCCGCCCAACACCGAGATCCCGCTGGACCCTCTGGTCAACATCACTTTCAATAAGCAGACCACCAACGACGACGGCTCGTTCAGCGTCCAAGGTGTTGTCATTGACCTTGGCAACGGCGAACAGGAGATCATCCTCGCATCCGCTACCTGCGGAAAGGCGGCGGAGGAGAAACCGCCCGCACCGACGGCCACCAAGCCCGCTCCGGTGACCACTGGACTTCCCGTGACTGGGTGATGTGAATTGTTAACCGCGTTTGCCCCGGGCGAGTTTCGGCCGGGGCAAACGCGCATGCCCGTGCGATTCACCGCCAACGCCATCGCAATTGCAAAGTCGGTGATGGAATCGCCGAATCCTCATCACCCACTTGAGTTACCAGATCGTTGTCACGCTGGCGCGACTCGCCGCTTCGGCCGCATTCCTGTTCGTCCGACGTTCCGCTTACGCGTTGCTGCGCGCGCATTTTCGCAGGTCAACAGCCCAGTAAAGGCGCAGCAAATTGGGTCACCCCCGGGTAGCAGAACGTACACGGAGTGTCCTGCAAGGTGGCTCACACCGACCGTGTAGCGTGCACCCAGCAATCGTCTTTGTTCTTGCCAATAGCTGGCTCCGTTCCCCACCGGATGCCACCGACCATCAGGGTTCACAGTTGACAACGACGCAAGACCAGCAAGACTCCGGTAATAGCGCGCGCCCGCGTTCATTGCGATTCTTGGTGATATCCGCGATCGCGGGCGTCCTCGCCGTAGCGCTGATCCTCACCACGGTGATGTGGCTGGGCAGTTCCAGCACTTCGGGCCAGCCCCAGGCCGCACCAGGTCAGATCGACCTGGCCAGCCTGACCGAGTCCAGCACCCACACCACGATCGAGGGTCCTGCCGACCCGGCACCACAAGAGGAAACCAGCGGTGCGATCGTCCACCCGCGCAAGATGACGGCGATCCACGCCGAGCCCAACGGCAAGCCGATCGGCAAGATCGGGCCGAAGCAGCTCGGCGACACCTGGCTGCCGGTGATCGGCAAGCAGGAGGGCTGGGTGCAGGTTCTGCTGCCGTCCAAGCCCAACAGCTCCACCGGCTGGCTGCGCACTGCCGCGGTCGACAGGGCCGTCACCCCCTACCTGATCAAGATCCACTTGGAATCGATGAAGATGGAGCTCCTTTTCGAAGGCGAGGAAGTCGATTCCTGGACGATCGGCATCGGCAAGGAAGACACCCCGACGCCAACAGGTAGGACGTTTCTCCTCGGGTCGATCGTTGACCCCGATCAAGAGTTTTCCCCGGTCATCCTTCCCCTCGGAGCCCACAGCGACACGCTGGACAGCTTCGGCGGCGGGCCGGGAACGGTCGCCATTCACACGTGGCCGACCACCGATGTCCTAGGTACCGCAACCAGCCACGGTTGCATCCGGGTCCCGAAGGACGCACTCAACCGCCTCACCGAGGTGCCACTGGGGACGCTGGTCCTCGTGGATCAGGAATGACAGAAGGAGTTCAATCTATGCGTAGATCAATCGCAGGAGCGGGCGCGGCCGCGATCGGCGCCGCAACCGCGGTGACGGCGCTGGTGCTCGGTACGGCCACTGGTGTTGCCCAGCCGGGCACGTCGTCGGCTTTCGGCGTGTCGGCGGAGGGAACACTGCTCAATATCGACCCGACTCCGTACGTCGAGTCGACCGACGGCAGCACCCAGACCTCCGAAGTGGCGAACGTGCCTCTGGGCGAGTTCGGCGAGGTCAGGCTGATCACCCTCCTGGCTGGCGACGACACTGCGTCAGTTGAACTGGCTGGCGTTGATCTCTCCGGTGAGCCGGGCAGCATTGAGGCTGAGGTCATCAAGGTCGAGTGCGAGGGCGACACCGGCTCGGTAACCATCGTTGGACTCACCATCAACGATGAAGAGGTTCCGATCCCCAAGCCGGAGCCGAACCAAGTGATCTTCCCCGGCGACCCGCTCCTCAATGTCACGGCCAACAAACAGACCACCAACCCGGACGGCACTTTCACCGTCGAGGGTCTCGTGCTCTTCTCCGAGACGCTCGACCAGGAGATCGTGCTCGGCTCGGCCACATGTGGTGGTCCTGCTGACGACGACAAGAAGCCCGAAGACCCAGACAACGGCGATGGTGACAACGGCGACAACGGCGACGGACCTACCGCCACCAAGCCGGCTCCCATCACCACCGGCCTCCCGGTGACCGGCTGATCCAAGCTCCACCCAACGAGGGCCCCCTGCCACCGATATGGCAGGGGGCCCTCGCCTATTGGCCAACTCGGCGACGCGGATCGCCAACTCGGCGACGCATCCGGCCAACTCGGTGCGAGCTAGATCGCTCGGGCGAGGTTCACACTGAATAACTCCCGGCCGTCGGTCCACCGATGGGTACGCTCGAATCCGGCCACCGCCAATTCCCGGTCGATTCCCTCGGGCCGGAACTTGGCGGAAATCTCGGTCCGCATCTCCTCCCCCTCGGCGAACCGCACCTGCAGGTCGAGTTCGGGAAGTTTGACCCACATGTCCTTACCCGCCCGTAACCGCATTTCGATCCACTCCCGCTCGTCGTCCCACAGTGCGACGTGCTCGAACTGGTCCACCTCGAAGTCGGCGCCGAGTTCACGATTGAGCACTCGCAGCACATTCCGATTGAATTCCGCGGTGACCCCTGCGGCGTCGTCATAGGCAGGGACCAGCACATTCTTGTCCTTCACCAGATCCGCGCCCAGCAGCAGCCAGTCGCCCTTGTTGACCACCCCACGGACCTCGCCCAGAAAACGGGCTCGCTCAGCTGGGGCGAAGTTGCCGATCGTGCTGCCGAGAAACGCGACAACCCGCGGGCTGTCACCTGGCAGCAAATCGAGATGCGCGGTGAAGTCTCCGACGACACCGTGCAGCCGGAGACCGGGGTAGTCGGCCGCGAGCACCGCGACCGCCTCCCGCAGCGCGTACTCGGACACGTCCAGCGGCACGAACTCGCGCAACGACCCGGCGTCGAGTAACGCGTCGAGCAGCAGCCGGGTCTTCTCCGATGACCCCGACCCCAGCTCGACCAGCGTGTGCGCACCGGTCAACCGCGCGATGTCGTCGGCCCGCACAGCCAGAATCGACCGCTCGGTGCGGGTCGGGTAGTACTCCTCGAGTTGGGTGATCCGCTCGAAGAGTTCGCTGCCCGTGGCGTCGTAGAACCACTTGGGCGGCAAGGCTTTCGGCGACGCCGTCAATCCCGTCCGTACGTCGTCGCGCAAGCCCTGGCTCAGATAATCGCCGGTGAGATACACGTCCACGATCGGCTTCATCGCTCCCCTATCTCCAGGTTGTGCAATTGGACTGAGTCCACGGTGGCGGTCAGCAGGTGCCCGTCTGGCACCGAGGTCCACCGGGCATCGTCGTCGTGCGGTTCGGAGGCGACCACGACCGCGCCGTCACCGTGCAGAACTGACAGGGAGTGGGTCCAGGTGGTCGCGACGATCGCCTGACCGTCAGTCAGCAGCACGTTGAGCCGCGACCCTGGCGCGGTGCGAGCAACCTCGGTCACCACCTCACCTGCTGCCTTGGCCATGTCCTGCCCGGCGCTGAGCCGGTCGCGCACCAGCGCCCACAGCAGTGCGCTGTCCATCGACGCGTCCAGGGTGAGCAGATCGGTGACCGGCAGCCCGCCCGCCAACGCCCGCATCGAGTCCGGCCAGCCCTTGATCAGCCCGTTATGACTGAACAACCAGCCGTCCGAACCGAACGGCGCGCAGGCCCCTTCGGTGAGTGGCATACCCACCGTCGCGGAGCGCACCGCGCCGAGCACCGCGCCGGAACGCACCGTACGCGCAAGATCGGCGAACCCGGGGTCAGCCCAGAACGGTACCGCGCGCCGGTACCTGACCGGCGCGGCAGCACCTGCCGAGTACCAGCCGACGCCGAAACCATCCGCGTTCACCGTCCCTCCCCCACGCATGTCCGCGGGCGCCCAGCTCTGCCGGGCGAGGGAATGCGGCGGCTCCAGCAGCAGCTCGGCCAGCGTTGCCGGTGGCCCCAGATACGCCAGGTGGCGGCACACAGCTCAGCTCGCCTCACCGGGGCGGGGATCTCGGGCGCACCGGAAACCGGCGAAGATCTGCCGGCGGATCGGGTAGTCCCAGTTTCGGAAGGTCCCCCGGCACGCGGCGGCATCGGTGCCGAACGATCCACCGCGCAGCACCTTGTGCTGGCTGCCAAAGAACACCTCCGAGTACTCGCGATACGGGAAGGCCCGGAAACCCGGGTAGCCGGTGAAATCGGTGCTCGTCCACTCCCACACGTCGCCGATCAGCTGATGCACGCCCAGCGCCGAAGCACCCTCCGGATACGCACCCACCTCGGCCGGTCGCAAGTGACGTTGGCCCAGGTTCGCGTGGTCCGGCCGGGGATCGTCGTCCCCCCACGGATAGCGCCGGGAGCGGCCGCTGACCGGATCCCAGCGGGCCGCCTTCTCCCATTCGGGTTCGGTCGGCAGCCGCTTACCTGCCCAGTTGGCGTAGGCCTGCGCCTCATGGAACGACACATGCACGACCGGCTCGTCGGCAGGCACCCGTTCGAGGACGCCGAACCGCCTGCGCCACCACTGTCCGCAGGCACGCTGCCAGTATCGTGGGGCGGTGATGTCCTGCGTGGTGCGGTACGCCCAACCGTCCGCGCTCCACCACCGCTTCTGCTGGTAGCCACCGTCATCGAGGAACTCGAGGTAGGCGCCACAGGTGACCGGGGTGGTGTCTGAGAAGAAGGCGTCCACGTGCAGCTGATGAGCGGGCCGCTCGTTGTCCAGCGCCCACGGCTCGACCGAGGTCCCCATGGTGAACTCGCCCGCCGGTATGAGCACCTCGGGCGGCAACGATCCGAGCTTGCGCCGCGGCGGGGCCGGAGCCGCCAGCACCGGCTCGCCGTCCCGCAGCTGGTGGGTGGCCAGCATGGTTTCGTCGTGCTGCTGCTCGTGCTGCACGATCATGCCGAAGGTGAACCCCGCCTCGACCAGCTCGCGCCCGTCGAGCGGAATCTTGTCCAGCACGTCCAGCGTCTTCTCCCGCACCTGGCTGACGTAGCCGCGGGCTTCCGCAGGCCCCAATAGCGGCAAAGCGGGCCTGCTGGCGCGGGTATGCCGAAACGCGTCGTAGAGCTCGTCGATATCGCACCGCACCGGCTCACGGCCACCCACGTCGCGCACCAGCCAGAGTTCCTCCTGGTTGCCGATATGCGCGAGGTCCCACACCAGCGGCGACATCAGCGTGGAGTGCTGCCGGACAAGATCGTCGTCGTCCACCGCGTCGGTCAGCAGAGTGCTGCGCTCCCTGGCGGCGGTCAGCGACTCGGCGAGCCGGGTGCGCAGGGACCCCACGGACAGCTCACCCGTCGGATGTCCGGTCATCAGGCAACCTCCTTGCGATGGATGCGGCGATGCAGGGATTCGGCCACGCGTGCTGTGGTGGCCTCGTCCAGGTCGAGGGCGGGCAAGGCGGAACAGCCAAGCTTCACCAGGGCTGCCGCCGCGTGCGCGAGGCGATCGTCGGCGAGCCCACGGTGGACCGCGGTGTGCCATTCGGTGGCGATCGGCGCACAGATGCCGAACGCGTCGCCCGCGGTGCGTTCGTCGGAGAGCAGTCCGAGCAGCAACGCGACCGGACTGATCCAGTCATCGCCTGCTTGGGCGTCCAGGTAGCGCACCTCCAGATAGCCCCTCGGCCGGACCGGCGTGAAGAACGTCGTCAGGTGGTAGTCCAGATCCCCGAACGTCGGACGACGCAAGGTCGCGCCGTCCCCGCTGCCCTCGATCCACTCCCCGAACGACAGCTTCGGTGGCGCGTCCCAACTTCCCCGGGCATTGCGCACGACAAGCAGCGGGGTATCCATCACCCTGGCGGCCCAGGCCGCGACTGGATCCGGCGCGGCAGCGGTGGGGGCGGTGCGGGCCGGTTCGGTCCGCATGACAGCCCGCCACCGCGCGGAGGCCAGCCCGGTGTCCACCCCGGCCAGGCGGGACGACGTGGCGAACAGCGCGACAAGGACCGGACCCACCGCGTGCAGGGCGGCCCACCGAGCCGGGAGCTGGTCACGCTCCCCGGTGTCGAGACACACCTGGAGTCCTGCGGTGGCGCACATCATGGTCAGCCCGTCCGGACCCATCCGGTTGAACCGGCGTTCCATCGCCGAGTACCGATCGGTGGGCAGAATCCGGACCGGATCGCGAAAGATGTCGGTGCCACCGCATCCGAGGATCAAACCTCGGTGGCTGAGCAGTTCGGTGACGTAGTGGAGGTCCGCGGTCGCGGCCGCGACCAGCTCGCGCAGGCCATCCTGCGGGAGTGTCGAGATTTCGACCTGGCCGCCGGGTTCGAGGGTGAGCGGAGAGCCGCTGGGAAGCCGCAGGGCGGGGCTGTCCGGTCGCAAGCTGCGGGGTGTGTGCGGACCGAGCGCGGCTGCGAGGTCGTCGGGATCAAGGTGTCGCCAGGGGTCTTCGCGGTAGTGCACGGTGTATTCGAGTTCGACCCCGACCCGCCTCGGTGGACCGTGCTTGAAGCACACCGAAGCGACATAGGCCTCGCCCTCCGCGCGGTCGGAGATCACCTCCGCCGCGAGATCGCACGGCCGAGGGGCATCCGACGCGCGCGTCGCGTCGCCGGTGGGTGGGACAACATCACCTACGGCTGTCATCGCACTACCTCGTCATCGTTGAGTCCAGTCCGCGGAGTGCACCTGGGCACCGACGCTACCCAAATTGGCGGCGCGTCGCACTGACCGCGCGCAGCGGGCTGCGCCGGGTCAACTGCCTGCCGCGGACAAGCCCAGCTCGGCAGCGGCCGATCGGACGACGTCGACCACCATGTTCAGCGCGGGCCTGCGCAGCGCGGTGCTCCGGTACACGATCGACACGGTGCGCGTGATCGGCGTGGTCAGCGCGAGTGCGTCCATTCCGGGTGGCCGCATGCTCAGGCCGAGGTCCGAGACGAGGGTGATTCCGAGACCCCCCGCGACCATGGACATCGCGGTGGACTGTTCCTCGACCTCATGGGTGATCTTCAGTTCGAAGCCGTTGCGTAGACACGCGGCCCGCACCGCGGTGCCGAAATGACTCTTGGGGCTGGACAGGATCCAGGGGTGCTGGGCGAGGTCGGACAACGCGACCGGGCCTGCGCCCAGCGCACCGGCCGATGCGGCGACGTGCAGCCGCTCGATCGCGATCCGTGCGCCGAGCAGGCTGACGTCCCAGGTCATCGGCGCGTCGGTGTAGTCGATGACGAACGCGAGGTCGAGGTCACCGTCGCGGACCGCGGACGCGCAGTCCTCCGGCGGTAGCTGGCGGGTCCTGACCTGGATGCCGGGGTGCCTGCCTGCCAGGGTGGACAGTGCCCTCGGCAGCAGGCCGGCTGCGACCGTCGCGAACACCCCGGCGGTGAGCTTGACGGTGGCGGCCTCCTGCGCCTCCTCGAGCGCCATGCTCGCCCGCTCCACCGACGCGAGGATGTCTTCGGCGTGGTGGGCGAGCAGCAGGCCCAGTTCGGTGAGCTGCACGCGCCTGCCCAGTCGCTCGAACAACCGGGCACCGACGTCGCGCTCCAGTTGCGCAAGCTGCTGGGAGACCGCGGAGGCCGTGTAGTGCAGCGCGGCGGCGGCGGCGGTGACCGTGCCCTTGCGATGCAGCTCCCGCAGCATCCTGAGCCGGTGCAGCGAGAGCTCCATATAAGCAACCCTAAACGCCCCTCTACACGATCTCTAACTGGACGCGGCGGCTTGGTCGGGCGGACCCTGGCGGTACCGGCTGGTGATCACGGCACCAGGCGGATCCGATCATCACGAACCCCACTGCGGCGGACCCCAACGCAGGGGCTTTCGCGTGCCCTCGCCAGGGAGCGGCACCGGGTGGGGATCGGCGAAGTGCAAGGAACAGAACCGCTCGCGCTCACTGTGTCTCATTCAAAACTCGCGCTATTCACGCGGTGGGTGGTTGCGAACGGCGCTGCTACCCGCACCGACCGCTCGCCCTGGCCCGGCGGGCCCTTGAGGACACGGTCGCTGGGTCGGTTCTGAATAGCGATCACTGAAGACGACGCTGGAGGTGGGTTGGAATGACCATGGACACCGAACCATTGGTCCGGTTGATCTGGACTGATCCGGTCACCGGCAAGCACGGCTATCTGGTCGTGCACAGCCTGGTATCCGGCATTGCCACCGGCGGAACCAGGATGCGAGCAGGCTGCACCTTGACCGAGGTTGAAGACCTCGCCACCGGCATGGCCGCGAAGACGGCGGCTTTCAACCTGCCGGTTGGCGGCGCCAAAGGCGGCATCGACTGCGACCCCAAGGATCGGGAGGCGCTCGGTGTGCTCGAGCGGTTCTGCACCGCCATGCGCCCGTGGCTGGACGCACACTGGGTCACTGCCGAGGACCTGGGCGTCCCGCAGCACCTGATCGACGAGGTGTTCGCCAAGCTGGGGCTGCAGCAGTCCTACCACGCCGCGATCCGCCGCTCACCGGACCCGCAGCGCACCCTCCAGCGGGTGCACGCGGGCTTGCACGCCCCGGTACCCGGCGGGCTGCTCGGTGACGTGATCGGCGGATACGGCGTGGCTCAGGCGTGTCTTGGCATCGTCACCGCGTGGGGCAGGCGGGAGGCCGACACGACCGTCACAGTGCAGGGCATCGGCACGATGGGTGGCGGTGCGGCCTGGTACCTGCACGAGGCGGGCGTACGGGTCGTCGCGGTCGCCGACGCCGCGGGCACCCTGTTCGACCCGGCAGGCCTGGACATCCCCGCACTGCTCGAACTGCGCGATAGGTACGGCGAGATCGACCGGTCGCGGCTGCCCGCGGGCGTATGCCGGCTACCGCGCGACGCCGTGCTGTCCATCGAGGCCGACATCTTCGTCCCGGCGGCGATCTCGTACGCCATCACCGGGAACAACGCCATGCGGGTCGCGGCCAAAGCCGTGGTCGAGGCGGCCAACGCCGCCACAACGCCCGAGGCCGAGGCGATGCTGGCGGCGCGCGACATCCCGGTGGTCCCGGACTTCATCGCCAACGCGGGTGCGGCGGCCTGGGCGTGGTGGCTGTTGCTCGGCGAGGTGGATGCCGACCCGGCGGACTCGTTCATCCGGCTGCGCAACGAGATGCAGTCCAAGGTCGCGCTGCTGCTCGCCGAGTGGGACCTGCGGCGGATCGCCCCGCGCAGCACCGGGCTGGCGCTCGCCGAACGCAACCGTGCGGGGCGCAACACCGCCGAACTGGGCGGCCAGCTAGCCCTGACGATCCCCTAGCGCGGCGCTCATCTGCCGCACCTGATCGGGTGGCGGTGGCGAGCTGAAGGTGGCCTCCGGTGTCGTAGCGGCACTAAGGGCCACCTTCAGCTCGCGTGCACAGCACCGCGCACGTCACAGTACGTACGTACGGATTGCACGAGGGCTACCCCGGGTGACAGGATCACAAGGTGCCCAGGGTGAGTCAGGACCACCTCGATGCGCGCCGTCGGCAGATACTCGACGGCGCGCGAATGTGCTTCGCCCGTCACGGCTACGAAGGCGCGACGGTCCGCAGGCTCGAGGAAACCATCGGTTTGTCACGGGGAGCGATCTTCCACCACTTCCGTGACAAGGAGACGCTCTTCCTCGCGCTGGCCGAGGACGACGCGGCACGGATGGCGGGCGTCGTGGCCGAGCAGGGTCTGGTCCAGGTCATGCGGCAACTGCTCTCCGGCGACAGTCAGCACCCGGCCGACTGGCTCGGCACCCGGCTGGAGGTCTCGCGGAGGCTGCGCACCGATCCGGACTTCCGCGAACGGTGGGCGGAACGATCCCGGCAGCTGACCATGGCCACCCGGGATCGCCTGCAGCGCAAGCGGATAGAGGGCCAACTCAGGGATGACGTCGACGTCGACGTGCTGACGTCGTTCCTCGAACTGGTGCTGGAAGGCCTCGTCTCCCACCTCGCGATGGGGCTGCCCGCCGACGACCTCGATCCGGTACTCGACCTGGTCGAGGAAACGACGAGGCGGCACAACCTGAAGCTTTGAGGTCCGGCACGGTGCCACGTCCGGCGACGGCATGAAGTACCCTGATTCCATAACGCGACGGTTGTCGCAGTACTAACCCGACCGGTTCTGCTCAAGGAGTGACCCCCACCCGTGCGCGATGCGCAATCACCTGGTGACAGTACTGAGCCGGGTGCGGAACCCGGACATCCCCGTCTTAGCTACCCTGCGCTGAACTCGGGCGCCCGCTGATGGACCTACTGCTCACCATCGGCGGAATCCTCTTCTTCCTGCTGCTGAGCGTCGGCACCGGACTCGCTGTCGCCGCGGAGTTCTCGCTCACCGCGCTGGAGCGCAGCACCATCGACACCAACGTGCGCCAGGTCGGCGACCGTCGATCGCGCACCGTTCAGAAGGCTCACCGGACGCTGTCCTTCCAGCTCTCCGGCGCACAGGTCGCGATCACCCTCACCACCTTGGTCAGCGGCTTCCTCGCCGAACCCATCATCGGTGCGCAGATCCGGCCACTGCTGACCGAACTCGGACTGGGTGACCAGGCGGCGGGCGCGGTGTCGCTGGCCATCGCGTTGTTCCTCGCCACGGCGCTGTCCATGGTGTTCGGCGAGATGGTGCCGAAGAACCTCGCCATCGCCCGCCCGCTGGCCACCGCGCGTGCGGTCGCCGGCTACCACTCCGGCTTCTCCACTCTTTTCGGCTGGATGATCCACCTGATGAACAACAGCGCGAACTGGGTCGTGAGCAAGCTCGGCGTCGAGCCCGCCGAGGAGCTGCGGTCGGCGCGATCCCCGCAGGAACTCGGCTCGATGGTGCGCTCCAGCGCCGAACGCGGCACGCTGGATACCGTCACCGCGCAACTGCTGGACAAGTCGTTGCGGTTCGGCGATCGCACAGCCGACGAGCTGATGACCCCACGAGTGCAGATCGAGTCGCTTGAGGCAGACAGTTCGATCAACGATCTGCTCACCTTGGCCCGGAGCACCGGGTTGTCCCGATTCCCGGTCTACAGCCAGGACCTCGATGACATCGCAGGCGCCATCCACATCAAGCAGGCGTTCACCGTCGCCGCCGGAGAGCGGGACCGGGTCAAGGCGGGCTCCTTGATGCGGCCGGTGCCCACGGTGCCCGAATCCCTCCCCGGCGACTCCCTGCTGAACCGGCTGCGTGATTCGAGCTTCCAGCTCGCGATCGTCGTCGACGAGTACGGCGGAACCGCAGGCCTTGTGACGCTGGAGGACGTCGTCGAGGAGATCATCGGCGATGTCCGAGACGAGCATGACCAGGGAGAATCGCCCGCGACCAAGCAGCTCGGCGAGGACCGCTGGCTCGTGTCGGGACAGTTGCGCCCGGACGAACTGGCCGATGCCACCGGGTTCACCATGCCGGAAGGCGACTACGAGACGGTCGCCGGGCTGGTGCTGACCGAACTCGGCGAGATTCCGCAACCAGGAGATGGCGTCGAGGTCGACGGCTGGCAACTCACGGTGACCCAGATGGAGCGCCACCGGATCGCCGAGCTGGGTGTGCACAAGCTCGCGCACGGCACCTCGGACGAGCACGGCGAGGTGCACCAGTGAGCGACTGGGCGGCCATCGGGATGATCGTCGTGCTGCTGCTCGCCAACGCGTTCTTCGTCGGCGCGGAGTTCGCCCTGATCTCCTCCCGCCGGGACCGCCTCGAGGCTTTGCTGGAGCAGGGCAAAGTGCGCGCCCGGATCGTGATCAACGCCAGCAAGGATGTGTCCCGCATGCTTGCCGGGGCACAGTTGGGCATCACCATCTGCTCGCTGTTGCTCGGCCGGCTCGGTGAACCCGCTGTCGCGCATCAGCTCGAGGTGGTGTTCGACGTGCTGCGGCTGCCGGACTACCTGCTGCATGCGGTGTCCTTCGCGATCGCGCTGGCGTTCATCACCGTGCTGCACGTGCTGTTCGGGGAAATGGTGCCCAAGAACCTGGCTATCGCCGAACCGGAACGCCTCGCCATGTGGCTGGTGCCGGTGCACGTGGTGTGGGTGAAGGTCGCCGGACCGTTCATCTGGATGCTGAACCAGACGGCGAACCTGGTGCTGCACGCCGTCAAGATCACGCCCAAGGACGAACTGGAGACCGCCTACACCTCGCACGAACTCGCGGAGCTGCTCAGCGAATCGCGGCGGGAGGGTCTGCTCGACCAGTCCGAGCACCGCAGGCTCAGCCAGGCGTTGTCGTCGGTGAGCAAGTCGGTCGCTGACGTGCTGGTGCCGAGCGGTGAGCTGACCACACTGCCGGTGGACGCGACCGTCGGGGATGTCGAGCGGGCGGTGTCCTCCACCGGCTTCTCCCGATTCCCGGTCCGGGCGAAGGCCGGCGAGCTGATCGGCTACATCCACGTCAAGGACGTCCTCGACCAGGCGAACGAAGATCCGTCCACCCGGGTGCGCCCGGAGAAGATGCGCAGCCTGACCCAGCTCCGTGCGGGCGCCCGCCTGGACGAGGCACTCTCCGCGATGCGCGACGAACGCAGTCACCTGGCCACCGCCATCGACGAGCAGGGCCGCACGGTAGGCGTGGTCGCGCTGGAGGACCTCGTCGAGGAGTACGTGGGAACGGTGCGGGACGGAACCCACGTGGTGATCGGGCGGTCTTCGCGGACCCGGTGATGGGCAGGGCCGAGGCTCGCCCAGAGCGGTCAACGAACTAGGCCGAATGGCGTAGCTCGAAGGATGACACGACGTGAGATATCACGATTGGTTGCCTGCTGGCGTCTGTTGGGGTGATAACATTTCAGCCGCACGCGCGGTATGCATCGATTCGATATCGAAAGGGTCACGGTTGCGATGGGGCGTCACACGAAGTCCGGACCCCCCGCTCGGCCTTATCGGGATTTGCGGGACTACCGGCGTCCCGGGCAAGCCCGGGACGATCTACCTCCGCAGCGCGAGCACACCACCAGCACCACCACCACCACCGGCTCGCATCGCGCTGTTCTCTCCGCAGCTCCCCGCGGAGTCGCCAAGTGGCCGATAGCCTGCCTGGTCGCAATCGGCCTGATCGCCGTCGGCTGGATAGGTTGGGGATGGGGCAACAACATCCTCAACAACCGAGCGGAGGCGCAGGCCCACTCCTGCACCGGCGGCACCAGCACGCTGCGAGTGTCCGTCGCGCCGAGCATCGAGCAGCCGGTGACCGATGCCGCCGACAAGTGGAACTCCGCGGACCGGGTGGTGCACGATCGTTGCGTCACGGTGGAAGTGCAATCGGCCGAATCGCAGAGCACGCTGGACAGCCTTGGGGGCAACGCCCGGGTCGGCGGTGCCCCCGCGGCATGGATCCCGGAGTCGAACTGGTGGGCCGATCAACTCGGCAAGACCCACCCGGACCGGATCGCAGGCCAGCACGTATCGATCGCCACGGCGAAGTCGGCCGACTACCCGTTCATCGGCATCCGCGGGGAGGGCATCGACCCCGTACAGGAGCGCGCAGCACAGACGTTCCAGCGATTCCTGCAAGACCCCGAGCAGCGGAAGTTGTTCACCAAGGCCGGCTTCGACGGCTGACGATCGGGTGCGGCTACACCCGGTCGAAGACGTCCGGATCGGGCCCGATCCGTTTGCCCTTGTTCAACTCCGTCAGCACGACCAGATCGTCGTCGGCGAGTTCGAAATCGAACACGTCGATGTTCTCCCTGATCCGGGAGGGTGTCACGGACTTGGGGATCGCGACGTTGCCGAGCTGAAGGTGCCACCGCAGCACGATCTGGGCAGGCGACTTGCCGTACTTCGACGCCAGGCCGGTCATCGCCTGCTCAGCGAGCAACTCCCCTTGCGCCAACGGACTCCACGCCTCGGTGACGATCCCGTGCTCGGCGTGGAACGCACGCAACTCGGCCTGCGGCAGGTACGGGTGCAACTCGATCTGGTTGACGGCGGGAACGACCTCGGCGGATTCCAGCAATCGAGTCAGGTGCGCGACGCCGAAGTTCGAGACGCCGATCGCGCGCACCCGGCCATCGGCATGCACCCGCTGCAATGCCCGCCAGGTGTCCCGATACCGGTCGCGCCGGGGTAGCGGCCAGTGGATCAGATAGAGATCGACGTAATCCATGCCGAGTTCGGTAAGGCTCCGGTCGAAGGCGGCCAGCGTCGAGTCGTAGCCCTGATCGGAGTTCCACAACTTCGTGGTGATGAAAAGGTCCGCACGCGGTATACCGGACTCCCGCACCGCTACCCCCACCCCGGACTCGTTTCCGTATGCCGAGGCGGTGTCGATGCTCCGGTAACCGGCATCCAATGCTGCCCGCACCGCCCGAGGGGTCTGGTCAGGCGGGATCTGAAAGACCCCGTAGCCGAGCTGCGGGATGGTGACTCCGTTGGCCAATCTGATCTCGGGAACCTGACCCATGCGCCCACCCATCTACGGTGCGAAACCTCGTGACCCGTCGCACCCAACCTACCCGGCCGCGCTCCGCACGACCGGCGCGGAGGGGATGATCGGCGAGTGGCTACCAAGGTGAGGGCTCCGGTACGCGCCAGCTACCGGTCGGCGCTGACGCTGCTGTTACTGGGGACGCTGACCGCGCACGCCACGATGGCATTGGCCAAGCCGGCCGCCTCCTACCGGGTTCTCGCTCTCGGCGGCGACGAGCGGGCGGTGGGCATGGTCGCCGCCGCGAGCGCGCTGCTGCCGATCTTTCTCGCTATCCCGATGGGCAGATGGTGCGACCGAGGTCGAACCCCCGTGCTGCTGTTAGCCGGCGGGCTCGTGGTGAGTGCCAGCTCGGTGTTGCTCGCGCACTCCGGGTCGCTGGCAGGCATGGCGTTGGTCAATGCCGCCCTCGGTATCGGACAACTCGCCTTGATGGTCGCCACTCAGGCCGTGGTGGCCGGATTGTCCGGGCCGGGCCAGCACGACCGCAACTTCGGACTGTTCACCGCGTCCGCGTCCCTTGGCCAGCTCCTCGGGCCCTTGATCGGCGGATGGCTGATCTCCCGCGTTGGTGAACGGCAGATGCTCACCGGAACGACGCGCGCGTTCTGGACCGCGGGCGGCATCGCGCTGCTCATCGTGGTCTTCTTCGGCCTGATGGTCGTCGCCCTGAGGAACAGCGCAGCGCTCGCACCGAGTTCGCACGGCACCGAGGCGCCCCCTGGGCGCGGTTGCGCGCTCGCGCTGCTTGGCAACCCACGGCTGGGCATCGCCATCCTCGTCAGCTTCAGCACCATGGCGACCGTCGATCTGCTGACCGCCTACCTGCCGGTGCTCGGCGAGCATCATGGCCTCTCACCCGCCGTGGTAGGCGCGCTGCTCGCCGTCCGCGCCGGTTTCTCCTTCGTGTCCCGGCTGCTGATCCCGGTACTGATGAACTGGGTGGGACGGCTGTGGATTCTGGTCGTCAGCTCGGTGATCGGGGCGGGTGGTGTACTCGGTCTGGTGGTGATCTCCGAGCCGCTCGTGCTGGCCGGGCTGATGGTCGTGCTCGGGCTGGTCTTGGGTCTCGGCCAGCCGCTGACCATGACCTGGGTGGTACTCGAGGCTCCGCAACAGCTACGGGCAACCGCTCTCGCACTGCGCATCACCGGCAACCGGGTCGCGCAGAGTGCTGGTCCGGCAGCCGCGGGTGGTCTGTCCACGCTGGTCGGCATCGCGGGCCCGTTCTGGCTGATGACGACACTGCTCGCCGGTTCAGCCGTGGGTGTTGTTCCCTTCCTGCGCCGGGAGCGGGCCCGGGTGCGCGCCCAGTAGTGCTGCGGTCTCGCCGTCGGCGGAGAAGCGGCCTCCGCAAGCGGAACGCTCACTGCTGGTAGGCGTCGATCGGCGGACAGGAGCAGACCAGGTTGCGGTCGCCGCTGGCCTGGTCGATCCGCCGCACCGGTGGCCAGATCTTGTTCGCCGCGCTGCCGGTCGGGAACACCGCCTCCGCCCGGGTGTAGGGCCGATCCCACTCACCTGCGATGCAGGAGGCGGTGTGCGGAGAGTTGCGCAACGGGCTGTCCGCCACCGGCCACTCGCCGGAAGCCACCCGGTCGATCTCGGCGCGGATCGAGATCATGGCGTCGCAGAACCGGTCCAGCTCGGCCAGATTCTCGCTCTCGGTCGGCTCCACCATCAGCGTGCCCGCCACCGGGAACGACATCGTCGGCGCATGCAGGCCGTAGTCGGCCAGCCGCTTGGCGACGTCGTCGACCGTCACCCCGGTCGCCTTGGTGATGCCGCGCAGATCAAGGATGCACTCATGGGCGACCAGGCCATCCCGCCCGGAGTAAAGCACCGGGTAGTGCTCATCAAGCCTGCGCGCCACATAGTTCGCCGCGGCGACCGCGGTCAGGGTGGCCCGGCGCAGCCCAGCGGCGCCCATCATGCGCACATAGGCCCAGGAGATCGGCAGGATCGAGGCACTGCCCCACGGCGCCGCGCTGATCGGGCCGACGCCGGTGACCGGTCCGGCCGCAGGCTGCAGCGGGTGGTTGGGCAGGAACGGAGCGAGGTGTGCCCGCACCCCGATCGGGCCAACGCCGGGACCGCCACCGCCGTGCGGGATGCAGAAGGTCTTGTGCAGGTTCAGGTGCGATACGTCCGAGCCGAACTTGCCGTAGCGGGCCAGCCCGATCAGCGCGTTGAGGTTTGCGCCGTCGACGTACACCTGGCCGCCGTGGTCGTGCACGATCCCGCACACCTCCCGCACCGTGTCCTCGTAGACGCCGTGCGTCGACGGGTAGGTGATCATGATCGCCGCGAGGTCCTTCGCGTGCTCATCGGCAACGGTCCGCAGGTGCGCTAGGTCGATGTTGCCCTGCTCGTCGCACTTCACCACGACCACCCGCATGCCCGCCATCACCGCGCTGGCGGCGTTGGTGCCGTGCGCGCTCGACGGAATCAAGCACACGTCGCGCTCCGCCTCGCCCCGATCACGGTGGTAGGCACGAATGGCGAGCAATCCGGCGAACTCCCCCTGGCTGCCCGCGTTGGGCTGCAGAGAGACCGCGTCGTACCCGGTGACCTCGGCGAGCCAGCGCTCCAGGTCACCGATCACCTTCAGCATGCCGGGGGCGTCCTCCACCGGCGCGAACGGATGCAAGTCGGCGAACTGGGGCCAGGTGACCGCTTCCATCTCCGCGGTGGCGTTGAGCTTCATGGTGCACGAGCCCAGCGGGATCATGCTGCGGTCCAGCGCCACGTCCTTGTCGGACA
>JBOHER010000291.1:0-2807 GCA_050701115.1 Haloechinothrix sp. | reverse complement strand
CCGCACAGCTGCTCATGTCATGGCCTTCCGCAGTTCCAGGCAAAATTTCGGTAGAACGAACTTACGCATCAGGCGTAGCGAATACAAGAGACTGAACGTGTGGCTCTCATCGCTGGTTGACTCACCGCGCTGTCCAGGGCGTGCGGTGACAGACTGGCTGCGTGCCGGATCGACAGGCCGCTGGTGCGCGGCGCCTGAGCTGGGAGGAACGCCGGTTCCTGTTCATCCTCGGCTTGCCCGCGTTCGGGATCGCTCTCGCGTACACGCTGGTCACCACCTACGTTCCCGTGCTGATCAACGAACTGTCCGGCCCGACGATCACCGGATTGCTGATCGCAGGCGAAGGGTTGTTTGCGCTGTTCATTCCGGTGCTGGTGGGCGGCATGTCCGATCAGTTGCGGACGCGGATCGGTGGCAGACTCCCGCTGATCCTGATCGGCGGCGTGATCGCGGTCCTGGCGCTGATCCTGATGCCGTTGGGCACGACCTCGCTGACATGGGTCGCGGTCGCCCTGGCGATCTTCTTCGTCGGCTATTTCACCTACTACACGCCGTACTACGCGCTGTATCCCGACCTCGTTCCTGACGACGCCCACGGCCGGTCGCAGGGTTTCCAAGGCACCTTGCGCTCAGCGGGCCTGCTGATCGCCCTCGGCGGTGGAGGATTCCTGCTGAGCCTGGGTCAGCCGTTGCCCTTCTTCGTCGGAGCGGCTGCCATCATCGTGGTGACCGTCGGCCTGTACATCGGAGTGCGCACAGGATCAGCGCACGGAGAGCGCCATACAGATCAACGCGGCGGGTTCTCCGCAAGCCTGACCCTGCTGCGCACCGACGTTCGGATCCGGCACTGGTTCATCGCGAACGCGTGCTGGGAGGCTGCGATCGCGGGACTCCGCACCTTTGCCGTGCTGTACCTCACGGTCGGGCTTGGGCTCTCGCTCGCCAAGGCCTCGAGTGCACTCGCCCTGGTCGGGGTGGCCGCGCTGCTCGCGGCTCCGGTGGCGGGCAAACTCGCCGACCACTACGGCGACCGGCGAATCATGTACCTGGCTCTCTGGGTGTTCGCCCTCGGGCTGACGCCGGCAGTCGTGACCACCGACATGGCCTTCGTCGCGACCATCGTGCCGGTCGCATTCGCCGCGGTGGTGCTGATGACACTCCCCTACGCGTTGCTGATGGGGTTGCTCACTCGCCGGAGCACCCACGGCACGGGTGCGGGCCTGTTCGGGATGAGCCGCGGCATCGGCGTGCTCGCCGGGCCGCTGCTGGCCGGGATCGCGGCCGACCAAGCGGAGCACCTGTCCGTGCTGACGTTTTCCGACACCCAGGGATACTCGGCGATATTCGTGGTAGCCGCATTGATGTTGTTCGGCAGCATGCCTCTACTCCGCAGAATCACCTGACCGCGCCAACCCCGCTGGTGATCGCTGCTCAGGCGTGCGCCCGGAGCCATTCCACCACGTCACTGAGCACGGCGTCCTTCTCCGGCTCGTTGAACACTTCGTGGTAGAGGCCGTCGTACATCGTCAGCGTGATATCGCGCGACCCGGCGCGATCGGCGACCAGCTGAGAACTGGCAGGCGAGGTCAACCTGTCCGCTGTCCCGTGCATGACCAGTATTGGCAGCTCCACTGTGGACAGGCGACTCTTCACGCGCTCGGCTGCTTCGAGGATCTCCGCGCCGGTCCTGAGACAAAGCTTTCCCCGGTAGTTCAAGGGGTCGGTGTCGTAGTCGGCGACAACGGCCGGATCGCGGCTGACCGCCGTGGCGTCGAGCTTGAGCACACCGAGATTGGGCAACACCGGCGACAGCGCCTTGCCCAGGACGCGTTGCGCCTTCGAGCCGACCTCGGTCTCCACCGCGACGCCGGACAGGATCAGCCCACGCAGATGTGCGGTGATCTCGGGGCTGGTCACGTAATCGAGTGCGACCAACCCGCCCATGCTGTGCCCGAACAGATACAGCGGCTTGCCCTCATGTCGACCCTCGGCGTGCCTGATCAATTGGTCGAGATCGGCGACCACCTCGGACATCCGGTTGATGTTGGCGCGGACACCTTCGGACCGCCCGTGACCGCGGTGATCGAGCGCATAGCCGGCATAACCCTCCGATGCCAGCCGGTCACCGATATGTGCGTAGCGGCCGCTGTGCTCGGCCGCACCATGCGCGATCACCACCACGCCCACGACATCGGCGTCACCATCGGGCAGCCAGCCCTGCCAATAGATTTGCCCTACAGCCGCGCCCAAGAAGTAGCCCTCGACGTGCCTGGTCATCCGCGCCACTCCTCCACGTCCCAACGAGGTGCCCGGTGCCAACCTACGACGGTCATCGCAGGTTGTCGATCAGGGCTGGGCGGCGAACCTGCCGGTGAGTATGCGTACGCCCTCGCCGCCCCAGATTCAAGATGTCATTCGCCGCCGACGGGGTGACAATGGGCTGGCCAGGTAAAACCCCGCTCCGCGGAGGCGAGTGATGGCTAGCGATCTCACGATTTACGTGGACGACAGCCCCGGAGAGCTGGCTCGGATCGGCGAGCTCCTGGGCAAGGGCGGCGTCAACATCGAAGGCTTGTGCGCGTTGACCAGCGGCGGCGGGCTGGCCGAGGTGCACATCCTGGTCGAGGACATGACCGCCGCGTTCACTGCGCTCGAGGTAGGTGGCGTCACCGTCGCCTCCGAGCAGGAAGTGGCAATCGTACCGATACAGGACAGCCCCGGCACACTCGGCGAGGTCGCCAGCAAGCTCGGGGCCGCAGACGTCAACATCACGTTGGCCTACCTCGCCACCAGCACCCGGCTGGTGC
>JBOHER010000290.1:0-4621 GCA_050701115.1 Haloechinothrix sp. | reverse complement strand
CAAGGTGAGCTCGGCCGCCGAGGTGCACGCCATCGAGCGCGCGCTGGAGTTCGCCGGAGCTCCCGAGCACACTGCGATCTGGGCGATGGTGGAGACCCCGATCGCGATGCTGCGCGCGGCGGAGATCGCGTCGGCGAGCGAACGGCTCACCGTGCTGGTAATGGGCACCAACGACCTGGCGAAGGAACTGCACGCCGAGTGCATTCCGGGCCGCGCGCCGCTGCTGGGTGGGCTTTCGCTCGCGCTGCTGGCCGCCCGCGCCACCGGCAGGGTCATTCTGGACGGCGTCTACAACGACGTGAAGGACCTTGAGGGCTTCGAGGCGGAGTGCCTGCAGGGCCGTCAGATGGGCTTCGACGGCAAGACGCTGATCCACCCGGGTCAACTGGAGGCGTGCAACCGGGTCTTCGCGCCCTCCGACGACGAAGTGGAGCGGTCGCAGAAGATCATCGATGCGTTCGAGTCGGCCAAGGCCGAGGGTCAGGGTGTCGTCACCGTGGACGGCCGGATGATCGAGAACCTGCACGTGGACAACGCCCGCCGAATCCTCACCCTGGCCGAGTCCATCAACGCCCGCGCATGACTACCACTAGGGCAAACGGAGCATACCGGCGGTAACAGGACGCTCGCCGCCAGCGACTAGCTTCCGTGGGCGCTCCTTGGGCCACCTGCACGGTTGAGAACTGCGCGGGAATCCGACTTCCCGGGCGGTTCCTCTGCCTTGCGCACGCCGACGAACGCTCCCGGGCAGTCGCGCTCGGCAGGATCACCGGTAACGCCGAAGTGGATCTGCGCGGACTCTCGCTGGACAACGGGCTGCTGACCAGGGTGCTGCGTGCCCTTCCCCGTGACGAACAGGATCGGCCGCTCTGGAACACGCTCAAGCTGGACGGCGCCACGATCGAGCCGGGACCGCCGTTGGACCTGGCCGGGCACGAGTTCACCACTCGCACCTCATGGCGCTGCGCCTGGTTCCTGCGGCCGGTGATCCTGCGCAACGCCCAGCTGACCCGAGCCGACTTCCGCGATGCCGACTTCGACGAGCACCTGGACGCCGAGGGGGTGACGTTCGTGGGTTGCCCCCGGTTCGACGACACCCGGTTCCACGGTGGAGTGACCTTCGACGACGCCTGGTTCGACAGCGGGTTCGACATGCGGCGGGCGTCGGCCTCCGAAGTGCTGCTGGCGAATGCCACCGTGCACACCGTCGCCGATGTCTCGCTGACCCGATTCGGCACGCTCGACCTCAGCGGTGGCCGAGTATTCGGCGACCTGATCGCCGACGGCGCGCACATCGCGCGGGTTGTGCTCACCGGCACCGAGATCGACGGTGTGGTGCGGGATGCGGGCGCAGCGGTGAGCACATGGGAGCCAACCTTCACCGCGGCCGCCGACATCGAAGGGCCTGCGCTGACCGCAAGCGGCGTCGGGGTCCGCGAGGTCGGGCTGTGGCGCGCGGAGCTGCTTGGCGATGCGCGACCACAGGACTACCGGTGGGTGACCATCGAAGAGTGGGTCGGCCACAGCGAACTCGCAGACGGTGAGGTCGGCTACCACGGCGGAATCATCGGTCTGCAGATCGCGCCCTGGCCCGGGGTCGACGCGACCGGCAAGCCGTTGTTCGACGAGTCTGCGATCCAGATCGTCGCAGTACAGGCGGACGCCCTGACCGCGGCCCTGCGGGACCTGCTGGGCGATGCGTTCACCCCGCTGCACGTTGGGGACGTCTACGCGATGCGGTGGGAACGGGAGCCGACCCAGCCGGGCTCGGGGGGCCCACTGGACGAAGCGGCACTGCGGGCACTCGGGATAGTGCACGCGACGGACACCACAGGGCAGGCGCGGGAGGCGGCCAAGGCGGCGTTCTGGTCGGTGCACGTCCCGACCTTGGACGCCGAGTCCGACGCCCAGCTGATCAACGCCATGACGGCCACCGACGAGGACCTGCCATGAGCAATCCGGCTGATGTGCCGGCGAGCATGCTGGCCGATGAACCCTTCATCACCTCGATTAAGCCGGACAGCCTGGTCTACTTCCTGCTCAATGTCGGCGACGGTGACTGCCAGTTGCTGCTGCTTCCCGAGTCCGCGGGTCGCCGTCAGGCGATCATCGTGGACATCGCGTCGGCACCCAAGATGTTGTCGCTGCTGGCCGAACTCGAGACCGCAGTCCTGCTCACCGGCCCGGCGCCGACCAGCACCGGGACCTTCCCGCTGGTGGTCGCGACCCATCCGCACCACGACCATATCGGCGGGATGCCTCGTTTCCTGCGCACCTTCCACGCTGCGATCGGCGAGTTCTGGCATCCCGGCTACTACATCCCGACCGCGAACTTCGTCAACACCATGCGCGAACTGGCCCCCGATGCCGGTGGTGCGCGGCCGATCGTGGGCATGCCGACCAGCGGGACCGTCCGGTTCTACGGCAATGTGTCGATCACCGTGCTCGCGCCCGCGGTCGGACTGCGCAACCGGTTCGACACCTACGGCATCGAGGTGAACGACTCGTCGATCTCACTGATGATCGAGTATCCGGCGAACCGGGTGGCAGCCGACTACCGTGCACCCGTGCCCGATCGGCGGATACTGCCCCGCCGGTCGAGCACCCGGCTACTGCTCGGCGCGGACGCCCAGCACGTGTCGTGGGCGCACGTGACGGTTGACTTCCCCTCCCTGCACACCTCGGAATCCTGGATCGCCAGGCAGCTCAAACTGCGCGGCGGCACCGACCACCTGCGCGCGGATGTGCTCAAGGTGTCGCATCACGGCTCCAAGCACGGGACGAGCCTCGAACTGGTGTCCCGGATCAGCCCGAAGTTCAGCTTGCTCTCGTGTGTCCGCGAGGGCGGGAGCTACGGTTTTCCGCACCAGGTGGCCATCGAGCAGATCCGGGAGGCGCTGCAGGCGGTCGCGGTGACCGGCGCGGAGCGCAAGCCCGATCACGGGCTCGGCATCCACTACACGGGCGCGAGTGATGGGTCCCGGCTGCTCGGCAGCATCGCGATCGTGGTGCCGCCAGCCGGGCGGATGCGGCTGTGGCGGTTCGGCGACGACGTCACCGAGCCGGTCAGCTTCGCCTCGGCGCGCCGGTGGAAGGACTGAGCCAACCGTGTAGTTTCGCCGTGGCGTTGCACAACCGGCGAACGTGAGGAGCACCCATGCGGGGCCACCTGGGCGTTGCCGTCGCCGCGGTGCTCTTCGCGACGGCCTGCGCTGTCGCGCCGGTCAACGGCACACCGTCGGCCGTGCACCAGCCGATGCCGCCGTCGGTGCCCGCCGAGCAGCAGACCGACTCGTTTACCATGATCGCCACCGGTGATGTGCTGATCCACCCGGCGCTGACCGAACAAGCCGCACGCGACGCCGTGGACACCGGTCAGGGCGAGCACGACTACCGGCCACTGCTGGCCGGGGTCAAGGACCCGATCTCGGCCGCCGACCTCGCCATCTGCCACCTCGAAGTGCCGCTGGCCCCGGCCGGTGGTCCCTACAGCGGCTACCCATCGTTTCGCGCTCCGCCGGAACTGGCGGGCGCCCTGGCCGACACCGGCTACGACGCCTGCTCGACGGCGTCCAACCACACCCTCGATCAGGGTGCGGACGGCGTACACCGCACCCTCGACGCCCTCGACGAGGCCGGCATCCGGCACACCGGCTCCGCCCGCACCGAGCGGGAGGCGGCGACCCCGCTGGTGCTGGACGTGGCGGGGGTCAAGGTCGGGCACGTGTCGTTCACCTTCGGGTTCAACGGTTACCCGCTGCCCGAGGGAAAGCCATGGATGTCCAATCAGCTCGACCCCGATGCGGTGACCTACGCCGCGGAGGAAGCGCGCGATGCGGGCGCCGATGTCGTGGTCGCCAGCCTGCATTGGGGCAGCGAGTACCAGCACGAGCCGACCGAAGACCAACGGCTGCTGGCCGAGCGGTTGCTGGCCGAGGAGTCGATCGACCTGATCCTCGGCCACCACGCTCATGTGGTGCAGCCGATCGAGAGCATCGACGGCGAATGGGTGGCCTACGGCCTTGGCAACCATGTGGCAAAGCACGCCGAACCGCGCGGCACGTCCGAGGAGGGCATCGCCGCCCGGTTCCGATTCGCGCGAACCGCCGACGGCTGGCGCGTCGATCGTGCCGAGTACATCCCGACGCTGATCGAACTCGGCCCGCCGATCCGGCTGATCGACCTGACGGCGAGCGAACCCACCGACCGGCGAACCGAGGCGCTCAACCGCACCGACGGCGTAGTGCTCGACGAGGGCGGCGATGAAGACGGACTGACCCGGCCTCGACAGTAAGCTCCCATCGTCGATGAGGCATCGGACGCCAAGAGAGTGTTCGATGCGTTGCCACTCGCTGCCGGTCGTACCTGCCCTGCCGTTGCTCTGGCCCGACCGGCTCTGACCACGCGCACGTCGAGAGGCTCCTCGCGCCGCTGCTGGTGTCGGCGCGACTGAGTCGCAGCCACGCGTCCTGCTAGCCGCGGAATTCGCACATGGGGTGCGGTGGGTCCGACCATCGGATCGTGATCATCTTTGTGGGTGGTGCTGCCAGCCTTCTGCGTCTTCGATGGCCTGCACGGACAGGGCTTGAAGCTCGGCGATGAGTTCGTTGAGGCGACGGTT
>JBOHER010000289.1:0-18368 GCA_050701115.1 Haloechinothrix sp. | reverse complement strand
GGGTGGGCGTGCCGGACGGGGGCGTCTCCTCGGCCAGCGCCGTGCCGACCCAGGCGCCACCGCCGAGCGCGGCCGCCGCCAATCCTCCGACGACCAACGAGCGCAGTCCCTTGTCGTAGCGCTGGTTCATGTCCTTCTCCTTGTACCTCGTGGTTGTGGTTCTGCTTCGAGGTGCCGGCGACCCTGAAGCCGAGCTGAATCCGGGGAACATGGAGGAGCTTCTTCAGCATCTCTTCAGGTGTCCCGTGCACAATCTCTGGTGTGGCATCGAAGGCACGCATCCTCGTCGTGGAGGACGAGGAGGTCATGTGCGAAGCGTTGGCGACCGCGCTGGCCGGCGACGGCTATCAAGTGCGGACGACTCGCGACGGCAGACAGGTACCTGACCTGCTTGGCACCTTCCGACCCGATCTCGTGGTGCTCGACTGGATGCTGCCTGGCCGAGACGGGATCGAGCTCAGCGCGGACATCCGCCGGTCGACCGACGCGGCGATCGTGATGCTGACCGCGCGGGATTCGGTGCCGGACCGGCTACGCGGATTCGACAGCGGGGTCGACGACTACGTGGTGAAACCGTTCGCGCTCGCCGAGCTGCTGGCGCGGGTGCGCGCCGTGCTCCGCCGCCTCGGCCGCATCCCCAGCACGATCGAGATCGGCGACCTGCTCGTGGATGAGGACGCAGGCGTCGCCGTCCGCGCCGGTAGTCCGCTCGACCTCACCGCCACCGAGTTGCGGCTGCTCGCCTACCTGGCGGCAAACCGGGGCCGGACGCTGACGAAGACACAGATCCTCACCCAGGTGTGGGGGTATGACGACTACGACCCGAACCTCGTCGAGGTTCACGTGAGCGCGCTGCGCCGCAAGACGGAAGTCCACGGCCCGCGGTTGCTCCACACCGTGCGCGGCCTCGGGTACATGCTGAGAGCGTGAACAGCACCGGGACCAAGGGTGGCCTGCTGCGGACGGTGTCCCTCCGGCGGCGGGTGAGCTTCGTGGTGCTCGCGTTGCTGGCGGTCCTGCTCGTCGTACTCGGTGTGTTCGTCGACCTGGCCCTCGGCGCACGGCTGCGCGAGGACCTGCGCGACCAGTTGCGCGAAAGGGCCTCTCTGGCCGCCGAGCTCGCCGAGTCTGTGTCCGCCGAGGAACTGGTCCGGCGGCTGGCGGGCGACGGGATGCGGGTCCGGCTCGAAACGGCCGAAGGACGGGTGCTCGGCAGCGGTCCGGCTTCGCCGGTCGACGCGCGGCCAGGACCGCCGCTCGGGGTTCCGCCTGCCGCGCAGCCGGGTCGTGCCGGTGACGTGGTGGAGCGGGACGGAGTGCTGAGCATTATCCGCGACGTGCAGCACGGCAGGCTCACCCTCTCGACGAGCGAGACCGACATGGCGCGCACGCTCACCCAACTGCGCCTGTTCGTCGTCTCGGGCGCGATCGGCGTGCTTCTGCTCGCGGGCATGGTTGTCGGCCGCCTGGTGAGCGGGGCGCTGGCGCCCCTGGACACGATGACGGCGCTGGCTCGGTCGATCACGGCCGGGGATCGCGGTCGCCGGCTGTCCCCCGCTCGCGTCGACACAGAGCAGGGACGCGTAGCCGCGGCCTTCGATGAGATGCTCGACGCGCTGGAAGGAGCAGAGCGCGCCGCGCGTGACGGCGAGCACCGGATGCGTGAGTTCCTCTCCGACGCCTCGCATGAGCTGCGTACACCGCTCGCCAGTGTGCAGGCGGGCGCCGAGACCTTGCTCCGCGAGCAACCCGGCCGGGTCGAGCGCGACCGGTTCACTGCCGGCGTAATCCGCGAGGCGTGCCGCGCGGCGCGACTGGTCGACGACTTGCTCACCATGGCTCGCGCCGATGCCGGGTTGGACATCCAGCACAGCCCCGTCGACCTGCGAGCCGTGGCCGAACAACAGGCCGAGCGAGTCCGGATCGTCGACTCCGAAGCGCGCATCGAGGTGCGCGGTGAACCGGTGAACATCAGCGGCGATCCCGACCGGCTCGGGCAGGTGCTCGCGAACCTCCTCGACAATGCGCTACGCGCCACCGACGGCGCCGGACCGGTCAGTGTCCTCGTCTCCCGGCGCGGCGACGAGGCGCACGTGGAGGTCCAGGACTGTGGTCCCGGAATCCCGGAGGGCGACCGCGACCGCGTCTTCGACAGGTTCGTCCGCCTGGACCCCGCACGCGGCCGTGCGGCCGGCGGCGCCGGACTAGGGCTACCGATCTCGCGGGCGATCGCGCGCGCCCACGGGGGCGACCTGGTGTGCCTGCCGAGCACCATCGGCGCACTCTTCCGGCTGACCCTTCCGTCGCACGGTCATTGACAGGGTCGATATCCGGCAGTAGGCCTGGCTTGGAGAGACACCCAGCCCACGGGAGGCCGCCATGTCAGTACGACGTCCTGGGCCCGACGACCGCGCCCGGATCGCCCGGGACTTCCACTTCACGATCTCCTGCGAACGGCTGCCCGCGGTTCAGGCGATCCTCGAAGGCTTCCTGGCCCCGTACGACCGTCTGGACGAGATCGACGAGCTGAGGCAGGAGCCGCGCTACCCGCGGGAAGCAGGCGCGGCGCCACGCCCGGAGGAGAACCCGCCCGGCGCGTGGGCGTGGCGGGTCCGTATCGAGGGCGCGGCCGGCGAGCCGCTGGCCGGCAAGACCGTCGCGGTCAAGGACAACATCGCGGTGGCAGGCGTCCCCATGGTCAACGGCACCGCGGTGCTCGAGGGCTACGTGCCGGACCAGGACGCGACCGTCGTCGGGCGGATCGTCGAGCGGGTCGGCCGCGCTGGTTGCCGTCGGCGAGGCCGACCTTGCGATCGGCGGTGACCAGGGCGGGTCGATCCGTATCCTGAGCTGCTGGACCGGCATCTACGGGCTCAAGCCGACCTGGGGCGTCGTCCCGTACACCGGCGCCTTCCCGATCGAGAACTCGCTGGACCATCTCGGCCCCTTGGCGCGGAGCACCCACGATGTCGCCCTGCTGTTGTCCGCGCTCGCCGGGCCGGACGGCTTCGACCCGAGGCAGTACTCGACCCCGCCGGTCGCGGACTACATCGGAGCGCTGACCGGTGAGGTCGCGGGGCTGCGGCTGGCCGTCGTTCGCGAGGGATTCGGTCACGAGGGCCTGTCCGAGCCGGACGTGGACGAGGCTGTGCGGGAGGCCGTACGGGCGTTCGAGAAGCTGGGCGTGAGCGCCAGAGAAGTGTCGCTGCCCTGGCACCGGGATGCGATGCCCGTGTGGAACGCCCTCGCCCTCGAGGGTGCCACAGCGATCATGCTCGCGGCCGAGGGCATAACGTACGGCGCGAAGGGCCGCTACTGGACCGGGCTCGTCGACGCCTTCGCCGAGGGCAGGCGGGCACGCGGTGATCGGCTTTCCGAGATCGTCAAGCTGACCGTGCTCGCCGGACGGTGGATGGCCGAGGCGCACCATGGTCGTTACTACGCGAAGGCTCGCAACCTCGCCCGGGTCGCGACGGCGGCCTACGACGACGTGCTCGCCGACCACGACCTGCTCGTCATGCCGACGCTGCCGCTCAAGGCGACGCCGATCCCGGCACCGGGCGCGCCACTGGAGGAGTACGTCTCCCGGGCCCTGCAGATGATCCCCAACACGGCGCCGTTCGACGTCACCGGTCACCCGGCGATGAACGTGCCGTGTGCGATGTCAGACGGGCTGCCGGTGGGGATGATGCTCGTCGGCAGGCACGGCGACGAAACGACCATCTTGCGGGCTGCGGATGCGTTCGAGCGCCAGGTGTTCCGCCCGTCGCCGCCTGCGGCATCCTGACCTGCGGATTCTTCGCCGCTTCAGAGGCCACTCTCATCGTCCTCTCACGCTCGTCTGCTGGACTCAGGAAGACGACCGGCGCCGCCGCGTGAATCCCGACGGGCCGCATAAGCCCTGGTGTTTCTTCGGTGACGGCGCAAACCGAGGCGGTGGGGACCGGTGGCGCAGGTCGGCCACGCACAAGAAGGCGCCAGGACCGGAGTCGACATGCACCGGGACGCCGTAGGCGAAGGGGCGTTCGGCCCGTGGCGCGTCTACCGCCGGGTGCTGTCCGAGGCCAGGGCGTACTGGCCGCACCTCGCAGGCCTGCTGCTGCTCAGCCTGCTGTCCACTCCGCTCGCGCTGCTGCATCCGGTCCCGCTGGCGATCGCCGTTGACAGCGTCATCGGGTCACGTCCACTGCCCGGCTTCCTGCAGGCGGCCCTCCCGGACGGGCTGACCCGCTCCCCCAACGCCATCCTCGTCGTCGCGGCCGTCCTCGTGGTGCTGGTCGCCCTGCTGAGCAGGCTGCGCAGCCTGGTCAAGGGCGTGCTCAAGACCTACACCGGCCAGCGGCTCGTGCTGGACGTCCGGGCCAAGCTGCTGGCCCAGGCCCAGCGGCTGTCGCTGACCTACCACGACACCCGGGGCACCACCGACTCGACGTACCGCATCCACACCGACGCTGCGGCGATCCAGACTCTGGCGACGGGCGGGCTCATCCCGTTCGTCAGCGCCGGAGTGCAGCTCGTGACGATGCTCGTCATCATCTGGGCGATCGACGCCCAGCTCGCCCTGGTCGCCCTGGTGATCATCCCCGCGCTGTTCCTCGCGCTGCGCGCCAACGCCGGGCGGCTGCGCACCGGATGGCACGGGGTGAAGGAGATCGACAGCTCGATCATGTCGGTGATCCAGGAGATCCTCGGCGGCCTCCGGGTGGTCAAGGCGTTCGGGCAGGAAGAGCACGAGCGGCGGCGCTACCTGCACCACGGCGTCCGCAAGGTGCGCGCCCGCACCAAGCTGGCCCTGCTGGAGAACGGCCTGTCCCTGCTGATCGGGCTGATCGTGGCCGTCGGGACCGCCCTGGTGCTGTTCCTCGGCGTCAACGGTGTCCGGGACGGCGACCTCACCCTGGGCAGCCTGCTGCTGGTGATGAGCTACCTCTCACAGCTGTACGGCCCACTGGAGTCGATCGCCGACAAGATCGCCGCCGTCCAGTCGTCGCTGGTCAGCGCGGAACGCGCGTTCCGCTTGCTCGACCTGCCGCCCGACGTCCCGGAGCGCCCGGACGCCCGCCCGCTCCGGCGGGCCCTGGGCCGGGTGGCCTTGGAACGGGTGTCCTTCGGGTATGACGAGGACCACCCGGTGCTCCACGAGCTCTCGATCGACGTGGCGTCCGGCCGCCGGGTCGGCATCGCCGGCGCGACCGGGGCTGGGAAGAGCACCCTTGTCAACCTGCTGACCCGGTTCTACGACCCGACCAGCGGCCGCGTCCTGCTCGACGGGGTGGACCTGCGGGACTACCGGCTGGCCGACCTGCGCAACCAGTTCGCCATCGTGCTGCAGGAGCCGGTGCTGTTCTCGACGAGCATCGCCGAGAACATCGCGTACGCCCGGCCGGGGGCGAGCTTCGCGGACATCATGGCCGCGGCGAAGGCCGCGGACGTGCACGATTTCATCACCGGGCTGCCGGACGGGTACGACACCGGGGTGGGCGAGCGGGGGCTGCGCCTGTCCGGTGGGGAACGCCAGCGGGTCGCGCTGGCCCGGGCGTTCCTCAAGGACGCCCCGATCCTGATCCTCGACGAGCCGACCAGCTCCGTGGACGTGCACACCGAGGCAGCGATCATGGGCGCGATGACCGACCTGATGCGCGGCCGCACCACGTTCATGATCGCCCACCGGCTGGGCACGCTCGACTACTGCGACATGCGTCTCGAGCTCTCCGACGGCCGTATCGTCGAGACCGCCTCGCGGACCGGTCCGCATCCACCGCGGCGTCGGGCGGCGAGGGCATGAATAGCCCTGCAAGCCGCATCCGGCCGGTTCGTGTCGTTGCGTGCTCGGTGCGGCCACTGGGTGAGCGCAGCACCCACCCCATCTTCCGGCTCGACGTGCAACTGGACAGCGGCGAAGAGCTTCCGCTGGTACTCAAGCAGCTGCGACCACGGCCAGGTAGGGACACCCGCCGCGAGGCGCTCGTCTATCGTCGCCTGCTCGGGCACCGGCGCTTCGGCGCGCCGCTGCTCTACGCCGCGTGGTGCGACGACGCTCGGCACCGGTCCTGGCTCGTCCTGGAGCACGTCGGTTCCCAGCGCCTCGACCAGCGCGGCACGAGTGGGTGGGAGCGGACCGTCCGCCACGTGGCGCGGATGCACGCCGTGTACGACGCCCGCGCGGCGGAGCTGGCCGGACTCGGCTGCCTGGACCACCACGACGCCCGCTACTACCGCTCGCTCGCAATGCAGGCGCGGGCGACGCTGCGGCGGCGCGCCGAGCCTGGTGCGCGGACCCGGTTCGACGAGCTTGTCCGCAGGTGGTTCCCCCCGGTGGTCGACCTCCTCGACCGTCAGCCGCGCACGCTCGTCCACGGCGGGCTCACCGCCCACAACGTGGTATTGCAACCGGGCGGGGTCGTCCGGCTTGTCGACTGGGAGACGGCGGGGAATGGGGCGGCCGCCGTCGACCTGGCCAAGCTCCTCGAAGGATGGGGGCCCGCGAAGCCCCGCTTGGTCACCGCCTACGCCGACGAGTTCGCGCGGCACGCAAGCCGCACGCTTGACGCCGGGTTCGACCGGGCGCTCCGTGCGGCCGGGACGCTGCGCATTCTGCGCTTCCTGCACTGGTGGAAGGAGCCGTGCGACGACGCCGACTTCGTCGACCGGCAGCTGACCCGGCTTGAGCGGGCCTGGCGGGAGCTCGCCGAGGGGGTGTGCCGTGGCTGAGCTGCTGCTGCTTCCCGACCCGGACCTGGCGTCCGCACCCGAGCGGGTGCTCGAACGTGGGCTCGCTCGGCATCTAGGCCGGCCGGTGCGCATCGTCGACGCCGTCCGCAAGCCGTTGGGCACGTTTAGCTCGCACCCGATCTCGCGCCTGTCCGTGCACCTCGATGACGGTGAACAGCTGCCGGTCATCTTCAAGCGACTGCGCTCCGAGGCCGGCAAGGACGTCCGGCGGGAGGTGCTGCTCTATGAGCGCTTGCTCGCGGGCGGACGCTTCGGCGCCCCGGTGCTCTACGCCTCGCTCTGCGACGACGCCGCGGGCCGCTACTGGCTGTTCCTCGAGGACGTCGGCAACCGGCGGCTGGACTGGTGCGATGCTCACGACTGGGAGCCCGCCTTCCGGTGGCTGGCGCGCATGCACGCGGCCTGCCACGGCCAGGCGGAGCAGCTGTCCCGGCTCGGCTGCCTCAGCGACCACGGCCCCGGCTTCTACCGCGCACTCGCCGGTGCCGCTCGGCGTAGTCTGGAGGCTTACGGCGAGCCGGGCGCGCTCCTGCGGTTCGACGGCCTGATGCAGCGGTGGCTCTCGCGGTCGGTGGCCTACCTCGATCACCAGCCGCGCACGCTCGTGCACGGCGACTTCTCCTGTCACAACGTGATGGTTGCGCGGGACGGCCGCGTTCGGCCGATCGACTGGGAGTGGGCGGCCATCGGCGTCGCGGCCTGGGACGTGGCCAAGCTGCTGGCCGGCTGGGGGGCGAGAAGGCCGCGCTTCCTTGCCGCCTACGCCGACGAGTTCGGCCGCCACACCGGTGAGCGGCTGGACCGTGACGAGTTCGCCGCGGCGGTCGCCCACGCGCGGGTGATGCACAAGCTGTGGTACCTGCGCTGGTGGATCGAGCCCTGCCGCGACCCCGTGTTCGTGGACCGGCTACTCGGCAAGATGGAGCACACCTGGCGGCTCCTTGACGACGGAGCTTCGCGGTGAGCCTGCGGGTGTGCCTGGCGGCCAACACCGTCTACTACCCGGGCGGCGGCGGGCACCGCTGGGTCTACCTCAACTGGGCGCTGGGACTTCGCGCGCTCGGGTGCGAGGTCGTGTGGCTGGAGGAGGCGGAGCCCGACCGGCCGGCGACCGATCTGTACCGCGGGCTGGCGGCGCTGAAACAGCAACTCGAACCGTACGGTCTGGCGAGCTCGGTGGCGGTCTGCTCGGCGGCCGGCCTGCCGCCTACCGACTGCCTTGAGCTCGACGCCGCCGCCGAAGCGGACCTGCTGGTGAACCTCCGGTACGGGCTCCCGCAGGCCGTGGTCGAACGCTTCCGGCGCTCCGTCCTGGTCGACATCGACCCGGGCCTGCTGCAGCTGTGGATGGCGGGCGGACAGGTCCACGTCCCGCGCCACGACGTCTATGTGACGACGAGCGAGGCCGTCGCCTTCCGGACCAGCGACCGCATCCCCGATGCGGGCATCAGCTGGCAGCACGCACCGCCCTGCGTGGCGCTGGACTGGTGGCCCGTCTGCGCCGCACCGGACGACGCCCCGTTCACCACCGTCTCCCACTGGGGCACCACCGAGGAGTGGGTCGCCGACGCGGACGGGTTCTACCGCAACGACAAGCAGGTCGGCTTCGAGCCGTTCCTCGACCTCCCCCGCCGCGTGACCCGGCCCCTCGAGCTCGCGCTCTGCCTCTCCGAGTGGCAGGAGTGCAACGACGGGGTCGAGCTGCGTGCCCACGGCTGGCGGGTGCGACACGCGTCCACCGTCGCGTCCACCCCATGGGACTACCAGCACTACATCCAACGCTCCTTCGGCGAGTTCAGCTGCGTGAAGCCCTCCTGCGTGCGGCTGCGGAACGCCTGGGTCAGCGACCGCACCCTGTGCTATCTGGCGAGCGGCAAGCCTGCCGTCGTGCAGCACACCGGACCGTCTCGGCTCCTGCCCGGCGGCGGCGGCCTGCTCCGCTTCGGCAATGTCGACGAAGCGGCCAGGGCGATCCGCGACGTGACCGACGACTACGACAAGCACTGCCGGCTCGCCCGAGAGCTCGCCCAGGAGGTGTTCGACGCCCGGACCGTGGCCGGCCGGCTGCTGGAGGTGGCGCTGCCATGACCGAGATCCAGAACACCACTGCGATACAGCGCCTGCACTGGGGCTGCGGTCGCGAAACACCGGCCGGGTGGATCAACTCCGACATCCGGCAGCACGAGGGTGTCGACCTCGTCTGCGACATCCTCGAAGGCCTGCCCCTCTCCGACCAGTGCATCGATTACATCGTCAGCCAGCACGTCCTGCCGGAGCTGGGCATCTACCAGCAGGTGCCCGCGCTGCGCGAACTGCGGCGCGTGCTCAAGTCCGGTGGCGTACTGCGGCTGTCGTTGCCGGACCTCGATCGCGTGATCACCGCCTATCAGCGTGGCGACCGGGACTACTTCCTCATCTGGGACTGGGACACCGTCGCCGGAAACTTCATCACCCAGATCCTCTGGTACAACACCATCCGCACGCCGTTCACCTATGGCTTCGCCGAGGAGCTGCTCCACAAGGCCGGCTTCGTCGGCGTCCGCCGGGTCTCCTTCGGCGAGACGACGAGTTGCTATCCGGAGATCGTCGAGCTGGACAACCGGGAGGCCGAGAGCTTCTACGTCGAGGCGTACGCATGACCGGCTCACCACGCACCGTGGCGATCCTCGCCTACCACAAGATCGGCCGACCGCCGAACGGCGGCTGGGACACCTGGTTCTTCGTCAGCGAGGAGATCTTCGCCGGTCACCTCGCGTCCCTGCGCGAGTCCGGCTGGACGGTACTCGGCCTCTCGGCGTTCCTGCGCGGTCTCGACGACCCTGCCACGCTGCCCGACAAGGGCGTGTTGCTCACCTTCGACGACGGGTATCGCAGCACGCGCACCGTCGCCCTGCCGTGGCTGCGGCGGTTCTCCTACCCGGCAGTCGTCTTCGTCCCCACCGACTTCGTCGGCCGCTGTAACAGCTTCGACAACAACGAGCCCGACGAGCCGCTGTGCGACTGGGACGACCTTCGCGCCCTTGCCCTTGCGGGCATCGCGGTGCAGTCGCATGGTGCGTCCCACCGAAGCTTCGCCGATCTCTTGCGTGCCGAGATGGACGACGAGATCCGGCGCTCGAAGCAGGTGCTGGAGGACGGGCTCGACCAGGCGGTGGTGATGCTGGCCTATCCGTACGGTGACGGCGGCCCTGACGGCCTGGCCCCCACCCTGCTGGAGCGGGCCGGCTACCGCGCGGCCTGCCGGTACAAGGGCGGTCGGTTCCGCGTTCCGGTTGCGGACCGTTTCCGGCTGCGGCGCGTCGCGATGGGACCGGACACCGATCTGGGCCGAGCATTGGGGGGATGAACGTCGTGCGTGTCGCACAAGTCGCGCCGATCGCCCGCGCGGTTGGTCCGCAAACCGGTAGCTCGATCGAGGATCTGGTGTGGCTGCTCACCGAAGAGCTGGTCCAGCGCGGGCACGACGTCACGCTGTTCGCCACCGGTGACTCCCGGACCTCCGCCCGACTCCAGGCGCGCTACCCGGTGTCCTACCACCAGGACTCCAGGCTCTGGAACAACTGGCAGTTCCACGAGCTTGTGCACACCGCCGCGGCCTTCGAGCGCGGCAGCGACTTCGACGTGATCCACAGCCATGTCTACGCCTTTCCCGCACCGTTCTCGCGAATGGTGGACACCCCGGTCGTGCACACCGACCACATCCCCACCGAACGGGACCTGGTCCGGTGCTACGCGCGCTACCCGGAGACGCACCTCGTGGCGCTCTCCGAGTACCACCGCCGCAAGCTCCAGCCCCTGTCCGACGTCGCGGTCGTGCCCAACGGGATCGACACGGACAGCTTCCCGTTCGGTCCAACGGCAGGCGACTACCTGCTGTTCCTCGGCCACCTCATCTCCCGCAAGGCGCCGGTCGAGGCGATCCGCGTCGCGCGCAATGCGGGCATCCGGCTCGTGCTCGCGGGCAAGGGCAGCGACGACTACTTCACCACGGAGGTGAAGCCACTCATCGACGGGCGACACGTCGAGCACGTGGGGCAGGTCGGCGTCGAGGAGCGCAACGCGCTGCTCGCGGGGGCCGGCGCGCTGGTGTTCACCAGCGTCGCGCGGGAACCCTTCGGACTGGTGTTGGTCGAGGCGATGGCGTGCGGGACGCCGGTCATCGCCCTCGACCGCTGCGCGGTGCCCGAGATCGTCGAGCCCGGTGTGACCGGGTGCTACGCCGACGACGTCGACCGGCTGGCGGAGCTGGTTCCGGCGGCGCTGGCCATCGACCGCAACCGCGTCCGCGAGGAAGCGCGCCGACGGTTCGACTACCGGCGGATGACCGACGACTACGAGCGCCTGTACGAGCGTCTCGCCCGCTCGGCCGATTCCTCGATACCGGCGCCGGCAACCACGTCGTCCAAGTCATAGCGTTTGCCAGAGGTAGTGACCATCCGAGCCAAGGTCAGGGTGAGCAGGCGCGCGTCTTCCAGTTGGCCGGCTTCGGTGACGGTGAGCATGTCTTCAATGTCTATCCCCAGAAACTGGGTTGTCTCATAGCTGCACGGCCGCCGGGCCGCCGCTGTGTTCCCGGCCGCAGCAGCCGAGTTGCTCGAGCAGCTCGAGGATGTGCTCGACGGTGAAGCGGTCGTAGCCGTTCTCGCCGCTCTCGCCGATGGCACCGAGACCCGCGTGCCTTTCGCCCGCCGCACCGAGCGCCGGGACCGCTGAGTGCCCTACGTTGTCGAGCTCACCGGCTCCGCCGACAAGTTCCTCGCCAAGCTCCGCACCCGCGACGACGTCTATGCCATCGTCCGGCGCCTCATCCCGCCGCGGTGACCGCATGCGTCCCCCGACAGTCCCGCTCAGCAACGGCCAGCACACTTGGCGCAGACGCTGTAGTTCTTACCTTGTACCGGGATCGGCGCGTGGGTGCCGCCTGCTGGACAGCCGCCGGGGGTCGGGGTGTCAGGCTGACTCGGGGCCGGAGTAGTCGTCGTTGCGGGTTGGGTGCTTGTCGCAGTCGTCATCGGTGACGGCCTCCACGAAAAGATCAATCACGGTCGAGGTGGCGGGGATGTCGGTGTAGATCGAGTCGCCACGCGACGCGATAGCTAGGTGGCTGCGGCGGCTGCGAGCGAGGTCGTCGGCGTCGCCGAACTCGACCCATTCGCGTTCGGCGAGCGCACTTGAATGAAGCGCCAGTCGTCGGAGATGGTCAGCGGGCTAGGTGTCATCGCCGCCGCCGGTCGGCTTCTCGCCCGTCAGGAGCGGGGTGTTGCGCAGGCACGACTCGCATGGCATCCCGCGTACCGCGTCGAGGAGTTCGAGTTCGTACGGTACGAACGTTTCGCCGCAGCGGGCTGCGAGGCGCTGCGGGACGATGCCCTCCTCAGGGAATTCGATCAGGTGCGACCGGAGTCGTGCAACCTTTCGCCACCACGATCGGTGGCGGCGGACTGCTTACGGCAGCGACGTCGGACGGGCGCCTGTTCGCAATGGACTTTCGGAGCGAGGCGCCCGCCGCCGCATCCGCAGAGATGTACGGCCGCGGCCGTGTCACGCCAGGACTGTTCGGCTGGACCGTGGAGGAGCGAGCCAACGAGATCGGCCATCGCGCGGTCGGCGTGCCCGGCGCCATTCCCGGCTATGTCATGGCCCACCATGACCTGGGGCGCCTGGCCTGGCGTCACGTTGTCGCCCCGGCGGTCACGCTCGCCGAGGACGGGTTCGAGACGGACTGGTTCGGTTCGCTCATGCAGGGCACCTACCTCGACCAGCTCCTGCGCTTCGAGGCCACGGCGCGCACGTTCCTACGCGACGCGCGCTACCCCCACCGCCCGCCGACGACCGCGCCAGGCGACTGGTCTAGGCAGCCGCAGCTCGGGTCGACCCTGCGGGAGATCGCCGAGAGCGGTCTGGACGCCTACCTCAGCGGCTCCGCGACCAGCGCGCTGACCGGCGAGATGGCAACACACGATGGCGTGCTCACGAACTCCGACCTCGCGTCGCACCGGCCTCGACTGACACCGCCGCACTCGGTGCCCTACCGCGGGTATCAGATCCTCCGCCCACGGCGGCCTCTACGGCCTGCTCTTCGCCGTCCTCGATCGGCTGGACCTCGCCGAGCTCGACCCGCTCGCGCCGCGCCGACTCCATCTCATGGCCGAAGCCATCCGTCGCTGCCGTCACGTCGAGAATATCCATGCGGGCGACGGCCGCGTCCCGCTGTGGATCGATCACCCGCGACTCGCGGTCGAAGTGGCGGAGACCATCGATCATGAACGCAGAACCGACGAGTGGCGCCACGCTTGGTGGGCGCAGGGCCCAAGCTCGGCCGAGATCGGGCAAGAAGGCACCGCGCACGTGTCGGCAATCGATGCTGATGGGATGATCGTCAGCCTGACGGAGACGGTTCTTGGCGCGTACGGCTCGGCCGTCACAACGTCAGCAGGGACGCTGCTCAACAACGCGATGTTCGGATTCGTCCCCGTGCCGGGTCACGCGAACTCGATTGCGCCCGGCCGTCGGCCGCACTCCAACATGACCCCACTCGTCGTCATCGATGGAACCGGTCGCCCGGTCCTAGCAGCAGGCGCGTCCGGCGGACAGCGGATCTCCGCTGCCGTCGTGCAGGTCGTCGCGTATGTGCTCGATCACGGGCTCGCCGCACAGCAGGCCGCAGGCACGCCGAGGCTCGATGTGCACGCCAACGTCGTTCTGCTGAACAGCACGATCCCCGTCAAGGCAGCCTCCGAGCTCTCCCGACACGGGCACGAAGTGAAACGCGTCGAGGAAGACCTGACGACATTCAACTTCGCCAACCCCGCCGTCCTGACGATCAACGACGACGGCCTGATGAGCGCGGGGGTCAACCCCGTGCACGTGACCGCAGCGTCCGGGCTCACCGGCAGATGAGCTCCGGACCTCCTCGTCGGAATAGTCGCGTGGAAGCTCGCCGTCCACGCTGGCCGGAAAGCGAGTTTTACCTACGGGTTCGCGTGCTGTTACGCATTTCCTCCGTTCTGGCCACAGTAGATGATCGTGATCGGTACCGGTGATAGACAGCAAGGCGCCTGGGGGCTTTCTACGCTTGGCGCTCTGGGGTTGCGGCCGCCCGTTGGGTCCGGGCTGCCTGGCACTGAGGGGAGAAACTTGTGCACGCCGAAGAGCTACGGACTTCTACGACTCGAACCCGAACCACGTCATGGCCTACGACGCCGGTGAGGTCCGGCAGAGTTTTCGATCTGCTTTCGTGCCACACCGACCGGCGGTGATCTGCAGCCGCCGGGCCAGGGCGGAGAGCACTGTGGTCGTCGCGCTCATCCCGCCGCGGTGAACGCCTGCGTGCCCGCGACGGTCTCGCGGAACCACTGCGCGGTGCGAGCCAGTCCCTGCCGCAGCGGTGTTTCGGCTCGCCACCCGAGCAGCCGACGGGCCAGGGCGGTGTCGGGGCAGCGGCAGCGCGGGTCGTCGGTCATCGGGGGCAGATGCCGGATCCCGGGATGCCTGCCCACGATGGCCTGCACCTCGTCGGCGAGCTCGAGCATCGTCACTTCGTGCGGGTTGCCGAGGTTCACCGGCCCGGTGCAGTCGGCGACCAGCAGCCGCAGCAGGCCCTCCACCATGTCGTCGACGTAGCACAGCGAGCGGGTCTGGCGGCCGGTGCCGTGCACCGGCAGCGGCTCGTCCCGCAACGCACTGTCCATGAACGCGGGCACCACCCGGCCGTCGTCGCAGCGCATCCGCGGCCCGTAGACGTTGAACACCCGGGCGATGCCGACCGAGACGCCGTGCACACGGTGGTAGGCGATGGTGATCGCCTCCGCGAACCGCTTGGCCTCGTCGTACACGCTGCGCGGGCCGATCGGGTTGACGTTGCCCCAGTACGACTCCGGCTGCGGGTGGACCTTCGGGTCGCCGTACACCTCACTGGTCGAGGTGAGCAGCAGCCGAGCCTGCTTCCGCACGGCCAGCCGCAGGGCCCAGCAGGTTCCCAGCGAACCGGCTTCAAGTGTCTCGATCGGCAGCCGCAGGTAGTCGACCGGGGAGGCAGGCGACGCGAGGTTCATGACGTAGTCGACGGGCCAGGGCACGGCGAGGGCTGCCGTCGCGATGTCCGCGCGGATCATCCGGAAACCCGGGGTACCGACCAGGTGCTCGACGTTGCCTGCTCGCCCGGTGGCGAGGTTGTCGACGACCGTGACGTCGGCGCCGACGTCCAGTAACCGGTCACAGATGTGCGAACCGAGGAAGCCCGCGCCCCCGGCGATGAGGACATGTCTGCTCCGAAGCGGCTGGTGTGCGTTGGTGTGGTGTGGGCTCATGGTTGGTCGTCTTTCTCGGGGTCAGTGACCGAGTGCTCGATCGAGCAGCGGGCGGAGCACCCGGTCGGAGGCGAAGAACTCCGCTGCGAGTTGGTATGCGGCGCGTGCGTGCAGGCCAGGTTTGGTCGCGACCCGATCGATCGCGTCAGCCGCCTGGTCCAGGGTCGAGAAGGTCAGAACGCCCTCCCCGCTGGGGATGGCGACGTCGAAGCCGGTGTCCTGCACCACGACCGGCACGCCGAGGGCCAGGTAGCAGGCGCTGCGGCAGGAGAACCAGCCGCTGCGGCTGGCGACGTAGGCCTGCTTCGCCACGCTCCACTCGCCCAGCGAGTGGGCCAGATAGTCGAGGTAAGCCCACGGCTCCCCCGACGCGGTCATGGCGTCGTCGAGGACCCAGCCCTTCCTGCGGAGCTGCCGGGCGGGAACCTCACCGCTGAAGGCCACGTGAAGTGGCACCGGACTGCTCGCCGGCAGGTCGAGGAAGCGCCTGAACTCGGCGCTCTTCCCGCCGTAGTGCACGCCGTCGACCACCGGCCGGGTTCCGCTCAGGTCCCAGGTGCCGACGGTGGTGAACCACGCCCGCCGTCGCTCGGCCGGGACCGTGGCGGCGGCGAGCAGGTCGAGCACGATCGGCTGGCGGGTCGGCATCCAGTCGAACAGCGCCGTGGGCACCCGGCAGTCCGGTGCGCCGATGTTCTCGGCGAAGGTGAAGAACACGTCGTGGCGGCGCAGCTCGTCGATCCGGGAGCGTCCGAGATCGTCGATCGTGCCCTCGACGTACCCGTTGACCGAGGCCTGGGTGTACATCGGGTCGCTGTCCACGAAGGCGACATGGCGCGCGGCGAAGTACTCCTCCCGCATCCAGCAGGACGCCGAGACGTGCAGGAACAGGTCCGCGTGACGGCAGAACGCGACGACGTCCTGCCATGCGCAGCCGTAGCAGCGACCCGCCGCGTCCCGGAAGAACCAGCGCAAGCCCGGGTCGATCCTGGCGATCCGTTCGCCCAGAAGCGTGGCGTTGCGTCTGCCGTTGTCGGTGAACGTGGCGACCTGCGGGTCGTAGCACCACTTGCCGGTGTCCTCGAGGTAGAGCACGTCGTGCCCGAGTCGCCGCAGCCCGACGGCGTACTGCAGATAGTCCCAGAAGACCCCGCCGAACGGGTAGGTCCCGGCCAGTCCCGTCACCGCGATCCGCAGCCCGGCGTTCACGCGACACCGCTGCTCAGCGAACCGCCCGACACGCAACTTCGGGCTCGGAAGGGGCCGTTCACGGTGACCGCCATACCGGGAGTCTTGGCGTTGCGCGTGAGAACTGGTTGAGCCGCCAGTGAGAACTGCTGAAGAATCCGCTGAACTACGAGGTCGCCTTGGTTACCGGCGTCGACATGGACTGTTGCCCTGCCCGGCGGTACACCTGCACCCGGTGCCTGCCGGTGTCGGCTACCAGCACCAGGCCGTCCGGCGTGATCGTGAGACCGGTGGGGTGCCGGAACCGCTTCTCCTCCTCGAACCGGTCGGCGGCGAGCCGCATCGCCCGTACCGACGGGAACGTGTCCAGATGCTCCTCGGCCCACCGGGACAGCGTCGCGTCGCCGAGGAGGGTCTCCACTAGCCGGCCGCAATTGTCGAGCACCCGCACGCAGTCGTTGCCCCAGTCCGCCACGTACACCGAACCGTCGGCCGCGACGGCGACCCCGGCGGGCCGCAGCAGCAGCCCGACCCCGCAGGTGCCGAGGTGGCGCCCGCCCGCGTCGAAGCGGTGCACCCGGTCGTTGCGCCAGTCCGCCACCCAGATGTCCCCTCCGGAAGCCGCCGCGACACCCCACGGCAGGTCGAACTCGCCCTCGCCGGTGCCGGGGCGGCCGAACGAGGACAGATAACCTCCGTCGACCGTGAAGCGCTGTACACGCCCGTTGACGTGATCCACCACGAGCAGGTCGCCGTCCGGGTCGATCGCGAGACCGCTCGGCCGGTCGAGCTGCCCCGGTCCGGCCCCGTGTTCGCCCCAGCGGCCGACGAGCGTGCCGTCGGCGTCGAACACCGTCACGGTGTGCAGGTGCTCGTCGGCGACGTAGATGCGGTCCCTGCCGTCGATCACCATCGCGGTGGGCTCGAACAGGCAACCGGGCTCGGTGCCGAAGCGGCCGATCTCGCGGCAGGTCTGCTCGTCCAGGGAGGTGACGGTAATTCGCGGGACCTGCTCCTTGTACGAGCACGATCGGCTGAGGACGTACACCAGGCTCTCACTGTCCACGGCGACATCGACGGGGAGGTGAAACCCCTTGCCGCGCATCTGCCCGAATCCGAGACTCTGCTGATAACGGTGGGGCTGATAACGGTGGGGCTGATAACGGTGGGGCCGGTGTGCGGCAGGCACCGGGTGCGCCATCACGACCGCCGGACCGGGAGCTGGGCGAACGCGCCGGGCCGGTCGAGGACGTCGGCCGGGTCCACGTCCAGGAACTGCTCGAGGATCGACGCGTAGACCGCGCGGAAGTCGGTGGTCGGCCGCACGTCGCCCTCGTCTTGGTGGAGCGGCGCCAGCGAGGGGTACTCGCCGTAGAGGCCGCCCCGGACCCGGTCGCCGATGAGCAGCGCGATGCCACCCGCGCCATGGTCGGTGCCGGCGTTGTTCTCCCGGATGCGGCGCCCGAACTCGGAGAACACGAACAATACGGTGTTCTCGCGCAGGCCGTGCTCGTCGAGGTCCAAGAGAAACGCCTCGAGCCCGCCGGAGAGCCGCTCCCACAGCCGGGCGTGGTTCGCGACCTCGTCGCCGTGGGTGTCGAAGCTGCCGTGGTTGGTGTAGTAGATGCGCGTACCGAGCCCACCCGTCATGACCGTCGCCACCCCCTGCAGGTGCTCGGAGATCTTGTTGAATCCCTGGCCGGGGTACACAACTGAGGACGTGTAGGCCGAGGCCGCGGTGCGGAGCAGGTCGGCACCCTGCTGCGCGGCCGTCCCGGTGCTGAGCAGCCGGTGCGACGCCCAGTCGTCGAAGGCCTCGGGCGAGTACACCCGGCCAACGACGTCGAGGAGGGCGTCCCGGCGGGTGGCGCCCGGCAACCCGGTGAACAGGCCGTACTTCGTGAGCTGGCCTACCGACGCGGCCGACACGTCGGGGAACGCCAGCGCGCGAGGCAAACCCCGACCGAAGTTGACTGCCGTGACCGGGTCGCGCCGACCCGGGTCGAGTGCGGCGACCGCCTTGCCGAGCCATCCCTCCGGCCGGAATGCTTCGGGTGTCGCCGTGTGCCAGATGTCCATCGAGCGGAAGTGCGAGCGGCTGGAGTCGGGGTAGCCGATCCCCATGATGATCGCGACCTT
>JBOHER010000288.1:0-10526 GCA_050701115.1 Haloechinothrix sp. | reverse complement strand
GGGTGCAGCGGGGGTGACGTCGATGCGTGCCGGAGTGCCCGGGTTGCCGACCCCACATCCGATTGGCGAGCAGCTGCCGGCGATCTACGTCGACGACGAGTTCACTCAGCGGTTGACGGGGGCCTTCGACGAGGTGCTCGCGCCGGTGTTCGCCACCCTGGACAGCTTCCCCAGCTACCTCGACCCGCTGCTGACGCCACCCGACTTCATCGACTGGCTGGCCGACTGGGTGGCCCTCGACGTCGACGACAACTGGACCGTGGAGCGGCGGCGGGCGCTGGTCGCGCACGCCGTCGCGCTGCACCGCCGGCGGGGCACGCCGCGCGGGCTGGCCGCCCATGTCCGGCTGCTCACCGGCGGCGAGGTGGAGGTCATCGACAGCGGCGGCTGCCGGTCGGCAGATGTGCCGAACCCTGGTGCGCCACTGCGAGTTGGCCACGTCACCGATCTTGCCCGGGTCGATGCGGGACGCGGCACTGCGCGGGCCGTTGCTGCTGCGGACGCTGGACCGCGCGGTGACCGCCGAGGACTACGAGCAGCTGGCCAGGGCGGCGGCGCCGGACGTGGCCAGGGTCCGCTGCATCCCGGCCGCGGAACGAGCGGATGCCGTCCGGGTGCTGGTGGTTCCGGCGGTGCCGGCCGGCGGCGCCGAGTTGGAGTTCGGCGCCCTGCGGCTGCACCAGGACATGCAGACCCGCATCGAGCAGTATCTGGAGGAGCGGCGGTGTGTCGGAGCCGCGGTGTCCGTCGAGCCGCCGTTCTACCAGGGGGTCACCGTCGTCGCGCAGCTCCGCAACGCCGCGCAAACGTCGGCCGACGCGGTGCAGGCCGGCGAGGTCTACGCCGTGCTGCAGGCCGTGTCCGGCGTCGACCTGGTGCAGGACGTGCGGCTGTTCGGGGCGGACCCGACGGCACGCGAGCGCGGTAAGCCGGTGCAGCGGATCGACCTGCCGGCGAACGCGCTGGTGCACTCGTTCGGGCATCAGGTCCGGGTGCAGCGGGGGTGACGTCGATGCGTGCCGGAGTGCCCGGGTTGCCGACCCCACATCCGATTGGCGAGCAGCTGCCGGCGATCTACGTCGACGACGAGTTCACTAGCCCGCACTTCAGCGACGCCGAGCGGGTGCTGCTCGAGTTCGCCGAGCAGGTCGCCGAGGACGCCAACGACGTCAGCGACGAACTCTGGGACCGGCTGCGCGCCGTGTGGGACGCGGGCCAGCTGCTCGAGGTCAACGCCGTGATCACCACGTTCATCATGGTGGGCCGGGTCGGCGACGCCCTCGGCGTGTGCGATCCGGTGCTGTTCAGCAAACCGATCGCCGAGTAGCTGTACCGCCGCAGCGCGGCCGAAGCCTCCGGTGCCGCGCCCGCAGACCGGAGCCTTCGATCTTCAGGGTCCGCCCAGGCGCGTACGCGTTCGCGCACGCCATGCGTCTGCGGCGATGCTCCCCGAGTGACCGCTACACCGGGGCGCTACTGGACGCCATGGCGGGGCTTGCTGCCGCGGCCTGACGCGTGACTTCAGCCGCCGACGCCAACCCGCCGACGGCGGCGGCGAGTTTCGGGGTGTCGTTGAGGCCTCGGGCAACTCCCACCGCGCCAGAGGACACCCAATGCAGGCGTCGCATCGCCCTCGACGCGACGACAGGCGGACGTGGGCGGGACAGCGCCCGCCAGCAGCGGAACCGCGACCTTGTGGAGCAGCGAAGACCACTGCACGCCACGGGGCGCGGCCAGCAGTCCTGCCCCCAGCAAGTAACCCACCAGCGCGTGGGTCGTCGAGACGGGCAGGCGGGCGCGGGTAGACACCGCGACCCATCCCGCGGTTCCGGCGCCCCACGCGATCGCCGTCCCGTAGCGGGTGACGCCGGCACCCGCCAGCGTGGCGACGCCTTTGGCGACATCGTTCGCTCCGTTAGCCGCGGCGAGCAGCACGGTCAGCACAAGGACCGCTACCGTCACGGGCTTCGTCGCAGTTTCTCCGCCACCAGCAGGGCGTATCCGATGAGGCCGTCAGCCACGGCCTGCTTCGCCGCGGCGCAGTAGTGCAGAACCGCATCCACGTCGACACCCACTTCGGTCAGCCGGGTGAAGGCGGTCATGCGGAGCAGCCGGATCCGGGCCTCGATCTGGTCGATCACGCCCGCGAGCGCGTCATCGTGGTGTTCGGTGTGGACGGTGCGCAGCCCCGCGCCTGCCAGCAGTCCCGAGTACTCACACACGACGGCGTCGAACGTCGCGTCCGGGGACCGGACCTGCTCGGCGTCCCCGACACGGAACCGTGCCTTGGCCGTCAAGCCCGCCTCCGCCGTCGCCGCCCAGGCCTTCTCGACGGTGGCTTCACCGAGATCGACGCCGTCGACGACGACGTCGTAGTCGACGGCCAGCAGCCGCGCGGTGGCGCCGGGACCGGCGGCCACGTCCAGGACTCGATGCCCCGAGCGCGAGCCGAGTCGCTCTGCGAGTCGCCGGGTCAGTGACAACCCGCCGGGGTGATAGGACTGGCCGAGGACCAGCGCGACGGCGTCGTTGCCGTACGCGGCGGCGCAGCACGCCTTCGTCTCCTCAGCGCTGTTCACGGCTGGCTCCGTCGCGGTCGGCGGCGATCTTCGACCCGTAGGGGGAATCCACGACGAACGGCTTGAGCGGGATGGCGTTGGGCACCACAGCGGCGATCTTTACCCGGACATCTGCTCGCGCACCTGCTCCCGGTAGCCCACGGAGTTGTAGGCACAGAACGGAATGAGCCGTCCGTCCGGGGTGATCTCCTCGACGCAGCACTTCATCAACTGTTTGGTGTAGGGGTCGAGGAAGTCCTGCACCAAGATCATGAACGCCCGGTCGCCCAGGTTCGCGATCGCCTCTGGCAGGTTCACCCCACAGGCGTCGGCGCAGTCCAACGCCGTGGCCGCCAGCTCCAACCGATCCTCGGTGACACCGGTGCGCATGAACGCCGAGGCACTCCACAGCTTCTCCAACGCTCCACGGATCGCGTAGTCCGGGATGACCCGGTTCGACACGTAGTCCAGGTACTCCTCCACCGGCAGAGCCGCGGGATCGGCAGCACACCGAAATCGTCGCTGCCCGGCGTTCCTTCGGTGAGCAGGTAGGTGATCGAGCGGCACGTCGGGACGCAACAGGGCACCGGGAAGAAGTCATCCTTGACGAACCACTCCGGGCGCTGCCCGACCAGCAGCCGGACCACGTCCGGGTTGGTCAGCCGCGTCATCGGGTCGAACTCGACGTGCCGACCGGAGCTTCGCCAGTCGGCAGACGGGGCCGTCCCGAGCTTGCGAGGGGCGGTCGCGGCTGCAGGCTCACCGCCGAGTTCGACATTGCTGAACGTGCCCTGCCAGAAGGAGATCCTGGCGAAGGTCCCAGAGCTTGAGACAATCCAGTGGTGGCGGTCGAGCCGCGTAAGGGGATAGTGTCGCCTCGCGGACAATGCGCGCCCGTATGGTGACCGTCGGCCTCTAGCGTCGCCGGGGTGAACGTTTCGGCTGAGGAACTGGCGGGCTGGGCCATCGACGGCGCCCAGCGGGTACTCGAACTGGTCGACGACCTCACCGACGAGCAGATGGTGGGTCCGCTGTTGCCCACGGTGAATCCGCTGCTCTGGGAGATCGGGCACATCGCCTGGTTTCAGGAGTTGTTCGTACTCCGGCGCGCCTGCGGGCGCGAGCCGATCCTGTCGTTCGGTGACGCGCTCTACGACTCCGGGGCGATTCCGCACGACACCCGCTGGCGACTGAATCTGCCGACGCGGGACGAAACCTTCAAGTATGTCCGCACGGTGGCCGAGCGCGTGGCCGATGCCGTCACGGGGCCGGACGCCAACGACGTGGTGCGGCACTTCACCCGGTACACCGTGCATCATCACGACACGCACTCGGAGGCGCTGACCTCCACCCGGCAGACACTCGGTTTGCCGATGCCGACGCTGCCCGGATTGTCCGATCCCTACGGCCACTTCCGGGTGTCTGACGATGGTTGGCGCGGCGATGCGCACTGTGGCGGTGGCAGGTTCCTCCTCGGCGGCCTCGGGTCGGATCCCTTCGTCTACGACAACGAGAAGTGGGCACATCCGGTCGAGGTCGCACCGTTCGCCATCGCCAGGGCGGCGGTGCCTCAAGGGGATTACCTCGAGTTCGTCGAGGACGGCGGCTACTCGACGCCGAGCCTGTGGGCCGATGGCGGGGCCTGGCTCGCACGGACCGGCGCGAGGCATCCGGTGTACTGGCGTCGCGACGCCGATGGGGCCTGGCAGCGTCGGCATTTCGATACCTGGGTGGCGTTGGAGTCAGGGCTCCCGATCAGCCATGTGTGCTGGTGGGAGGCCGATGCTTTCGCCAGGTGGGCGGGCAGGCGGCTGCCGACAGAAGCCGAGTGGGAGTTCGCGGCCACGGGGGGACAGGCTTCTCGGTCGGTGTACCCGTGGGGCAGCCAGCCGCCGACGCCGGATCGGGCCGCCACCGACTGGCACGAGCCGGGCCCGGCGCACGTCGGCGCATGCGCGGGCGGGGACACCGCCGCGGGGGTCCGTCAACTGATCGGAAACGTGTGGGAATGGACGGCCAGCGACTTCGTCGGCTACCCCAACTTCGAACGCGACGCCTACTTCGAGAACTCCGAGCAGTTCTTCGGGCAGCGCAAGGTGTTGCGCGGCGGCGCGTGGGCCACCCGGGGCCGCTACACCCGATCGCGGATCCGCAACTACTTCACCCCCGAGCGCCGCGACGTGATTGCCGGCTTCCGGACGTGCGCAGCATGATCCTGATGGTCAGTCCCGCTCCGCCGAGCTCGTCGTCGGGCAACTGGGTCACCGCCGAGCGCTGGGCCAGCCACCTGACGGCGGTGGGCCACCGGGTCGAGCACGCCGAGGGGTTCCGGCCCGGCGAGTACCGCGCACTGATCGCCTTGCACGCCCGCAAGAGCGCCGCGGCGATTCGCCAGTTCCGCGCCGCGTACCCGGCCCGTCCCATCGTGGTGGCGTTGACCGGCACCGACCTGTACCCGGATCTGACCAGTACCGGCGTGGACCCCGCCGTGCTGGAGATCGCCACCAGGATCGTGGTCCTGCAACCACAGGCCCTGGCACAGCTCGATGACGAGCTCCGCCCTCGCGCGCGGGTGATCGTGCAGTCGATGCCGCCGATCCCGTCGGTGCCACACCGGAGTGAGGTGTTCGAGGTCGCATTCCTCGCGCATCTGCGGGAGGTGAAAGATCCACTGCGGGTCGCGGAGGCCACGCGGCTGCTCCCCGCCGACTCCCGCGTGGTCGTGAACCATGCCGGAGCAGGTCTCGACCCCGAGCTGTCGGCCGAGGCCGACGCCGAGTCGCGCCGAAATCCCCGCTACACATGGCTCGGCGAACTACCCCGGCTCAGCGCGTTGCAGCTGCTCGCGCGCAGCCGCCTGCTCGTGCTCACCTCCCGGCACGAGGGCGGCGCGAACGTCATCTCCGAGGCGCTGGCCGCCGGTGTCCCGGTCCTCTCTTCGCGCATCCCCGGATCGGTCGGCTTGCTGGGCACGGACTATCCCGGCTACGTCCCGGTCGGCGACACCGCGGCCCTCGCCGACACGCTGCGAGCCGCCGAAACCGACCGGAACGGCTACTACACGACGATCACCCGGCACTGCTGGCGCCTGCGCGCGCTGGTCGACCCGCAGCGGGAACGCCGCGCGTGGGCCGACCTCCTGGCCGAACTCGACGTCCCAGCGCCCACCGGAAGGATGGTCGATGCGTAGCCTCCGCGTCCGAGTTCTCGCGTCCATCGCACTCCTGGTGCTGGCTGTCGGCTGCGGCACCGCTCCGGGCGATCCTCGTGGGGATCAGCAGACGGACGGCAGGCCGGTGCTGAGCATCAGTGCGATCCCGGACCAGGACCCCCATCTGCTCCAACGGCTCTACCGCTCGCTGTCCGACTACCTGAGCGACGAGGTGGGAGTCCAGGTGCGGTACATCCCGGTGACCGACTACGCCGCGTCGGTCACCGCCTACACGCGAGGTGATCTGCAGCTGGTGTTCTTCGGCGGCTTGACCGGAGTCCAGGCGCGCGCGAAGGTGCCCGGGTCGCTCCCCATCGCGCAACGTGATGTCGACGCCGAGTTCCGCTCCGTGTTCATCACCAACACTGCATCGGACTTGTCGCCCATCAGGACTGTAGCCGGTTTGACGACGCTGGCCGGGCATTCGTTCACCTTCGGCAGTGAATCGTCGACATCGGGCAGGCTGATGCCGCAGCATTTCCTGGCAGAGGCCGGTGTGCATCTCGACGACCTCGCGGGTAAACCAGGGTTCTCCGGATCCCATGATGCGACCGCCAAGCTGGTCGAATCGGGCACTTACCAGGTCGGTGTGCTCAGCGCCGCGGTGTGGGATGACCGCGTCTCAGCGGGGTCGATCGATACCGGCAAGGTCCGCGAGATCTTCCGCACCCCCACCTATCACGACTACCACTGGCTGGCCCGCCCCGATCTCGACGAGCGCTTCGGAGCGGGCTTCACGAAGCGACTCACCGAAACCGTGCTCGGCATCGATGGCAGCGACGACACCGAGAAACGCATCCTGGACATGTTCAGCGCGAAGGGATTCATCCCGACCGATCCCGGCAACTATCGGCAGATCGAAGCGGTGGCCAAGACCATCGGAATGCTGCCCAGTGAAGGCGGGGGATGAATGGGCCCGTGAGCGAATCGGCGAGCGTCGAACTTCGCGGCGTCGGCGTCGGCTATGGCGACACCGTCGCACTGGCCGACATCGACCTGACGATCGAGCCGGGGGAACAGGTAGCTGTCATCGGCCCCAGTGGCGCGGGCAAGAGCACTCTGATCGGCGTGCTCAACGGCACCGTGCCCGTCACCACCGGAGCGGTGCGGCTCCTCGGCCGCGATACAGCCACTGCCACCCGGGCGCAGCTGCGTGCTGTCCAGCGCCGGATCGGGACCATCCATCAGCGTTTCGATCTCGTCGATCAGCTGCGCACCGTGCATAACGTCAACGCGGGCAGGCTGGGGTCGTGGCCGTTCTGGAAAGCGGCGATGTCGCTGCTCGTCCCCCTAGACGTCCACCATGCGCGCTCCGCGCTTGAGCGCGTCGGCATCGCCGACAAACTCCACGAACGAACCGGTGATCTCTCCGGCGGTGAGCAGCAACGCGTGGCCATCGGGAGGGTCCTGGTGCAGCGGCCGGAGATCATCCTGGCCGATGAACCGGTCGCCAGTCTCGACCCCGCCCGAGGCAAGGAAGTGATGAGCCTGCTGCTGGACCTCAGCGCCGCGGAGGGAACCACGCTGCTCACCAGCCTGCACGACGTCGACATGGCCCTGGATAAGTTCCACCGCGTGATCGGTGTGCGGGCCGGCCGGATCCTCTTCGACAAGCCCCGCAGCGACCTCCGGGACGTCGACCTGCGGGCACTGTACGCATTCGAGACCGTGCCGGGCCCACGATGACGACCCGCGAGCTGGAGTGCACGTGTGTACCGCCTGCGGCCGCGCCCCAACCCCGGCCACGCCCGAGCGGCACCGCGCGCAGGCGCTCCCGGCAGCGGCGATCCTGGGCGCTGATCGTGGCCGGCGCGATCGTGGCGTCGGCCCTGGTCGCGGGGCTCGGACCAGGCGTCTTGGTCAAACCCGAGGGTGCCTCGGCGTTCGTCGACTTCTTCACCGCCGCACTGCGTCCCCGACTCGACCGAGAGTTTCTTGCCCTGATCGCCACGGCGACGCTGACCACGCTGAGCTACGCCGTGCTCGGCACCGTGGTGAGCTTGGTGATCGGTCTCGTCGGGGGTGTGCTCGCGGCACAGACGTGGTGGTCTTCGCACGCGCGATCAGGCAGCCGGAACGGCCTGGCCGGCTGGGTTCTGGTACGCGGCGTGCTGGTGATCCCGCGCGGGATCCACGAAGTCGTGTGGGCCCTGTTCTTCCTGGTGATCTTCGGCCTCGACCCCATCGTCGCGGTGCTGGCCATCGGCATTCCGTTCGGTGCGATCACGGCGAAGGTGTTCTCCGAGATCCTGGACGGGACCGGGCGCAGGCCCTACCAGGCGCTGGTCGCGGCGGGCGCCCCACGCGGTTCGGCGATTCTTTACGGCTTGCTCCCCCCTGCCCTGGGAGACCTGCTGTCCTACAGCTTCTACCGGTTCGAATGCGCTATCCGCAGCGCGGCGATCCTCGGCCTCATTGGCGCGGGCGGACTGGGGTTCCAGCTCATGTTGAGCTTCCAGGCACTGCGCTACGACGAGATCTGGACCTCGCTCTACGCGCTGATCATCCTCAGCATCGCGGCCGACACGTGGAGCCACACCGTCCGAACGCGACGATCCACAACCGGTCGCCGAGCCGATCGGGTCCGGACCGGATCGTGGCTGGCGGCCGCCGCGCTGATCACGTTCTCCGTGTGGTGGATCGGCCTCAACCCCAGCGGCCTGTTCAGCGCACAAGCCTGGCACTCCGCAGGCCAGTTCTTCGCCGAGGCCTGGCCGCCCGCATGGGGCTACGGCGGACTCGGCGCGTTGATCGGCCTGTCGGCCGAGACGCTCGCGATGTCGGTCCTGGCCACGGCGATCGCATTCGTCGGCGGGGCGCTGCTGGCATTCCCCGCGGCCAAGCTGCCCATCCAACACCGCACTGGACGCCGATCCGCGCTCCCCCGGACCGCGACGCGACTGGTGACCAAGCTGCTGCTTGTGGTGTTGCGGGCCATCCCGCCCCCGGTCTGGGCGCTGCTGTTCCTCTTCATCCTCTACCCCGGCCTGCTTCCCGCCGCCCTCGCCCTCGGCGTCTACACCGCCGGGGTGCTCGGGCGGCTGATGGCCGAGGCCGCCGAGAACCTCGACACCGGGCCGCTACGGGCGCTCAGGTCACACGGCGCCACCGGACCCCAGATCCTCTGCTACGGCGTCATCCCAGCCGCCACCCCCCGCTTCGTGGCCTACGGCCTGTACCGGTGGGAGGTCACCATCCGCGAAACCGTGGTCGTCGGTGTCGTCGGCGCGGGAGGCCTCGGCGTGGCCCTGCAACATCAACTGAGCGGCTTCCAGTACGCGGGCGCCCTGACCACCATCATCGCGATCATGGCGCTCACCCTGATCGTCGACCTCACCAGCGCCGCCATGCGACGTGCGCTTCGCTGATCATCCGCCGATCGCGAGTGTGACCGCGCCCGCGGTGCCCTCCACAGCACGCCCGACGACCGCAGCCGGCAGCCCGGTACCGCGCAGCTGGGCGACCACACCATCCACATCGGAGTCGGCGGGAAGCGCGAGCAACAGTCCGCCGGAGGTCTGCGCGTCGTGCGCGAGGACCGCCAGGTCGGCAGGCACATCGTCGTCGACCCACACCACAGGACTGAGGTGGTCGGTGTTCGCACGGGTCCCACCGGGGACGAATCCAGCCGCGATCGACTCTCTGGCGCCGTCCAGCACCGGGAGGGCGTCGACGGCGATTCCCGCCGCCACACCGCTGGCCCTGGCCATCCGGTGGAGGTGCCCAACCAACCCGAACCCGGTGACGTCGGTGGCAGCCACGACACCCGCATCAAGGCCGATCCGGCTGGCGTCGGCATTCAACCTGGTCATCGACGCGACCGCGGTGTCCACCCACGCGGAGGAGGCGCCGCCGTTCTTGATCGCCGTGGAGATCACGCCGGTGCCCAGTGCCTTGGTGAGCACCAGCGTGTCACCCGGGGCGAGCCGATCGATCTGGAACAGCCGGTCCGGGCGAGCCATCCCGACCACGGCCATGCCGTACTTGGGGATCGGGTCGTCGATGGTGTGGCCACCCACGACGAAACACCCCGCTTCCTCGGCGATGCTCGCGCCGCCGCGTAACACCTCGGCCAGCAGCTCCATCGGCAGGTCATTACCCGGCCACGCCGTCAGGTTGACCGCGATCAGCGGCGTGCCACCCATGGCATAGACATCGGACAGCGCGTTCGTCGCGGCGATCCTGCCCCACTCGCGCGGATCGTCAACGATCGGCGTGAAAAAGTCCGTGGTGAGGATCAACGCGCGCTCGTCATCCAGCCGGTACACCGCAGCGTCGTCGCCTTCGACGGCACCGACCAGCAGGTCACCCGCCGCCGCATCCAACGTCGAGCCCAGCGCGGAGAACACGCTCTCCAGCTTCGCCAACGGAAGCTTGCACGCGCACCCCGCGCCACGGGACAACGACGTCAACCGAACTGCCGGCTCAACCGACGCACTCATAGCGGCTCCTCCGCGGACGTGACGGACATGATCCGCGCCAGCAGATCACCATCCGATCTCGCACGCAGCACAACTGTCCGCACGACGACAATGCCACGCCGAGGACGTGCTAACACCGTCAATCGGTCGAGGCACGACCGATCGGGTTTCCTCAGAAGGTGATCACCTGGTAACCGTCGCGGACCAGGTCCTGATGCTGGGGTGACCTTCGTACTCGTTGAGCAGCTGCACGTGGGCGTCTTCGACGCCGTCGACGGTGTGGAAGGCCTTCGCGCAGTAGCCGCACGCTCCGGTAACGACGTCTTCCACAGCCGC
>JBOHER010000287.1:0-7035 GCA_050701115.1 Haloechinothrix sp. | reverse complement strand
CCCGAAATCCGCGCCGCCCTCCGCACCATCAACCACCACATCGATCAACGAATCGCCCACGCCCGGCTCCCCGCCAGCTGAAACTCAAGACAAACGTCAAAACCTCAGCGACCAAGGGTCGCTAGAGTGCGGTGACGGAATCCCAGCCGTCGACGTCTTCTGGGCGGCGGGGGCCGGGGCCGACGTAGGCGGCCGAGGGGCGCACCAGCCGTCCGGTCCGCTTCTGCTCGAGAATGTGCGCGCACCAGCCGCCGGTCCGGGCGCAGGTGAACATCGCGGGCATCATGTGCGGCGGCACCTCGGCGAAGTCCAGGATGATCGCGGCCCAGAACTCGACATTGGTCTCGATCGCCCTGTCCGGCCTACGCTCACGCAGCTCGGCCAGCGCCGCCTGCTCGAGCGCTGCGGCGGCCTCATACTTGGGCGCGCTGAGCTCCTTGGCGGTGCGCCGGAGCACCCGTGCCCGGGGGTCCTCGGCCCGGTACACCCGGTGGCCGAAGCCCATCAGGCGTTCCTTGCGGTCCAGGATCCCGCGCACCACGGCACGGGCGTCACCCACCCGGTCCACCTCATCGACCATGGGCAGTACCCGGGCGGGTGCACCACCATGGAGTGGGCCGGACATGGCGCCGATGGCTCCGGACATCGAGGCGGCAACATCGGCACCTGTGGAGGCGATCACGCGGGCGGTGAAGGTCGACGCGTTCAGGCCATGCTCGGCGGCAGACACCCAGTAGGCGTCGATGGCCTTGACGTGCGCGGGGTCCGGCTCGCCGCGCCACCGGGTCATGAACCGCTCGGTGATGGTCTTGGCCTGATCCACCCTGGACTGCGGCACCGCTGGCTGGTGAATGCCGCGCGCCGATTGCGCCACGTAGGACAATGCCATCACCGAGGCACGCGCGAGCTGGTCGCGCGCCTGCTCGTCGGTGATGTCCAGGAGCGGTTCGTAACCCCAGATCGGCGCCAGCATCGCCAGCGCGGCCTGCACGTCAACCCGGACGTCCCCGGAGTGCACGGGCAGCGGAAACGGTTCTGCAGGCGGCAAGCCCCTGCCGAACTCGCCGTCCACCAGCAGTGCCCACACGTCACCGAAGGTCACCTTGCCTGCGAGGTCCTCGATGTCCACCCCGCGGTAGCGCAAGGCGCCGCCGTCCCGATCCGGTTCGGCGATCTCGGTGCGGAAAGCGACCACGCCTTCCAGCCCAGGGCGGAAGCCGTCGTCAATCGCCTGGTCATTCGCCGACTGTGTCATCTGCGCCGCTCCTCGCCATACCCGGGTTATCGGTAGGTCCGCGGCGGGGCGGTGGATCGCCGCCACACCGCCTGCTGTTCATCGCTGGGGTGGATCGCGCTCACCCTGCACTGTCGTGCGTGAATCGGGCAATCCGCATCGCCGTGTTATAGGTCACGTCCTGCCTGATGGGTGTCATGCCTATCTGACACCGTTGGAACCGGGTGGGCAACAGATCACCACCAATTGCCTCTTCCGCTGGACCATGCTGAGGCCCTACCGTCGACAAATCCGTGTCCGTGCACATCTGAATATGCACTGACGAGTTGAACTGGCCCGCCGGAGGATGCCCGACCATGACCGAGTTCAAGACGGACGCCGGCGATTTCGCAGTGGTACTGCCCGGCATGCGGGTGTCCTACGAGGGAGGGGCGCTGGAGGAGACCGACCTCGCCGTCACGTGGAACGAGCAACTCCAACGGTGGATGGACGACGCGATCAACGCGGGCGTGGCCGAGGCCAACGCCATGGTGCTGGCCACGGCGGACGCCGAAGGCAGACCATCTTCGCGCACCGTGTTGTGCAAGGGCCTCGACGAGCGCGGTGTCGCGTTCTATACGAACTTCACCTCAACGAAGAGCCACCAGCTCCGCAACGCGCGCTATGCCTCGGCGACGTTCCCGTGGTACCTGCTGCACCGCCAGGTCCATGTGCGTGGAGAGGTCGAGAAGGTCGGCTCGGCGGAGAGCGCTGCCTACTGGGCCTCGCGCCCACGCGGCTCACAGCTCGCCGCCTGGGCGTCCCCCCAATCGGGCGTTATCGCTGATCGGCGCACGTTGGAGAACGCACTGCACGCCATCGAGCGGCGATTCGCCGATGTCGATCAGATCCCGCCGCCTCCGCACTGGGGCGGGTGGCGGATCCGGCCTGAGGTCGTCGAGTTCTGGCAAGGCCGCGAGGACCGCTTGCACGATCGACTGCGCTTCGTGCGGGACGACGACGAGTGGCGTATCGAGCGGCTGGCCCCGTAGCAGCTATCTCACCGCGCGGGGACCCATCGTTAGTTGACTTAAGCTAATGATTTGCGCCCGGCGTCCACCGAAATCCGCGAACTGCGCAAGAGCGTCGGATCCATCGACTGTCGGCACCCAGTTGACCGCCGAGGTGCGTGGGTGCATATGTCGACATATGCACCGAGTCAGCCTGCCTGACCCCTGTGGTGCGCCCCCACACGTCTCGCTCCTTCTGCTCACCTTGACTCGGCAGCTGGCTACTGGCCGGTAGTGCGGCTAGATTGGCGGGATGAGGCCTTGGGGGAGGAGCCGGGGCGGCTCCGAGTACGAGCAGATGCCGCTGCGAGCCGCCAAGTCATGGCCGCTCCCCATTCGATTGGCGCAGGTCATGCTATCGCGACGCCGGATGCTTCCTGCGCCGTGGATCTACCTTGCGGTAGCCGTGCTCGGAGCTGGCTTGGGCGTCGTCGCTCAGCTGGTCGCTGGCTGGCCGTGGTGGCTGGTCGCGGCCGGTCTCGTCAGTGCTGTCGCGCCGTTCTTCGTCTCCACAGCGTTCTGGGGCAGTGGCTCCGCGCGCGCGGAGCTGAATGAGGAACTCGGTACCGAATTGCTTCGCGCGGTAAACCCAGTCAGGGCCCGTGCGCGCATTCTCCGGCTGCAGGCCGAACGGTTCAGATCGGCACCCTGGCCGTTGTACGGGTTGCCACCTGCATGGCAGGGTTTTCGTTGCTTCGTACGGGTCCGCGCCCGACACCGGATTTCGGGTCACCGCGCTTGGTCTGGGTCATGGCGATCCGGGCCTGAGGGACGCCGCGCAGTTGACGGTCGAGACCCGTGACGACCCGGCGCAGGGTGCGTTGCGCCGCAGGGATCCTGCCGAGGATCTGTGGTTCGAGGGTGAGCTGTCCAGAGGTGCTGTGCAGCCGGGCGAGTTGATGCGCATTGTGCGGGAACGGCCCGACCCAGCGTGGTCGACCATGAAGATCACGATGGAAGGCGCCGCCCGCGACTTCCAGTGGCTGGCGGAGGGTCGCCGGTGGGTGGCTGTAGCTGAGGTCGACGGTTACGAACTCGTCCTGAGCGCTGATGACTTTCCGGTCGAGTCTGTCGAACTCGTGCGCATCACTGACCTCGAGCCGTACGTCGAAGGTGACGCGTTGCTCGCCGATCGGATGGCAGCGAGCAAGGGCGAAGCGTCCTAGCCTCGGCGCAGCTCCCGAGCGATGAGCATGCGCTGGATCTGGTTGGTGCCCTCGAAGATCTGCGGCACCTTGGCCTCCCGCATGTATCGCTCGACGGGGAAGTCCTTGGTGTAGCCCGCGCCGCCGAGCACCTGCACCGCGTCCGTGGTGACCTTCATGGCTGAGTCTGTGGCGACCAGCTTGGCGATGGACGCCTGCCTGGTGAACGGCAGGCCGCGATCCCTGCGCCTGGCGGATTCCAGGTAAGTGGCACGCGAGGATTCCACCGCCGCTGCCATGTCGGCGAGCAGGAACTCGACACCCTGGAAGTCGATGATCGCGGTGCCGAACTGGGTTCGTTCCTTGGCGTAGGCCACCGCCTCATCCAGCGCCGCCTGGGCAAGGCCGACCGAGCAGGCGGCGATCCCGAGCCTGCCGGATGCGAGCGAGTCCAGGGCGATCTTGAGGCCTTCACCCTCCACGCCGATCAGCCGGTCCGCCTCTACCCTGGTGTCCTCGAAGATCATCTGGGTGGTGGTCGAACCGGTGAGGCCCATCTTGCGTTCCGGCGGTGCGGCGGAAAGGCCAAGCGTCTCGGCATCAATCAGCAGGCAGCTGATGCCCTTGGCGCGGTCCGGGCTGGTGCGCACCATCGTGGTGTAGAAGTCGGCGTTTCCGCCGTGGGTGATCCAGGCCTTCGCGCCGTTGACGAGGTAGTACTCGCCGTCTCGCTGGGCGCGGGTGGACAGCGCGGCAGCGTCCGAACCGGCGTGGGACTCCGAGAGCGCGTAGGCACCGAGTAGCTCGCCGCCCAACATGGCAGGTAGCCAGCGGTCCCGCTGCTCGTCGGTGCCGTAGTGGGCCAACGCGAAGCAGGACATGGTGTGCACGCTCATGCCGACGCCGACCGACATCCACGCGCTGGCGATCTCTTCGAGTACCTGCAGGTAGATCTCGTAGGGCACCTCGCCGCCGCCCCAGCGCTCGCTGTAGGGCAGTCCGAGCAGACCGCTCTTACCCAGCAGTCGGAATTGCTCTCGGGGGAACCGCTCAGCTTCCTCGTACTCGGCGGCCGATGGAGCCAGTTCCTCCCGCGCCAACTCCCTGGCCAGGGCAAGAAGGTCTTCGGCTTCGGTCGACGGCAGCAGGCGTTCCGCCGGCATGGCTCCTCCGGGATCCTCGAGCTGGTGCAGTACTCAATACAGTACTCTAGCCTGGTTTACAGTACTGGTCTACCGTGTGCGAATGGCAGGAAGGTCTCCGGATGCGCCTCGGCGCCGCTCACCGCGGGGTGCCGACCGGCGTTCACCGACCGCCCGCCAGCAGGCGTTGCTCGGTGGCCTGGAGGAACTATTCCTCGCCAAGGGGTTCATCGAGTTCACCCTCGATGACCTCGCCGCGCAGATGAACTGCTCGAAGTCGACCCTCTATGCACTGGCCGCGAGCAAGGAACAGCTCGCGGCCAAGGTCGTCCGGGAATTCTTCAAGGGCGCGGCGGTCCGGATTGAACAGCGCATCGCAGGCATCGTGGACGCTCGCGGGCTCATCGCTGCCTACCTGGCCGGGGTGTCCGAGCAGCTCAATCGCGCGTCGGCTGCGTTCATGCGCGACATCATGGATTTCGCCCCTGCGCGCGCCGAGTACGAGCTGAACTCGCGCGTCGCGGCCATGCGCATCCGCTCCTTCATCGCGCAGGGCGTGGCCGACGGCGTGTTCCGGGTCGTACATGCCAGCCTCATCGCCGAAATGGTCGGGCTGCTCATCGAGGGCATCCAGACCGGCGCCATCAGCGAGCGCTCCGGTGTGTCGGATGCAGAGGCCTACAGCGCTCTGGCCGAACTGCTCCTCGATGGCCTCGCCGCCCCCTCGTGAGTGAAAGATGTTTGCCCGGCAACCCCGGTCACTCACGACCCCTCGTGAGTGCTGAGGGTTGCCCATGCAACAACTTTCACTCACGACGGCGGGGTGCCCTACGGTGCCGGAAATCGAGTAGGTGGCGCTCGCCACGCTCGCAATGGGGTGGGACTACTGTGAGTATGGTCCCAACCGTTTGTCGAGGTCAGCTCAACTGCTGCGGAATCGATGCTCGGTCGGATAGCGTAGGGCCGAATTCATACCCCAGCGGGGCGGTGTGTGGTGCGGGTCCGTTCGGAGGGCCACTCGGCCAACAGGTCGGGCGCCTTCACGAAGGCACCATCGTCCCGTGCGATGCGAGAGGGACGTGCATGTCCGACGCGAACGCCGCGGAACGCACCGACACGGTTGCGTTGCGCTTGCCGAGCGGCGAGCACGAGTTGAAGGTAGTACCCGCTGTAGAGGGCGCTTCTGGGCTTGAGCTCGGGAAGCTGTTGGCCTCGACGGGGTATATCACCTACGACCCTGGCTTCGTCAACACCGGTGCGACATCTTCAGCCATCACCTACATCGACGGCGACGTGGGAATCCTGCGCTACCGCGGCTACCCGATCGAGGAGCTCGCCGAGCGCTCGACCTTCATCGAGGTCTCCTACCTGCTGATCTACGGTGAACTGCCGACGAAGCAGCAGCTCGGGGAATTCACCGAGAAGATCCAGCGACACACCCTGCTGCACGAGGACCTCAAGCGCTTCTTCGACGGTTTCCCCCGGGACGCGCACCCGATGCCGGTGCTGTCCAGCGCGGTGTCGGCGCTGTCCACCTTCTACCAGGACTCGCTCAACCCGTTCGACGAACCCAGTGTCGAGCTGTCCACGGTCCGGCTGCTCGCCAAGCTGCCGACGCTGGCCGCCTATGCCTACAAGAAGTCGATCGGCCAGCCGTTCCTGTACCCGGACAACTCGCACGGCCTGATCGAAAACTTCCTGCGGATGACCTTCGGGTTGCCCGCTGAGCCCTACGAGATCGACCCCGAGGTCGCCAAGGCGCTCGATCTGCTGTTCGTCCTGCACGCCGATCATGAGCAGAACTGCTCCACCTCGACCGTGCGCCTCGTCGGCTCATCCGAGGCCAACCTGTTCGCCAGCATCTCGGCCGGGATCAACGCCCTGTTCGGCCCGCTGCACGGTGGCGCGAACGCCGCGGTGCTGGAGATGCTCGAGGACATCAAGGCCGATGGTGGCGACGTCGCCCGGTTCGTGACCCGGGTGAAGAACAAGGAAGACGGCGTCCGGCTGATGGGCTTCGGCCACCGGGTCTACAAGAACTACGACCCGCGCGCCAAGATCATCAAGAAGACGGCCGACGACATCCTCGGCAAGCTGGGCAAGAGCGACGCACTGCTGGACATCGCCAAGAAACTCGAGGAGACCGCGCTGTCCGACGACTACTTCGTCGAGCGCAAGCTCTACCCGAACGTCGACTTCTACCCCGGCCTGATCTACCGGGCCCTCGGGTTCCCGACCGAGTACTTCACGGTGCTCTTCGCGCTGGGCAGGCTGCCGGGCTGGATCGCGCACTGGCGCGAGATGATGGCCGACCCGGCTCGCAAGATCGGCCGCCCGCGCCAGGTCTACACCGGCGCGGCGGAGCGTGCCTACGTCGACATCAGCGAGCGCTGACCGGCGGCGGGGTATGGGTGTCTTCAAGACCCACGAACCCCGATTTTGAGCACGGCTAACCGCCACAAACC
>JBOHER010000286.1:0-14083 GCA_050701115.1 Haloechinothrix sp. | reverse complement strand
CCTCAGCCCGCGACCCGGCGTCCAGCGCGCTGAACGGCTCATCGAGCAGCACCACTGACGGTTCGGGCGCCAGCGCGCGGGCGAGGGCGACCCGTTGCTGCTGCCCGCCGGAGAGCTCGTGCGGCATCCGGTTCTGGTATCCGCCGAGGCCGACCAGTTCGAGCATCTCCGCGACCCGGCCGGACTTGCGGTGCCCTCTGGACAGTCCGAACGCGACGTTGGCGCCGACACTCAGATGGGGGAACAACGCCCCTTCCTGCGGAACCATGCCGACCCGCCTGCGCTCCGGCGGAATGTGCACCCCGTTGCCCGCCACGGTTGTCTCGCCGAGCACGATCCCGCCGGCGGAGATCTCGTGGAAACCGGCAAGCGCCCGGAGCAACGTGGTCTTGCCGCATCCGGACGGGCCGAGCACGGCAGCCAGCTGCCCCGACGACACCCGCAGGTTGACGCCATGCAGCACCGGCTCGCCGCCATATCCCGCGGTCAGATCGGTGATCACGACACCCGTCATCGAGCACCTCCTACCGGGTCGGCCGCACGAGTGCGCAGCACATGGCCGAGCACGACGGACGGGATCGCGGCGACGACGATCAGCAGCGCCGCGTACGGTGCGGCAGCTCCGTAGGAACCGACGTCCGTTCTGCTCCACAGCTCGGTAGCCAGGGTGTTGGTCCCGGTCGGGCGCAACATCAACGTGGCAGGTAATTCCTTCGCGCAGGTCAGGAAGACCAGCGCCGCACCGGCCGCCATGCCCGGGGCGGCGAGGGGGAATGTCACCCGCATCCTGGTTTCGAACCGGCCCTTGCCCAGCGATCGGGACACCTCCTCCAGCCGTACCGGCGCGGCGGCGATTCCGGTGCGCACCGCGCCCACCGCGAGCGGCAGGAACAGCACCCCGTACGCGAAGACCAACATCGGGGTTTCCTGGTAAACGCTGGGGAATACCCGAACGCCCAGGAATACCAGCGAGAGGCCGACGGTGATGCCGGGCAACGCATGACCGGCGTAGCTGGCCAGCTCGACCCGGCGCGAGAAGGCGCCCCAGTGCCGAGCGGCGAGCACTCCGACCGGGATCGCCAGCAGCACGGTCAGTGCCGCGCCCAGCCCGGAGACCTGCACCGTTGCCCACGTCGCGCTCAGCAGCCGAGGCAGGTCGACGCCTGCGGAGCTACCGGTGAACAACCAGTGCGTCAGGCTGGCGATCGGCACGCCCAACGCGGCGACCAGCACCGCGATCGAGCCGAGCAGCGCGACCGGACGCGCCCCGCGCAGCGGAATCATCGCGGCCGCTCGGGCGGCACCAGAGCCGACCCGCGCCTGCCCATATCCGGCGGCCTTGCCCCGCGCACGTCGTTCGCCCAGAGTGATCGCGATCGCCAGCAACACGAGCACGCAACCGAGTACGGCGGCGGGAGTTCGGTCGAAGCTGGCCCGATAGCTGGTGTAAATGCCCACCGTGAACGCCTCGTAGCGCATCAAGGAGACGGCGCCGAAGTCACTGAGCACATAGAGCGCCACGAGCAGACCGCCTGCCAAGGCCGCAGGGCGCACCTGCCGCAGGGTGACCAGGAAGAAGGTGTGCAGCGCGCTCTTGCCGAGGGAGCGCGACACCTCCTCCAGGGCCGGATCACCGGCCTTCAACGCGGCGATGACCGGGAGCAGAACATAGGGGTAGGACACCAGGGTCAGCACAATGAACGCACCGGAGAATCCGGCGAGCGATGGCCATTCGGAGATCCAGGTGAAACCCGCGACGTAGGACGGGATCGCCAACGGCAACGTAAAAAGCACGCCGAGCACGTGCCGTCCCGGCAGGTCGCTGCGGACCACCAGCCACGCCGCACATACCCCGATCACCAGGCAGGCGATCGTGACGGCGACGGTCAGCGTCACGCTGCGCACCAGCAGTTCGAACGTGCGCTCGCGCCACAGCAATCTCGCCGCGAGTTCCGGCCCACGTTCGAAGGCACGGAGCAGCAGGTACCCCAACGGCGCCAGCGCGATCACCGAGACCGCGATGCCCGCGGTGGCCAGCAACGGAGCCTGGCGAAGAGTCGCAGGCAGCAGCCCCCGGAGCCGGGGACCGGTTCCGGGGGCCTTCGCTGGGTAGGTCTGCTGGGTCAGGACAATCCGACTTCCTGCAAGAGCTTGAGGGTTTCCTCGAGCGACGACAAGGTGGTCAGGTCGATGTCCGGGCTCTGGATGTCGGACAACGGCGGCAATTCGTGCTTGGTGGACTGCACTCCCTCCCGGACCGGGTATTCCGCGGTCTCATCGGCGAAGTACTGCTGCGCGGTCTCCGACAGCAGGAATTCGACGGCCTTGTTCGCGGCATCGGAAGCGTCGCTGCCCTTGATCACGCCGACGCCTGCGACGTTGACCAGCGCGAGCGGGTCGTCGCCGCCGACGTAGTGCAGCTTGGCGTTGACCTTGTCCGCGCCTTCCTCCTGCACCTTGGCGAAGTGGTAGTAGTGGTTGATCAAGCCGAGCGGCACCTGGCCGTCGTCGACGGCGTTGAGAATCGCGCCGTTCTTCTCGAACACCTGTGGGTCGTTGGCCTTGAACGCGGTCAGCCACTCCCGCGCGCCGTCCTCACCCTTGAGCACCCGGAGGCCGGTGACGAAGGCCTGCCAGGAGGCGTTGGTCGGGGCGTAGCCGACCTTGCCCTTCCACTTCGGATCAACCAGATCGTCCACAGTGGACGGCAACTCGTCGGATGAGACCTGCTCGTGGTCGTAGACGACCACGCGGGCACGTGCGGAAGTGGCCACCCAGGTGCCGTCGTCGGCGCGGAATTTCTCCGGCGCGACGTCGAGCGCACCCTGCTGCAACTGCTCCAGCCTGCCGGACTCGCTCAGCGCACCAAGTGCGCCCGCGTCCTGGGAGAAGAACAGGTCGGCGTCGGTGCGCTCGCCTTCCTCGAGGAGCTGCGCCGCCATTTGGGCGCTGTCGCCGTAACGCACCTCTACCGTGGCCCCGGTGGCCTCTTCGAGCCGGTCGAGGATGCCGCCGACCAGCTCCTCGCTGCGACCGGAATAGATCACCAGGGTGTCGGCGCCGTTGTCGGTGGCGCCGGTGTCAGTGCCGCAGGCGGCAAGGGCGGGAAACAACATCGCGGCCACTACAGCGCTAGCACTCAGCCGTCGGAACATGGATCGGGGCATGGGATTCTCCTCAGGGCTCATCACTCGCCCCGCAGGCTATGCGATAGGTAACCCTTACCTAAAATAGGGTGTCCTAATCGTGACCCAATGTCCAGCGACTGGGACGAATTTTCCTAGCGGCACGATCCCGCGGTGGCGCGGAACACCTGCGCGCCGGAATCGGCGACGGGCAGCAGGGTCACCGCGGGGTCGCTCGCGGAAAGCCACAGTGAGCTGCCCCGCCGCAGTTCGAGCTCGCGTGCCCCGTCAGGCAGATCCTGATCGCACCGCACGAGCACAGATCCCTTGGTGCACACCAGGATCTGCGGGCCACCCGCGGGAAGCCGCACCTCGTCGCGTTCACCAGCGACCCACTCGGCCTGAGACAGCTCGAACTCGGCCGCATCGGTGGCGTACACCATGACCCGCCCGACACCGGACGCGGGCTCACCCCGCAGCACCGGCGTCGGCCCGCAGGAAAAGTCGACCACCCGCAGCAGCTCGGGCACATCGACGTGCTTGGGCGTCAGCCCGCATCGCAGGATGTTGTCGGAATTGGCAAGGATCTCCACCGCGGTGCCGTGCAGGTAGAGGTGCAGGTTGCCGGCCTGCAGGTAGATCGCCTCGCCCGCGGCCAGCGAAATCCGGTTCAGCAGCAGTGCGGCGAGCACGCCCGCGTCCCGCGGATGCGCCGCACCGAGCTCGACCACGGTGCGGCACTCGGTGGCGAACTCACCGCCTGCGTCATCGTGCTGGGCGCAGGCCTTGAGCACCTCGGGCAGGAGTTCGTCGAGCGCCTGCTGCGGCAAAGTGATCCAGGTGGTGAACAACGCCCGCATACCGTCGGCGTCCGGCTGCCCGGCGAGCAGGTCGGTATAGGGGGCAAGCGCGGGTGTCTCGATCTCCCGCAACATCGCCACCGTTCGCTGGGCGGCCCGAAATCCGGCCAGCACCTCGAACTCGGTGAGCGCACAGACCAGTTCGGGCTTGGCGGTGGGGTCAGGGTAATTGCGTACGCCTGCATCGCGCGGGATGCCCGCGGCCTCCTCGCGGGCGAAGCCCTTCAGCGCCTGCGCCGCCGTAGGGTGCGCCTGCATGGACAACGGCTCCTCCGCCGCGAGAATCTTGAGCAGGAACGGCAGGCGGTTGCCCCACCTGCGCGCGCACTCGGCACCGAGCTGGCCCATCGGATCGGCTTCGACCAGCTCCAACAGGCTGCGCTCCTCGCCATCAGAGCCAACCACCCTGGACGGATCACCGGGATGGGCGCCCATCCACAGTTCAGCCTCCGGATGCGGAGCCGGTACCGGCTGCCCCAGCAGCTCGGGAATCACCGTTCGCGATCCCCACGCATAAGGCCGCACGGCGTTGCGCAGCAGCTCCACGTCACACTCCCTCAGCCCGCACGGGCGCGTTCACTCCTGCGCCCACCTACCGGGCGCCTGCCTACCGGCGACTTCACGTCGAGTACGACCTGAAGTGGCCTGCTCCCCCGATACTGCCCACCGCGAGCCCGAGATAGACCGCGGCCAGTTCGAACCGAAGCGCGAGCACTGCGGCCCTGATCGGCTCATCGGCCTCGATCTCGTCGGCGATGTCCACCACATCCGCGCCCGCGAACATGTCCTCGGCTCCCATCCGTACGGCGGCGACCGCTGGCCCGGTGCGCACCTCGAGCAAGAGCACTCGGAGCCTATCGCCAGCGGTTCCCGGTTCGTCAGGATCGGCGAAAATGTCGTGTCCGCCCGTACCGACGACGGCGGATCGGTGCAGTGCCGTCCTGGTCACCGCCTGCCGGTAGTCGGCGACGTCACAGACCACCGAAGCGTGCGTGGCCAGCGCGTGTGCCGCGTGCTCGGCGACCGCGGTAGCGACCTGATCGAGACCCCACAGCAACGGCGTTCGCTCCGCGATCCGCAGCGCGAGCGCCTTGGCCGGGTTAACGAACGACTCGTGCCCGAGGTGATCCTTCTCCGCTTCGGCGTCCAACTCGTCGGCCAGCGCGTCCAGGTTGACGTCGAGAAGCCCAAGCGCCTTGACCGTGAGCAGCCCGGCGGTCAGAGCACGCGGAAAGGCCTGGTTCGAGGGAACCGCGACGCGGGGCGCGATCAGCAGACCGTGTCCCGCTACCGACGCCGCGACCGGCCCGTCCTGCGGAGCGGAGAGCACCATGGTGGCCCCGTAGCGGGCCGCCCGGTCCAGGGAGGTAGCCAGCTCACGGTCGCCCGGATCGTCCGCGTGCGCGTACACGACGTCCAATGCGCTGATCCAGCTGGGCACCACGTCGGCGATCAGCACCGGCACCGGGCAACCGGGGCCGAGGAGGGCGGCGATCAGCCTGATCGCGGCGTGCCCGACACCGGGCCTGGCGACCAGCACCAGCGAACGTGGCCGGTCGATCGCGACGCGGTCGGCGAAGTTCAGCTCAGCGGCCGACTCGACGCAGGAGCGCACCTGCGCACCGGCCATGGCGGTGGCGCGCAGCAGCCCCCCGGTGTCGGCGTCGGCCAGCCTCGCCGGGTCAGCGAGGAGCGTGTCGTCAAACTCCATCGGAACGAGGTGCGTCCGAGTCATCGGTAGCTGCCTCCGGTGCGTCGTCATGCGACGATGGCTCGACTGCCTCGTCGAGCAGCAGCACCGGGATCCCATCACGCACCGGGAACTCCCGGCCGCAGGCGGTGCACGTCAGTGCGTCCGCTTCCGGATCGCGCTGGGTGCCCCTGGCCAGCGGCGCGTGGTCCTCCGATGGGCAGGCAAGGATCGCTAACAACTGCTCGTCGAGCGTCACGGCCATGCTTCCTCCATACCATTCCTTCTCGCGCGCGTGCCGGGCACACACTCCAGCGGGTCAGCCCCGCACGATCGCCAGCACTTCCTCGGTCAGTGCGCGCACCGACTCATCGTTGGCCGCCTCCACGTTGAGCCGCAGCAATGGCTCGGTGTTCGACGGCCGCAAGTTGAACCATCCACCGTCGGGCAGCTCCACGGTCAGTCCGTCCAGTTCGTCCACCGTGACGCCGCTGCGCCCCGCGAAGGCATCCTTCACCGCGAGCTGCCGCGCGACCTGATCGTCCACAATGGAGTTGATCTCACCGGACGCGGCGTAGCGCTGGAATTCGGCGGCGAACGCGGAGAGGGTGCCATCCTGCTCGCCGAGCGCGGCGAGGACGTGCAGCGCGGCCAGCATGCCGGTGTCGGCTCGCCAGAAGTCGCGGAAGTAGTAGTGGGCCGAGTGCTCGCCACCGAAGATGGCGTCGGTTTCGGCCATCTTCGTCTTGATGAATGAATGGCCGACCCGGGTACGCACCGGCTTGCCGCCGTGCTCCGCGACAATCTCCGGTACCGCCTTGGACGTGATCAGGTTGTAGATGATCGTCGCGCCAGGCTCCTTGGCCAGCTCACGCACCGCGACCAGGGCGGTGACCGCGCTCGGGGAGACCGGCTCGCCGCGCTCGTCGACCACGAAGCACCGGTCGGCGTCCCCGTCGAAGGCCAGGCCCAGGTCGGCTCCGACCTCACGCACCTTGGCCTGCAAGTCGACCAGGTTGGCCGGGTCGAGCGGGTTGGCCTCGTGATTCGGGAACGCGCCGTCCAATTCGAAGTACAGCGGCACGAGTTCGATCGGCAGCCCGGCGAAGACCTGGGGCACGGTGTGCCCACCCATGCCGTTGCCCGCGTCCACCACGACCTTGAGCGGGCGGATACCGGAGATGTCGACCAGTCCGCGCAGGTGGTCGGCGTAGCCTGCGAGCACATCCCGCTGGGTGACCGATCCGGGCGCGCCGGCGAATTCGGGCACGCCCTGCTCCACCGACTCGCGGACCTCGGCGAGCCCGGAATCCTGGCCGACCGGGGCGGCGCCAGCCCGGCACAGCTTGATTCCGTTGTACTTGGCCGGATTGTGGCTCGCGGTGAACATCGCGCCCGGCAAACGCAACGAACCCGACGCGAAGTACAGCTGATCGGTGCTGGCCAATCCGATGGCCACCACGTCGACGCCCTGCGAGGTGACGCCCTCGGCGAACGCTGCGGCGAGGCCGGGCGAGGAATCACGCATATCGTGCCCGACCGCGACGGCCGCCGCGCCTTCCCCGACGACCAGACGCGCGAACGCCGCGCCGAACTGGGTCACCAGCTTTTCGTCGAGTTGCTCCCCGACCACCCCACGGATGTCATAGGCCTTCACGATCCCCGACAGGTCGCTCACAGCCACCTCCAGCATTCGCCAACGTTGTCAGCACGGTAAGTCCGTGGCGGTGAGCCTACCGGTGAGCGTTCCAGGCGCCTCAGGGGTTGAGCGGTCGGGCAAGACCCGCAGGTGGCCGCGCCTGACGGCAAACGGCCCAGCAATCCGTCGGGGATGCTGGGCCGTTTCGCGCGCGTGCGGGTCAGAGGTCGAACTCGCCATCCTTGGCGCCCGCGAGAAACGCCGCCCACTCGGCCCGGGTGTAGCTGTGCGCGGGCTTCGACCGGTCCTTTGTGTCACGCACCAGAACCGCGTCATCGGTGAACTTGACCTCGACGCAGCTGTCGGTCTGGGCGCTGTAGCTCGCCTTACGCCACTTGTCGGGACGCTCCGGTACGGTCATGGCGCTGTCTCCTTGCCGTTGATTACATCGGCGATGAGCTCCGTTGACCCTTCGGGGCTCATCGCCACTCCCCGAATCCTATCCACCGCGTCTTGGTATTCCTTCACCTCGTCCGGGTCATGCAGAAACAGCCCCGAGAGCTGGTTCTCCAAATGCACGACCGCGTCGCGGCCGTCGAACGCCGCGAGTACGAACGGACCGGCCAATCCCGGATACCAATCGCATCGCGTAGGAATCACCCGAAGGTCCACGTTGGGCATCGCGCTGTACTCGATCAGCGCGCGAAGCTGATCGGCCATCACCTCGGGGCCGCCGATGAGTTGGTTGAGCACCGGTTCCCACACGAACGCGCGGAGTCGAGCGGGGTTCTTTCTGGTGATCGCTTCGCGTCGGCCAACGCGTACGGCGACGCGCATGTCGATCTGGTCCCGGTCGACCTCCGCTCTGGTCATGATCGCTCGCGCATAGTCCGCGGTCTGAAGCAGTCCGGGAATCAGCAGCGGTGACACGGTGGTGATCTCGGTTGCGGACCGCTCGATCTCCAATAGTGCGGCGAGTTGGCGGTGTTGCTCGGGCATGCCCACGGAAAGCCAGTGCGACCCGTCGGGGTCGCGGGCGAGCTCGACGAGTTGCTCGCGCTGCTCAGCGGGAGCGTCGACTTTGGCGAGGTAGGCGGCCACGTCTTCGGGTCGAGGTGAGCGCTGCCCGGTCTCCCAGCGTGACACGGTCGCGTGCGACGTTTCGAGCAGACCGGCCAGTTGCCGGAGACCGATCTTGGCAGCTTCGCGGGCATTGCGGAGTTCTGAGCCCAGCGCCCGCGCCTTGGGGGTGGTACCAGCCATGCACCAGAGGATACGCATGCGCAGGTTGTAATGGAGCGTCGCCTGATTGGTGCATTGCGACCCAGCGGTTAGACTGACACTTTTGGATCAGTACCGCTGGTACCGCTGGTACCACTGCGGTATCACCAGAAGCCTATTGGGAGGCTCCCATGCGTGAGTTACCGCCAGGTCTGACCCATCCGTACGACGCGACTGGCGCCAGGTGTGAGATCTATCGGCATGGGTTTACGTTCTCGTGGACGCGCTCGGACCATTACGTCGCCGTGCAGCGGGGGCGAGTCGCGAACGCCAGCCGGGTGACCGTGATCGAAGACTCGCACCCCGGCCTCGTGCCCCTGACCGGGCGGCACCCGGTTGTCGATTGGATGCCCTCGCCGTCGGCCGATCGGTGGAACGAGCCCGGCATCATCGCCACGCTGGCCGACCAGTGGGCACACACTCAGCGCGCCCACCAGATGGCCGCCCAGGCTGCCAACGCACGGAGGTCGGCGTGATCAAGCGCGACCGTGAGTGCTGGCGTTCCTCGCCCGGGTGAACGCCGGAATGGGCCGAGCGACGGTCCGGATGATGGATGACCTGCATGACGGTTACCTTCCTGCCGATCAGCTCCGCGAACTGAGCGATCTTCTCCGTTGCGTGGCCACGGACATGACCGCGCGCGCCGACGAACTCGACGACTGCACGCTAGACGCGCCGCCGCCGCGCGTGATCGACGCACCCCGTTGACCTCGGCTGGCGCGAGTTGACCCCGACCCGCTCACGCCAGCCGAGCACCAACTTGGCCCCGAACGGGGTACTACCACCGTTCCGCGATAGGTGGCACGATGGGCGGGCCGCCACCAGCGTCAACACCCAAGGCGGAGTCTCAAGACCGGCTGGCTGGGGCCCCACCCCGGTCTGTCACTGTGGACGGCCCGTCCTCGATCAGGAGCGATCCGGAGAGCAGTGCATCTTGCACCACCGAGAAAGCAGCCTGCGATAACCCTCAGCGGTTAACAGGGTCGGGCAGGACCCGCAGGTGGCCCCGTCGACCCGAGGACGCTTCGGATTCATTGGCAGGCGCCGGACGATCGAACCGGCCTGCCTCGCGGACCGCTTCGGCGAGCGCGGTGAGCTCGTCGACCGAGGGTTCCGCCGAGGCGAACTCGCCCGCGTGCCGTACGACCTCCCAGCCCTTCGGTGCGGTCAACCGCACGGCGTGCTGTTCGCACAGGTCGTACGAGTGCGGTTCGGACGCGGTCGCCAACGGACCGACCACGGCCGTCGAATCGCTGTAGGCGTAGGTCAGCGTGGCGACTGCGGGCAGGAGACACCCGGTTCGGGAACACACGCGAACGCTCGGCACGTGGCAGACCATATCGCCTGCGGCCGTTACGCATGGGTAGGCACACCGGTACGCCACTCGGGAGTGTTGGACCGGTGCCTCCGCGTACCCTTGGCGGTTGTGGGAATGACTCGCAGCTCTCGCAGGCGGTACCGCCCCCGCCGTGATCGGCGCGGACGTGGTCTGCGTGGTCCGCTGATTCCCGCGTCGCTGCCCGCGGCGGCCAGTCGATCCGAGCGGTTCGACGCCCTGGTCATCGAGGCGCTGACGCCGATCGAGGCCCGCTGGCACAGCGAGCTGACCAAGCTGGATGTCGCCGTCGACGAGGTTCCCGATGTGCGCCGCACCGCCCGGCAGGCGAACAACGACGGGGTGCTGCACGACGGCAAGATCCCGCTGTCCCGGCTGGTGCCCGCGGGTGTTGATCACGCGGGCATGCCCACCCGGGCGCGGATCGTGCTGTACCGGCGGCCGCTGGAAGCGCGCGCGAAAGACCCACTCGAACTCGCCGACCTGGTACACGATGTGCTGATCGAACAAGTCGCGGCATACCTCGGCATCGAGCCCGACGTCATCGAGGGCGGCTAGCCCGGCCAGAGCGGGCGGGGATCGCGGTGAGCAGGGTGAACAACACCGCGCCGACCTGGCCGAGCAGCAGCATGTTGCGTGCCGTCTTCGGGTTTTCCACCACGACCTCAGATTCGCGGGTGGGCACCTCCACCCCGACCTGATGCCCCCATGCGGGCACGATCGGCTTGGGCTCGCCGTCGACCGTGGCCCGCCAGCCCGCCTCCAGGTTGGCCGCCAGCACGAGCAGCCTGCCACCGGGGCCGTCGGACACCCGCACCCGCACCTCGGGCAGGCCGGCATCGACCGGCGCCACGCCCTCGCCCTCGATGTCACCGAGCGGTGCCTTGCCGCCGACCGCGAGCCTGCTCAACTCGGGCGCGATCAGCGTGACCTGCCCGCTGACGGGCTTCAACCGCACGACCTGCCTGCCGTCGACCGTGGGCGCGGCAGTGGTCACTACTTCGCCACCCGCGCCGATCAGCGCGGCGGAATCCACGCCCGGCGGCAGCACGACGAACAACACGCCTGCCGCGCTCGCGGACGCGACAACATCGCGGACGACCTGCGGCGGCGCCGACGGCACTCCCGGGCCACCGATGAGCATGTTCTGCCACATGAGCAGCCGTTGCGAGGCATCCGGGGGCAACGCGTAATCGTCGTCACCGAACGCGGGCATCCCGCCGCCGGTCTGGCGGGGCGGCTCACCCTCGGCGTTGAGGACCAGCACCGAACGCCCGGTGTCGGCCAGTTCGGCGGCCAGCGGAGCGGCAAGACGCACGGACTCCGCCTGCCGCAAAGGCCCTGCCGGTCCGACGACCGCAGCGGAGACCACGAACACCGCGAGCACGACGACCCCACCCAGTGCGGCCAACTGCAGCGGCAGCCGTGTTCCGGACCGACGAGCCGCGCCCCGCTCCTGATAGCTCGCCGCAAGGACGATGGCCAGCAAACCGATCCCGACCCCGATCAACGGCGCACCGGTCCACCCGTGCCGCGCGGCACCGCCGATCAGCGGGGTGGCAGGCACCAGTTGCACGATCGCGACTCCGGCGACGCCAAGCAGGCCGATGCCCAATCCGGCAAGCGACCGGATGGTCGGGCGCACGATCAGCGCGATCAGCGCGGTGACCACAAGCACCGCACCGATCGGCAGCGCACCCGGACCTCCGGGGTCGAGCGAGAACATCTCGACCCCGGTGACCGGCACCTCGCCCACCCGGCCGCCGACCCCGTGCAGCAGCACCTCGGGATGCCGGAGCACCATCGTCGGCCAGGGCAGCAGCAGCGCGATCGGCAGCAGCACCACGGTCGCCACCGAAGCGACCCGGCGGGCCATCCGGGTCGTCGAGTTCACCACGACGAAGCCGACCAACAGCCCGACCAGCACCAGCATGTGCACCAACGGGGAGAACGCGCCGAGCAGCGCCAGCCCGAGCGCCACCGTGACCGACGCCGACAGCCAGCGGGCACCGCCGTCTCGAGGCCGCAGCACGCCGGCCACACCGGCGATCACCAAGGGCAGCAGCAGGTGCACCACGACCACATCGAGCCGCCCCTGCGCGACCGCGACGGTGGCTGGTGGCAACACCGCATAGCCCGCGGCGACCAGCGCACGCACCCAGCGGCGTACCCGCAGCCTGCGGGTGGCCAGGTAGGCGCTCAGCCCGGCCAGTGGGATGTCCAGGATGAGCAGCACGGCGACCGCGGCCGCCGGGCCGCCGAGCGGAAGGAAGAGGCCGCCGAGCACGCCGAGCACCGCGAGCGCGGCGGGAGCCTGCGCAGAGGTGCCGCCGCCGATGGGATGCCAGCCCGCCAGGTAACTAGACCACACCTGGCCGAGGTCACCCACCGGCAGCAAGCGCCCGCCGGTCAGGTCCAGCCCGAGCCTGCCTCCGTTGACCACCATGGCAAGGGCGGTCAACGCGAGCACCAGCAGTACCGGTGGTGCGAACAAGGTCGCCGCCAGGATGCGCCTGCGGCTGACCTCGACGAACACCAAGCCGGATGGTGCGGCCGCACCGCCCGCGGTCCTCGGGGCGGGCCGGCGGACCGCTGGCGCCTCCGCAGGCCGCGCAGCATCGCCCACTGCCACCTCGGTGTCGGTGGCCGTGGACGCTTCGACCGCATCCTCGTGGACGGGCACCGCGACCACGGCGCGCGCCTGGGCGGAGGCGATCGCGGGCGCACCGCGGCGCGCACGCATCGCCTCCGGCGGCACCCATGCGGACTGCACGCCTGCGGACTCGGGCAACCGGCCGAGCGCGGCCTCAGTCGCGACCCCGCGCCGCACCAGGTGCAGCACGCCTGCCCGCATGGCATGCCGTAGTCGGGTTGGCCTGCCGATGAACAGACCGCGCACGCCGCCGTTACGCCGGTATTTCGCTGGTCCTGTCCGCCGCGACCGAGCCGCCTGCGCGCGCAGCCCGGCCCGTTCCGCACGGGCAGCACGGAGGCCCCCATGCCCGCCGAGCAGGTAGCGAACCGCGGTGAACTCCGCCCTGGCCCGCATGCCTTCCTTGATCAGCGCGAAGCCGACGCCCCGTAACACGGACAGCACCGTCAGTCTCGGCACGCCCAGCACGAAGGACAGGCCGGAACAGTTGACCAGGAACGTGCGCAGGCCGTAGGCGCGGTCGGCAGCGGCCACCGAATCCGGGATGACGCCGCCATCGCGCAGCGCGCCCGCTACCCGCTGCCCGCTGCCGGCGGCCCGCACATGGCGGATCCGGGCCCGGGGCACGCAGAGCACGGTCCGGCCTGCGACGTTGGCGCGCCACCCGAAGTCGAGATCTTCCCGGCACAGCGCGAACTCGTCATCGAACCCACCGAGGGTGTCCCACAACTCCCGCTGGATGAGCGATCCGGCGCTGGGCATGGCGAGCACCTCGGTGCTCTGCTCAGCGCGTCCGTGATCCTGGTCCGCCCGCCCCGGCCTGCTGCGCTCGCCGATGCCGGCATCGGAGCGGCGGTGGCCGGAGGCGTCGGTGGACAGGCCCGCTTCCACGATCAGCCGCGGATCGGCCCAGTCGACAGCGAGCGGACCGAGCACACCCGCGGACGGCGCGGCCGCCGCGGCGTTGAGCAGGGTGGCAAGGCAATCGGCTTCCGGTGCGCAGTCGTCGTGCAGCAGCCAGAGCCAGTCCCCGGCATCGTCGAACCGCGCGGTGGCGTGCTCCACCCCGGCCGCGACGGCTTCGGCGAACCCGGTGCCTGCCGTCAGGGTGAGCACATCATCGAGAATCCGGTTCTCGCCGGACTGCGCATCGGCGAGCAGGATGGCGGTGCGATCGGTCGAGCCGGTGTCCACCGCGATGACGCGATGCGGGCGCACCGTACTGCGCCGTAGCGCCGAGAGCGCGAGCGGTAACCAGGCTTCACCGTCATGGCACACCACGACCGCGAGCACCGGAGCCGTGTGCATGCCTGTGCGCCCTCCGAGCTGAAGTGAAGAAACTACCGCGGTGCCGCTCTCACCGGCTGCAAAGTCTAGACGAATGATTCCGTGAAGTTGACGTTCAGTGATCGAAGGCGATCAGCGACCGTTTGCTGGTCACGCCGATGGTCCAGTTGTGCCAGATGCCGGCGGCCATGGCCAGCAGGCGCTGCGCAACC
>JBOHER010000285.1:0-3287 GCA_050701115.1 Haloechinothrix sp. | reverse complement strand
CCCCACCATCAGAGAGGTGGTCAACTTCCTGCTCCTGCGCGGCAACATCGGCCGGCAGGGCGCGGGCGTCTGCCCGGTGCGTGGCCACAGCAACGTTCAGGGAGACCGAACCATGGGCATCTGGGAGCAGATGCCGCAACAGTTCATGGACGCGCTGGGCAACGAGTTCGAGTTCACCCCGCCCACCGAGCACGGCTTCGACTCGGTCAACGCGATCCGCGCCATGCGCGACCGACAGGCGAAGGTCTTCATCGGCGTCGCAGGAAACTTCGTGCGCGCCCGGTACTGCGCCGGCGCCGCTGCGGACGGCGGCGGCACCTACAACGTCGTCGACGTCACCCTGACACCGAACGTGCCGGTGCCGGACGCTTCCCTGGAGCGGAACGTATACACCACGTCCTCGTGCGGACTGTGCGGCAAGGCCAGCCTGCACGCCTCCGGGCTGTTCTCGGCCGACGGTGAGTTGCAGTGCCTACGCGAGGACGTGGGGCGTCACAACGCCGTGGACAAGGTCGTCGGAAACGCCTTGCTGTCGGGGCTTGTCCCGCTGCGGCAGTCGATCCTGATGGTGAGTGGCCGGGCCTCGTTCGAGCTCGTGCAGAAGGCGGTCATGGCCGGGATCCCCATGCTCGTAGCAGTCTCCGCCCCGTCGTCGCTTGCGGTCGACCTGGCCGAGGAGAACGGCCTGACCTTGGTCGGCTTCCTCCGCGGCACCTCGATGAACGTGTACGCCGGGGCCGAGCGCCTGCAGGCCCCGGCGCGTTAGCTCGCCGCGCGCTCGAGGTCGAGCAGGTCCACCGCCTGCGCGACGCAGGTGTCGCAGTCGGCGCCGGCGTCGGCCACCTGTCGGCTCAGCTGCTCGCGCATCCGCGGTTCCCAGAACATCCGGATGTGCTGGGCGATCCGGGCAGCGCGGTCACCTGGTCGGGCGCGGCGCCGTCCGTCGTGCGCGACCCGAGCGTGACCTGGACTGCCGTGACCTTGTACTCCGGGCAGTTGGTGGCCCAGTCGCTGAGTGGATAGTGCAACGTCGAATCTGCTCGGGTGCGGCCGGGTAGAGCGCGTGGAAGCCGATGCGTTCGTCGTCGGCGACGCGCTGCCGGTGGGCGTCGGCGACCAGGTGCAGGTAGGCGATGCCGGTGGCCGGCGCCGGGGCGGGTTCGGGTGTCTCCGGGCGGGCCTTCGGGTGTATGTGGTAGATGTTGCCGTGCAGCGACACCGTGGCGGTCTTGGTCACCGTGCGCAGCTGCGACCACAGGAACGCCTCGGTCAACGCGTCGGCTGAAGCTGCGTTTGGTTCATCGCTGAACCCACCCCGCGCCGCGTCAGCTCGTTGCATAAGGTTGTCCACGGTGTCGGACGGCGAGCAGAGGAGACATCAGCGGTGCCGATGGAGTTCTCGGTGGAGGCGGCTGCTATCGAAGTCCTCGCCGATCACCTGAGCCTGCGACGGAGCTGGCAGCCCTTTGTGCCGCAGCACGTCGGCAAGACGACCGACGAGCGGCGCGTCTATGTGGAGCAGGTCTGGTCCGGCCTGCGGGCTGATGGTTTGCTCGACGGTGAGCGTCTCAACGACGACGTGGAGAGTGCGCTGCGGGTATGGTCCGCGCCGGAGGTGCTGGTCGTGGTGCGAGCCGATCAGGATTTCGATCCGCCGCGCGTGTTGTACCGGGCCGCCGCCAACCGCCACCTTGGCGTGTTTTCGCAGCAGGACGGTGAACGGATCCGGTTTGAGCTCATGCAGCCGGACCGGCTGATCGAGTACGTGACCGGGATGATGCCGCAACTGGGGCCGGTCCCGGTCAGGCGGCACAGCGAGATCGTGCGGGGTGCACAGCGGGCTTCGAGTGGCGATGGCGAGTTGCCCACGGTCGCTGAACAAGCGCGCGCGGAGGCTCACCGAGATAGCGAAGGGTTGCGGGCGTTCGCCCAGTGGCCGGTCGTGCTCTTCGGCGGGTATGAACTGCATCTGCGTGAGCAAGGCAGGATGCGGCACGTCGGAACGATGCAGTTCTTCGACACCGAGGGCGGCCGGTACGTGGTGACCGACGAGCCGGTGTCCGGCGGCAAGCGCCGGTTGGAGTTCATCCCGTCCGACGGGTCCGACATCCGACGCTGGCTGCACGAGGAAGTGTCCTTCTGGCGCCGCGATCAGGGTTGAGGGGTAAGTCACTTGCGACTTTCCACGGAACGCCAGTGTGGACGTGGCGGGAACGGTATCGTGTTTACGCGATCGCAGGCATCGGTCACTGACAGTGACCGCGGCGGGGAAGGCGGGGACGATGGCAGGGGATACCGGGTTCAGCGACGAGTCGAGGGCAGCAACAGCCCCGGGAGGGTCGCGCATCGGTGCGGGCGCCGGGATGGAGGACGTCAGCGGCTTCGACTCGGCCAGCGTGGACCGGTTCCACGAGGGTGCGACGCAGTTCAAGGAGCTGGCCAAGCAAGGCAAGTTCGCGGTGAACGAAGACGCCATGAAGGCGTTCACCAAGGTGTGCGACATGTTCCTGGACGGCTGGGACGAGCAGCAGTTTAATCTTCGAATCCTCGCCCAACCGGCTCGGATGGGGTCGAACGAGTACGCGCGCAAGATCGCCGAGTACAACGTCAAGGTGGCCAACGGTGACGAGCGTGCCCTGATCCCGAATTTCGAGCTGATGGCCGAGGGCTACCAGACGATGAAGGAAGCGCTGGTGATCGCGCGCAGGAACTACGACGAGGCCGAGTCCGAGAACGACATCTCGTTCAAGTCGTTCAAGCTGGCATGACAGGGACACCCGGGATGCGATTGACGCGCCTGCCAGCCCTCGCCGCGCTGGCCACCCTGATGTTGACGGGATGCTCTGACGAGGGTGGACAGGCGTCTCCGGTGACAAACCAGCCTGGTCCAAACACGACCACCGGGGCGCCGCCAGCCGGAGCGGAACCGTTCGCCGGTATCGACCGTTGCGAGATCCTCGACAAGGCACTGGGGGGCGAGGACCTTCCCGCTGGGCGGGTCTCGACCGTCGTTGGGGAGAAGGGCTGCGATGTGCACAGGAAGCGGTCCACCCACGTAGGGTTCGTCCTCGATTCGGGTGCCCGGTACGACGAGGTGCAGGCGGACCCGAGCGAGGTCTTCGACGGCGCGGTCAACGGCCGCCCGGCCGTGTTGGTCAAGTTCAAGCACACCGAGAACGACTGTGCCATCTCCATGCAGGTCACCGAGGAATCGCACGCGTTCCTGGTCGTAGTCCTGCGCGAGGGCACCAAAGAGGAGGCGTGCGGATTCGCTACCAAGGTCATGG
>JBOHER010000284.1:0-13738 GCA_050701115.1 Haloechinothrix sp. | reverse complement strand
CTCGACCTTGCGGTCTTTGCGGCGCCGCTCGGCGCGGCGGGCCGCGCCGTCCGGGTCGAGGGCGTCGACCTTGTGCCGCGCGGATTGCTGGATCGCGGTGGCGTCCCGCCCCGCGACCCGGGAGTCCATGTGCGCGTCCAACTCGCGGGCCTGTTCGTCCGGCAGCGGCAGCGCGGTCTGGCTGATCCGGGAGGCCTTGTAGGAGTCCAGTTCGCCGCGCCCCATCGCCGCAAGCACCTTCGGGAACCGGGCGGTCAGATCCTTGGCGAGGTGCACCTGCTTGTCTCCGGTGTGCTTGGACACCGACAGGGCGAAGGCGACCTCGTCCCCGGTGTCCCGGTCATCCCCACGCCGCTGCCGAAGTTCTTCTACGGCTTGGAGCTGCACCGCCTGCACCCGGGCGACCAGCGCCTGCGACGCGGAGATCAACTCAACCACGTGATCGACGCCGAAATGCGCCCAATCAACGCCCTCCAGTCCCAGGATGCCCTCGGGCCGCCAGACGGACTCCGCATCCGCCGACCACATCATCGACAGCACACCCGACACCTCAACCGGACCGCCGAAGCGGTTCGGGAACGCCAGGTCAATGGTTGCCGTCACGCCACTGATTTTACCACAGCGCGAATGTATGTTCGACATAGGTTCTCGGAGTGTCGGGCGCGGGGGGCCCCAATAACCAGCGAGATCTGTGAGCGCTATTCAAAACCGACCCAGCGACAATCCATGGGGATGCATGGCAAGGTAATGTTGCCGTTCCGGTGGGTGTGCTTCGCCCTCAGCAAATGGCAGACAAGCACCGACGCCGCCGATGAAGCCCGCCACCGCGTCGCGTGCATACGCGGACACCGTCCGCGCCCACGGTCATGGACCGCTTTCTAGTCGAACAGGGCGGAGCGCACGCCCGGCAACAGCCTGGCCCTGCGAGAGGTACTCAGAGCCTCCGAGATCGCGCTGCCGACTCCGGGGCTTCACCGCCATTGATGCGCCTAGGGCAATAATCCCTGCACTACAAAGTATTGGATTTATCTAGATCCGGGCGGCAGAGTGACCTGGGACATAACCGCCAGGTCGAAACGCCCAGCGTGAAGCACCTGCCCAGGTTCCGTTGGACCTAACTGAGGAAACCACGCAATGAGAAAGCACATTGTCAAGGCCGGTGTCGCTCTCGCGTCGGCCGCCGCTCTCGCGGCCTGTGGAAGCTCTGCCGGTGGTTCCGGCGGAGGGATGCCGAACCAACTGGTGTGGAGTACGTATGGCACCGGCACCGCGACCTACGCCGACCTGGCCGCCGTTGCCGATGCCGTCACCTCGAACGTTGGCACGAGGATCCGCATCATCACCTCGGACACGGCTGTTGGTCGCCTGACCCCCGTGCGCAGCGGTCAAGCACATATGGCTCGCACCGGTGACGAGTACATCTTCTCCTTCGAGGGCGACTACGATTTCGCCACCAAGGAATGGGGTCCGCAAGACGTTCGTGTGGTGTGGGCACCGGTGGCACCCCATGGCCTGCTTGTTCGCGACGATTCCGGCATCAAGTCGTTCGAAGACCTGCGTGGCAAGAGGTTTCCGCGCATCACCGCGAATCCCTCGGTGAACAACAAGCTGGAGGCGTTTCTCGCCTACGGGGGACTCACCTGGGACGACGTGGAGCCGGTGCAGCTGGGGTACAGCGAACAGCCCGACGCGCTCAAGGCGGGCAAGATCGATGTCCTGTTCCAGCAGGTTTACGGATCGTCGCTCTACGAGCTGGAGAGCGCGTTCCCGGTGCGATGGCTGAGCATGGACGACGACTCCGCGGAGAAAGTCGGTGCTGTCAAGGACATCGCCCCCTCGACCGAGATCGGGGAGTTCGGCGGGGCACCCGGCCAGGAGAAGGGCGAAACCGCCAAGGGACTGATCTACACCGTGCCGATCATGACGTACGCGGACACGGACGAGACGCTCGTGTACGAGACCGTCAAGGCCATCCATGACAACTACGACAGTTACCGGGGGACCACCGCCACCACTCCGGACTGGAGTCTTGACGTGGCGCAGACCGCGCCTCGTCAGGTCCCCTTCCATCCTGGCCTGGTCCGGTTCCTGCAGGAGAACAACGAATGGACCGATGAGTTCGCGGCTCGCAACAGCGAGCTGATCAAGCGAGGCGAAGCACTCCGAAACGGGTGGCAGGAATTCATCCAAGGCGCCCAAGGCGACAACGTCGCACCGGCATGGACCACCTGGAAGGAGCGGAACCTTGCCGATGAGTGAGCCCCCGTTAGGTGAGCCGCAGCGCCCTGCGAGAGGATCATCGGAAACGAACGGTCGGTGCAACGCCTTCTGGAGAACGGTCGTCGTTGTCTTCACGGTGCTGGGGCTGCTCCTGACGGTGAGTCAGGTCTTCTTCTGGAATCCGTTCGGCGGTTCCCTGCTGAAGCCTCAGTTCCTGTACCTCATCCTGGCGATCTTTCTCCCGCTGGTCTTCTTGATCTTTCCGGCGCACAAGGGGTCGAAGAAGAAGATCGCGTGGTACGACGTACTGCTGTTCGCCGCGACGATCGTGGTGAACGTCTACTTCGCGTACAACGCCGAGAACGTCATCAACTTCGGGTGGGACTACGCCGGGCCACCGGTTGCCGTGGCTTTCAGCCTGCTCGAATGGGCGTTGGTTCTCGAGGCGCTACGTCGGGCCGCCGGGCTCGCCGTGACGGTGATCGCCCTGGTGTTCTCGATCTATCCCCTGTTCGCCGGTCGCATCCCCATCGGCTTTCTGCAAGGCATCGAGTTCGACTTACTGAGCACAGCCCGGATGCACGCCATGGGTGTGGACAGCGTTCTCGGCCTCCCGTTGCAAACAGCCGCGAGCATCCTCATCGGATTCCTGCTCTTCGGTGTCGTGCTGCAGCACACGGGTGGCGCACGTTTCTTCTACCAGCTCGCACAGTCCCTGTTCGGGCACGCCCGGGGCGGGTCCGCCAAGGTAGCGGTCATCAGCTCCGCATCGATGGGCATGATGAGCGGAAGCGCGGTGTCCAATGTGCTGACGACCGGCCCGATGACCATTCCGGCGATGAAGAGTTCCGGGTTCCCGGGCCGGTACGCAGCGGGTGTGGAGGCGACGGCCTCGTCCGGTGGGTCGATCACGCCGCCGATCATGGGCACCGCGGCCTTCCTGATGGTCTCGTTCGTCGGAGTTCCCTACAGCGAGGTCGCTCTGGCGGCGGCGATCCCGGCGGTTCTCTACTACCTCGGCATCTACACGCAGATCGATGCCTACTCGGCGAAGTCGAAGCTCAGCGGGACGCCCCGAGCACTGCTGCCTCGCGCCGTGCCGGTGATTGTGGCCGGTTGGCCCTACCTCCTGGCATTGTCGGGTCTGCTGATCCTCCTGGTGATCTACAAGAAGGAGTCACAGGCACCGTTCATCATCGTCGCGGTCCTGATCGTGGTCGCGTTCTGCAGACGAACCGAACGACTGACACCGCGCGGGTTCGTCGACATGCTCTTCGCCGCGGGTAAGACCATCGCGGAGATCCTGGGCATCATCGCGGGTGTCGGCTTGATCGTCGGCGGCTTGTCGATGTCAGGGGTGTCGCTTTCCCTGGCCCGGGAACTGGTTTCGCTGGTCGGAGACAACGTCCTCCTCATTCTCGCCGCAGGCGCGGTCACCTCGTTCATCCTGGGCATGGGCATGACGGTCTCCGCGGTCTACGTCTTCCTGGCCATCGTCATGGCACCCGCGCTGGTCGACCTCGGAGTCAATCCCATCGCGGCGCACCTGTTCGTCATCTACTGGGCCACGATCTCCTACATCACCCCCCCGGTGGCGCTGGCATCCTTCGCGGCGGCGGGAATCGCGGGGACGCGGCCCATGCAAACCAGCCTGACCGCAATGCGCCTGGGGATGGTGAAGTACGTCATCCCGTTCTGCTTCGCGCTCAACCCCGCACTGGTCGGCCAAGCCGGCCTTACGGAGATTGCGTTCATGTTCGGCATGGCCATCCTGGGTGTGGTGATGATGGCGTGCAGCTTTGAAGGATGGATCATCGGGGTCGACCGGCGCATGCACTGGGCCGCGAGGGTGGTGGGGTTGTGCGCGGGCTTTGCCATGCTGGCCCCCGAGACGATCAGCAGCCTTATCGGTCTCGCCGTGGCGGTGGGTCTTGTCCTGATCACGCTGTTCTTCGCGCCCGCAGGTGCAACCGCTGCCGCTACAGCGGACCGCGCAGGGATCGTCAGACGTGAGTACGCCGATGTGACTGAAGCCGGCGTCGTCGGGGGTGGCCGGTGAAGGTCGACAAAGTTGTCGGACTAAGTGAGGCGATCGACAACTACGTCTCGGACGGGATGACGGTTGCTCTGGAGGGGTTCTCCCATCTCATCCCTTTCGCAGCTGGTCACGAGATCATTCGGCAACGGGTCCGAGACCTGACGTTGTGCCGCATGACGCCGGACATCATCGCGGACCAGTTGATCGCCGCAGGCTGCGTGTCGAAACTGGTCGCATCGTTCTTCGCCAGTGGATCGGCCGGATCCCTGCACGAGATTCGGCGTCGGGTGGAGCTGCATGAGCCTGCTCGGCTGGACGTGGAGGAGTACAGCCACTATGGAATGCTCTGCCGCTATCAGGCCGGGGCGTCCGGGCTCCCGTTCTTCCCGCTGCGGTCCTACGCGGGCAGTGACCTTCCGAAGCTGAACCCCCGCATCCGGCTTGTGGACGATCCCTACGGCGACGGCGCAGTCTACGTCGTTCCCCCGTTGAAGCCAGACGTCACCATCATCCATGCCCAGCGCGCCGACCGGTTCGGCAACGTGCAGATCTGGGGGATCGTGGGTGCCCAGCAGGAAGCGGTCTATGCGGCCGAGCGCGCGATCGTCCTGGTGGAGGAAGTGGTGGATGAGGAGACGATCAGAAGCGATCCCAACCGAACGCTGATCCCCGCCCACGCTGTTGACGCGGTCGTGCACTGCCCCAGGGGAGCCCACCCGTCCTATGCCCAGGGCTACTACGACCGGGACGGACGGTTCTACCGGGAGTGGACAGCGATCAGTAAGGACAGCGCCCGGCTGCAGATGTGGCTCAAGGAATGGGTGCACGCGGTGCCCGACCGCACGGCCTACCTGGACAAGCTGGGGGAGGAGTACTGGCAAACGATCACTGTGGGCGAGCGGATGTCGGGGCAGGTTGATTACGGAAGGCGGCTGGCGTGACCGCTGTGGAGCAAGCGTCGACGGTGGCTCCCTCGAGTACCGAGTTCTTGGCGACCATCGCTGCTCGAGAGCTGACCGGAAAACGAAGAGTGTTCGCGGGAGTCGGCCTGCCCACGCTGGCCGTCGACCTGGCAAGACGTACGGTCAACCCGCACTTGGAGCTCGTGTACGAGTCCGGTGTCTGCGGAGCGCACCCGGAGGCCATGGCGGAGGGCATTGCCGACTTCGTCCTCGTCTCCGGGGCCACGTCGGTGCTGAACATGCAGGCGCTCTTCGGCTATGTCCTGCAGGGCGGCAATGTGGACGTCGGCTTCCTCGGAGCCGCGCAGGTCGACCGCTACGGCAGCCTCAACACGTCGTTCATCGGACCATGGGACAAGCCAACCGTTCGCCTTCCCGGCGCAGGCGGAGCAGCCGAGATCATGCCCAATGCCGGAGAGATCATCGTGGTGCTGCGACGCCACGATCCGGGTTCGTTGCCCGCAGAGCTCGACTTCTGCACCTCACCCAGTCCCGTCCGTGCGCGCCAGGACACGCGCGCCGCAATGCCGCCCGGGTTCGGCGTGTCCACGCTCATCACGCCCCTGGGGGTGTTGCGACGAACCGACAAGTTCGGCGAGCTCATGCTCGCGAGCGTGCACCCCGGAATCTCCGTCGAGGAGGCGAAACGGGCCACCGGTTGGGACTTGAAGGTCTCCGAGGACCTGAGGGAAACTCCTCGGCCCACCGAGGAGGACGTCCGCCTGCTCAGAGAGGAGATCGATACCGTCCGCCTCTACCTGCGCTGATGTCCGCTCCGGTGAACCAGCCGGGCAGGGTCGCCTACTGCGCACTTCTCGGCACGACGACGTTGGGCACACTGTCGAGCAACATCATCAGCGCACCCATCAACACCATTGCCCGTGACCTGGGTGCGACGTCGAGTGAGATCGTGTTCGCCGTAAGTGCGTTCACGATCGCCATGGTGCTGTTCGCACCGGCGGCCGGCTGGATGTGCGAGCGGTATGGGCCCAAGCGGTTCCTGCTCGCGTCCCTGGCGCTCATGGTGCTGGCCCAGGTCGGTGCCTCCGTCAGTCCCAACCTCTGGATCCTGGTCGTCATGCGTGCCTGCCAGGGCTTCGCGTGCTCAGCCATTCCTCCCGCCGTGCAACAGACGCTGGGCGCATTCTGGACCCGGCAACGTGGCCGCGTCATGGCGGCCTGGGCGTCGGCGATCGGCGTAGGGCAGGCCGTGGGCCCCCCGTTGGGTGGACTCATCGCCGACACCTTCGGCTGGCGGGGGATCTTCCTGGCGCATGCCGCGCTCAGTGCAGTGATGATTCTGCTGCTCGGTCGTTTCGTGCCCACCGTCGCCGCCAGCCGGCCCCCGATGCATGCCTCCGGGATGGCGTCGCTGATCGTCGGGGTGGGCTCCTTGGTCTGGGCATTCACGTTGGCCGGCCAAGGGGTCCCGCATCTTCTCCAGATCGGTCTGATCGTCGTTGGGTTGGCGTTGTTACTGCTCTACGGCCAGCTGTCCCGAAGCAACCCGCGCGCGCTGGTCGATCCCAAGCTACTCATTGAAGTGCGCTACCTGCGCAGCACCGCTGCCGCCGCGTCGGTGATGTCGGCGCTGGGCGTCGTCGTCGTCACGGTTCCGCTCTTTCTGGGACAAGAGGTGGGTCTACGCCCCGGTGTGATCGGCGCCATCACCTTTGCCCTGGCGGCATCCATGGCACTGTTCGCGCCCATCTCGTCTCGGATCGCCGAACGGTTCACGCCTCGTCGCGTGCTGCACTGCGGCTTGATAACCCTGGTCGCAGGCCCGCTGCTGCTTGCGCTGGCGAGTTCGGATACCTGGTCCGGGTCCCGCATCGTCGGGATTGCCGCGACCTTGGTCGTCATCGGATGCGGTATTGGCGCCGTCCAGAGCAGCGCAGCACTAGGGTTGATGCGCTCTCCCGCGGCAGCCCTTGGCTCGGCGTTGGGTATTCACAACATGATGCGTTTTACCGGTCTTGCTGTGGGCTATGCGTGGGTGGCTGTCACCTACCCCATCGGAAACCTGTACTTGGTGTATGCAGGCCCGCCGATCATGGCCGCCGCCACGTTCTTTCTCACGTTCGTGGGCCCTCCGGCACCTCCGGTCGAGGACCTGCCCGCGGCTACCGTCTGACAGCAGTGCGGCCCAACGCGTCTTATGCGACTAGGAAAATAATGGCTGCGAAATAGGTATTGGACACATATAGATCCGGGGGGCAGAGTGACGAAATACGGAGAATGGAGGTGAGGGCACGTGCGGCAGACAGACGACACAGTCCACGCGCAGCGCTCGAAACCCCTGCAGGGCATGCGGATCATCGAGACCTCGAGCTATGTCGCTACCCCGTTGTGCGGCATGACCTTGGCCCAGCTGGGTGCTGATGTCATCCGGGTCGAGCCCATCGGCGGGGCCGCCGACCGCACCCGTTGGCCGCTGGCCGAGAGCGGCACGAGCCTCTACTGGTCGGGACTGAACAAGGGCAAGCGCGCCATCGAGGTGGACTTTTCCTCCGAGCGCGGCCGGAAGCTCGTCGGTGACCTGATCGTCAGCGGGGGACGTCGCGGCGGGATCGTGGTGAGCAACTCCGAGCGGTATCCCGACCTGACCTTCGAGACGTTGCGCGCCAGCCGTCCCGACCTGATCCACGTCCAACTCACCGGTCGCCGGGACGGCGGAACCGCGGTGGACTACACCGTCCAGGCGGCCACCGGGTTCCCCCTGCTGACCGGTCCGGAGAACTCGACCCAGCCGGTGAACCACCTGATGCCTGCCTGGGACATCGCGGCCGGGCTCTATCTCGCGGTCGGTCTGCTGGCCGCGGAACGGCACCGGCTGGTGACCGGCGAGGGGCAGCAGGTGCGGGTGGCGCTCGAGGACGTCGCCATGGCGACCGCCGGGAACCTCGGCTATCTCGCCGAGGCGCAGTTGAAGAGCGCCCCGCGGGAGCGCAGCGGCAACTACGTCTACGGCAGCTTCGGCCGTGATTTCACCACCGCAGACGGCGAGCGGCTGATGGTCGTGGCCCTCACGGCCCGACAGTGGCGCGACCTGCTCGCCGCGACCGGTCTGACCGACGTGGTGTCCGCGATGGCGACCGCCCTCGGCGCCGATTTCGATGCGGAGCACGAACGGTACCGGCATCGCGCGGTGCTCGGCGGGCTGCTCGCCCGTTGGTTCGAGACGCACACCCTGGCCGAGGCGGAGGAGGCGCTGCGCCCCACCCGAGTGCTGTGGTCGAAGTATCAGAGCTTCACCGACCTCGCCGCCGACGACGCGCGGCTGCGCGAGAACCCGTTGCTGTCCGAGGTGTGTCAGCCGGGTGTCGGTAGCCATCTGGCGCCCGGATCGCCCGTAGTCATGGACGGTCAGCAGTCGTTGCCGAAGGCGTCACCCCTGGTGGGCCAGCACACCGGCGATGTCCTGCACGAGGAGCTCGGACTGTCCACATCGGACATCAAGGTGCTGCGAGACCGGGGAGTTCTCCGAACCTACACCAGGGATGTGGCATGACATCGCTAGTCGCGCAGGTCCGGGACGCGCGGACCCTGCTGTTCGCGCCGGGCAACCGACCGGATCGGTTCGCCAGGGCGCACGAGGCTGCGCCGGGGCTCGTAGTCCTCGATCTCGAGGACGCGGTTGCGGCCGCGGACAAGGCCGCCGCCCGGTCGCACGTGGCCGAGTGGTTGGCCGCAGGCCATCGGTGTGCGGTGCGGATCAACGCACCGGGAACCGAGTGCTACGACGAGGACATGCGGGCGATCGCCGGGCACGACTGCGCGGTGATGGTGCCCAAGGCCGAGGACGTAGAGCAGCTTCGCGAGCTCGCCGGGCGCCTGACCGCGTCGTCGTGCGTGATCGCGCTGATCGAGACCGCCGCCGGTGTCCTCGGCGCACGGGCGATCGCGTCGGCGCCGGGAGTGCAGCGGCTGGCCTTCGGCAGTTTCGATCTGGCCGCACAACTCGGCGTGGCACCTGGTGATCAGCTGGCCATGGCTTCCTCCCGCAGCGCCCTGGTGCTCGCCTCGGGGGCTGCGGGCATCGCCCCGCCGGTGGACGGGGTGACTGGCGACGTGCACGACGCGGATGTGGTGCGCGATGACGTCGAACACGCTCGTCGGCTCGGCTTCACGGGCAAGCTGTGTATCCATCCCCGTCAGGTCGCTGTCGCGGAGGAAGCGCTGCGTCCCACCGATGACGAGGTGCACTGGGCGAGGTCGGTTGTCGACACCGCGGGGACCGAAGGCGTTGCCGTCCTCAATGGACAGATGATCGACAAGCCCGTGGTGGACCGGGCACACCGGATTCTGCGGGCAGAAGACACCGGATAGCGGAGGACAGTCATGAGCGAATTGAACGACGACGAGCGGGAGATCGTCGCGCTGGTCAGCGAGTTCGTCGATGAGCGGGTCCGGTCACGGGTGCGGGACTACGAGTCGGAGGACATCTATCCGGCGGAGTTCATCGAGGAGATGCGCAAGCTCGGGTTCTTCGGCCTGCTGGCACCCGCGGAGTACGGCGGCGTGGACGTGAGCACCGCGTGCTTCGCCCGGGTCACCGAGGAACTCGCTCGGGGCTGGATGAGCCTGGCCGGCGCGATCGGCGGTCATTCGGTGATCACCTACCTGATCAAGACGTTCGGCACCCTGGAGCAGCGGGACCGCTATCTGCCGCGGATGGCGGACGGGACGATCCGGGCCACGATGGCGCTCACCGAACCGGGCGGGGGCAGTGACCTGCAGGCGATGCGCACGCATGCGGTGGGCGAGGGCGACGACCTGCTGATCACCGGGTCGAAGACGTGGATCTCCAACGCCCGGCACTCGGGTCTGATCGGTCTGCTGTGTGTGACCGATCGGGATGCCAAGCCCGCGCACAAGGGCATGAGCGTGCTCCTCGTGGAGCCCGGCGACGGCCTGCTCATCTCGAAGAACCTGCCCAAGCTCGGCTACCGCGGGGTGGAGGCGTGCGAGCTCGTCTTCGACCGGATGCGGGTGCCCTTCTCCGCCGTTCTGGGCGGCGAGCCCGACCAGGGCTGGGGGCAGATGATGCGGGGGCTCGAGGTCGGCCGGATCCAGGTGGCTGCCCGTGCGGTCGGGGTCGCTCAGGCCGCGCTGGACGATGCGGTGCGCTACGCGCAGGAGCGGGAGTCGTTCGGTCAGCCGATCTGGCAGCACCAATCGGTGGGCAACCTGCTGGCAGACATGGCGACGAAGGTCCGGGCGGCTCGGCTGATGACGCTCGACGCGGCGGAGCGGCTGGACGAAGGCCGCCGGGCGGACATGGAGGCAGGCATGGCGAAGCTGTTCGCCTCGGAGGCCGCGATGCAGGTGGCCCTGGACGCGATGCGGGTGCACGGCGGGTATGGCTTTTCCAAGGAGTTCGAGGTCGAGCGCTACTTCCGGGACGCTCCGCTGATGATCCTGGGTGAGGGCACCAACGAGATCCAACGCAACGTGATCGCGGCGCAGCTGATCGCGCGCGACAAGAAGAACGGAGGTTGATCGACTATGGCACTACTGGCAGGCAAGACGGCCGTGATCACCGGCGGGGCACAGGGCATCGGCTACGCGATCGCGGACCTGTTCGTCGCCGAGGGCGCCCGGGTGGTGCTCGGTGATCTGGACTCCGACGCGACAGAAGTGGCCGCCAAGGAACTCGGTGGACCTGCTGTGGCGAGGGCAGTGCGGTGCGACGTGACGCGCTCGTCCGATGTGGACGCGCTGCTGCAGGCTGCGGTCGAGGGTTTCGGTTCGCTGGACGTGATGGTCAACAACGCCGGGATCACCCGGGACGCCACCATGCGCACGATGACCGAGGATCAGTTCGACCAGGTGATCGACGTGCACCTCAAGGGCACCTGGAACGGCACCCGCAAGGCGGCGGCGATCATGCGGGAACAGAAGAGCGGGGTGATCGTCAACCTGTCCTCGCTGTCGGGCAAGGTCGGCATGGTCGGCCAGACCAACTACTCGGCGGCGAAGGCAGGCATCGTCGGACTGTCGAAGGCGGCGGCCAAGGAGCTGGCGCACCACGGGGTGCGGGTGAACTCGATCCAGCCCGGCCTGATCCGGTCCGCGATGACCGAGGCGATGCCGCAGACGGCGTGGGATCAGAAGATGGCCGAGATCCCGATGCGGCGCCCGGGGGAAGTCGACGAGGTTGCCTCGGTCGCGCTGTTCCTGGCCTCCGACCTTTCCTCCTACATGACCGGCACGGTGCTGGAAGTGACTGGCGGAAGGTTCATGTAGCGGCGATGCGCTGGGAACCCCACACGGTCACCACCACCGAGACCGTCCAGCTCGGCCCGGTGGCGGCGTTGTCGGCGCTGTTCGACGACGGCATCCCGGCCCCGGCGATCGGAGACGACCAGCCGCCGTTGTGGCACTCGGTTGCCCTGCCCCGTTGGCCGCGCTCGTCGTCGCTCGATGTGGACGGTCATCCGGCGCGCGGATCGTTCCTGCCGCCGATCAATCTGCCCCGCCGGATGTTCGCCGGGGGAGAGGTGGTGTTCCATTCCGGCCTGAGCATCGGCAGCACCGTCCGTCGCGAGTCCACTGTGGTCTCGGTGACCGAGAAGGACGGCCGGTCGGGCCGGTTGGTCGTGGTGGTCGTGGAATCCCGGCTGTTCGACGAACACGGAGCACTAGCGGTCGAGGAGACCCAGGATTTCATCTACCGGGAAGCCGGTGCCGTTGGCTCCACGGAGGCGTCGGCGATAGAGGCTGCCCCGGACCTGTCCCCGGTCGGCGCGCCGTTGCGCAGGGCCGGTGAGTGGACGTGGGGTTTCGCCACCGACCCGACGCTGTTGATGCGGTTCTCCGCGGCGACGTCGAATCCGCATCGGATTCACTACGACTGGCCCTATGCCACCCGGGTCGAGGGCTATCCCGGCCTGGTGGTGCACGGGCCGTTGATGACGCTCGCCCTCGCCGAGGTCCTCCGCCTCGAACAGCACCCGGCACGGGTTGCCCGGCTGCGGCACCGGAACCGGAAACCACTGTTCTGCGGCCAGCCCGCGCAACTCCGGCGGGCCGAGGAAGCCACACCGGACGCGGTCACCCTCGGTCTGTTCGGACCCGACGCATGCCCTCACACCACCTTGACCATCGAGTTCGACTCCAGCCAGAAAGGCAGCAGCAATGCGTGAAGCAGTGATCTGTGAACCCCTACGCACCCCGATCGGCAGGTTCGGCGGTTCCCTGAAGAGTCTCAGCGCGGCCGAGCTCGGGGCGATCGTGGTGCGGGGCCTGCTGGAGCGCTCCGGCATCAGTCCCGCTGCCGTTGATGACGTCGTCCTCGGACACTGCTATCCGAGCAGTGAAGCACCCGCCATCGGCCGGGTCGTCGCGCTCGACGCGGGTCTGCCGATCGAGGTTCCGGGCATGCAGGTCGACCGCCGATGCGGCTCGGGTCTGCAGTCGGTGCTGCAGGCGGCGATGCAGGTGCAGACCGGGGCAAGCGAGTTGATCATCGCCGGTGGCGCGGAAAGCATGAGCAACGCCGTGTTCTACGCCACCGACATGCGCTGGGGTGTCAAGGGCCAAGGCGTCACGCTGCACGACGGTCTGGCGCGGGGCCGCGCCACCGCGGGCGGGAAGAACTACCCCGTCCCGGGCGGGATGCTGGAAACCGCGGAGAACCTGCGTCGCGACTACGACATCGGCAGGGCAGAACAGGACCGGCTGGCGCTGACCTCGCATCAGCGGGCCGTCGCCGCGCAGTCCTCCGGGCTGTTCGCTGAGGAGATCGTCCCGGTTCCCGTCCGGGCCAAGAAGGCCGAGGTCGTCGTCGACACCGACGAGCATCCCCGCGCGGACGCGTCACCGGAGACCCTCGCCGCCCTGCGTCCGGTGCTCGGCAAGCAGGACCCGGACGCCACCGTCACCGCGGGCAACGCGAGCGGTCAGAACGACGCCGCCGCGGTCTGCATCGTCACCCACCCCGATCGGGCAGCCGAACTGGGCCTGCGCCCGCTCGTGCGCCTGGTGTCCTGGGGCGTGGCCGGGGTGGCACCGAACATCATGGGCATCGGACCGGTCCCCGCTACCAACGCCGCCTTGGAAAAGGCCAGCCTGAAACTATCCGATGTGGACTTGATCGAGCTGAACGAGGCCTTCGCGGCCCAGGTGCTCGCGTGCACCCGGGAATGGGGATTAGGGGAAGCCGACTTCGACCGGCTCAACGTGCACGGATCCGGAATCTCCCTCGGCCACCCGGTCGGCGCCACCGGCACCCGGATCCTGGCCACCATGGCGCGGGAGATGCATCGCCGCGACGCCCGCTACGGCCTGGAAACGATGTGCATCGGCGGTGGCCAAGGGCTGGCGGCGATCTTCGAGCGGGTGAGTGCATGACTGTGCGCACATCAGCCACGCGCCGCGGCGGTTCGGGGCACTGTGGCGGTGTCGCGTGGGGGATCTTCGGTCGATCCGCGAGAATGGCTCATGTCCGCCGACGACCTCGAGTCCCTGCACGAGACGTTGTACTGGCTGTCCAAGCGCGGAGTAGATGCGTCAC
>JBOHER010000283.1:0-38222 GCA_050701115.1 Haloechinothrix sp. | reverse complement strand
TATGATACATGCAGGCGGTCCGTTTCTGCGAGGTTGAGTGTGCTAACCCAATTCTCTCAGTAAACGGGCCGCCGCTTATGTCGACACGCCGCGTGAAATGTCAAATCGCCCGCCGTGAATAACCCTCATGCAGCCCGTATCCTGATGCGAACGCAGGTGGGCGTCCCCGAACGTCGCCCCGAGCCCCATCCCCCACAGGCCGCTCTGCCACTGCAGCAGAGACCAGTCACCATCCGCCTGAAGCCGCCGAGATCACCATCCGCCATTCGAGCGGTACAGACCAGCACTATCCGTCGATCAGCAGCGTTTCGAATCGGCCAACGCTAGTCCGTATGGCTGCGCCGGCTGCGCTGGACGCGTCACCCACCCCGGCCCGGGCCGTGCTACGGGGGGTGGATAACTCAGCATCCCTACTAGTCGGCCCCGAGCAACGACGCCGCCCCAGACGATCACCCCCACGGGAATCCGAGAGCTCAACCGCGTTCAGGCCGTGAGTTCCGGCTGAACAACCTTCAATCTCGCCGAACTACTCACGGCGGATCCGGAACTCCCGAGCCCGCGAGATCTGTAGACAGGCGCTGAATGTTCACTTCTCAGCCGCTGATGGGCGTATGGTCTGGCTTTAGCTTCTTCTTCCGAGCGCGAGAGGCACATGTCTGCTGTGACCCGTCTAGTGACGTTTGTCGATGTCGACAATCAGGGACCTGCTGGCACCATCTCAGTGTCGGCGCGGCACGAGGCAGAGCTCGACGACGGAAGCCGGGTGCTGCTCCTGGACGACCGAGGGTGGGGGGAGTCGCGTGGCTGGAACACGACGTCAGTAGAAGACATGCGAGAGACCGCGCGCGTAGTGGTCGGCCCAGATGAGCCACCCGATGGTCGCTCGTACGAAAAGATGGAAGCAGATCATTGGGCCTTCCTGCAGCAGATTGCCCAGCGGCAGGGAGTCGTTGTCGACGCGGCCGAGCTTAGGCAGTTGCCGCACGACGTGGTGTTCAGCCAACGGGTGCTCTCGCGCATCGGCGACAACCCAGACACCGGCAGCTGGCGCTGATGTGGATCCACATGCGGACGCGGGCTGGTGTCACAGGTCGTCGTGGACTGGGTAGCCCTCGCCGCGCAGGTGGTTGAGGATCGCGTTCAGGTAGCGGGCATTCCAGAGCACGACCATGTTCAACACCAGCCCGAGTGCCCCGAGCTGGTCTTCCTGGCCCTGCCGGTAGGGCTGGTAGAGCTGGCCGCGTTTGCCGTGCAGGATGCGCAGCGCCAGCGCGAGCCGGCATTCCAACTCCGTCGGCGACGGCACACCCGTAAACCGCCCGAACGCGGCAACCTGATCGGCGCTCAAGAACTCCAACGACCTGACGCATAATCCGACACCGCCGGCGACCAGCGATCAAGGGCTTACCGTTCAATCTTCCCGGTTCTTCCTCAGACCCCGAACCCAGTTGCATGTGCTGGTGGCCACGCTCGCCGTAAGCGAGGATCGAGCCGAGACGGCCACACTGCTCGCTGCCTACCACCGGCTGAGCGTCCTGTTGCACCGCGACCGTCCGCGTCGGGCTGCGACCGCGCCCTTCGCACCAAACGTTGGCGGCTCGATCGCTAGACCGGTGTTGCGCCAGCGCGTCACTACAGCGCGGCGGGACGACCCTCGAACGGCGTGGACAGCACGACCGTGGTCCGGGTCGAGACCTTCGCGGATTCACGGATCCTGCGCAGCAGATCCTCGAGGCCCAGCGGCGACGGCACCCGGACCAGCAGGACGTACGACTCGTCGCCCGCGACGGAGTAGCAGGCCTCGATCTCCCGGATGTGCGCGAGCCGTTGTGGATAGTCGTCCGGCGCCGCCGGATCATTCGGGGTCAACGAGATCAGTGCTGTCAAGGGCAGGCCGATCTGCTCGCCGTCCAGGCGCGCCGAGTAGCCCTTGATCACCCCGCGCTGTTCGAGCCTGCGCACCCGCTGGTGCACGGCCGAGACGGACAGTCCGACCTTTTCGGCGAGATCGGTGAAGCTGCTCCGGCCGTTGGCGTTGAGCTCGCGGGCGATGGCCTGATCGAGTGCCTCCAACGGGGCGTTCACGCGTCAACCACCATCAGCTCGTGCGGCCTGCGGTTGAGTGCTTCCACGCCGTCGGCGGTGACCACCACGATGTCTTCGATGCGCGCACCCCAACGGCCTGCCTGGTAGATGCCCGGCTCGACGCTGAACGCGACACCGGGCTCGAGGAGGAGGTCGTTTCCGGACATCAGGTACGGCTCCTCGTGCACGTCCAGCCCGATGCCGTGTCCGGTGCGGTGGATGAAGAATTCGCCGAACCCGGCTGCCGTGATCAGGTCACGGGCCGCCGCGTCGATCTCCTGCGCCGTAGCGCCGGGCCGGACCGCTGCCACCGCGGCCCGCTGCGCCTGCTGGAGCACGGCATAGGTGGAGCGTACGTCGGCATCGCGCGGTTCGCCCACCGCGTACGTGCGGGTGCAGTCGGAGTTGTAACCCTCAGGTATCGGCCCGCCGATGTCCACCACCACCACGTCACCACGCTGGATGATCCGATCGGACACATCGTGGTGTGGGCTCGCGCCGTTGGGACCAGAGCCGACGATGACGAACTCGGCCGCGGTGTGGCCCTCCTCGACGATCGCCGCGGCGATGTCAGCGCCCACCTCGGCTTCGGTTCGACCTGCCCGGAGGAACTCCGGGACACGCGCGTGGACCCGGTCGATGGCCGCGCCCGCGGTGCGCAGGGCCGCGATCTCCGCCGCGTCCTTGCGCATCCGCAGTTCGCGCATGATGGGACCGGCCAGTACTTGCTCCGCTGCTGGGATAGCGGTGCGCAGGTTCAGCACGTGCAGAGCGATCGTGGCGTCACTGACCGCGACCCGAGCAGGCGTGCCGCCGCGGCCGACGAGATCGGCGACCAGCTGGTATGGATCGTCCCCGTCCACCCAGGTGACCATCTCGACGCCCAGTTCTTCGGTGGGCACGTCCGCGTACCCGGGTGCCTCCAGCTTGGGCAACACCAGCACCGGTGTCGCATCGCCCGCCGGGATCATCAGGGTGGTCAGCCGCTCGAAGGACCCACCCGCCTGACCGAGCAGATAGCGCAGGTCAGAGCCGGGCGCGATGAGCAGGGCGTCGGTGCTCGCGGCGGCCGCGGCCTTGCGCGCCCGGCCGATGCGGGCGCGCAGGTCAGCCGGGTCGGGAGCCGGGGTGTGCAGTGATCGCCGGGACATGTCCCGAGCGTAGCCGGGACGCCTGACGGGCGTTGCCACCACCGACGCGTCCCGGCGGAGCGAGGTGCACGTCGAGCGGAGCGAGACCGATCGACACAGTGCGTAGCCGGGACGCCTGACGGGCGTAGCCGGGACATGGCAAGCTCTCCCTCGTGACCGCGCCGATCGCCTTGCTGGACTCAGCCAGCCTGTACTTCCGTTCCTTCTTCGCACTGCCCGACTCCCTGCGTGCGCCCGACGGCACGCCGGTCAACGCGGTGCGCGGATTCGCCGACACGGTGGCCCGGATCCTCACCGACCGCAGGCCGAGCCGGCTGGTCGCCTGCCTCGACGCCGACTGGCGCCCGCAGTTCCGGGTCGACCTGATTCCGAGCTACAAGGCGCACCGGGTCGCCGAGGAGATGCCCGGTCCGGACATCGAGGAGGTGCCCGACACGCTCACCCCGCAGGTCCCGATCATCCTGGAACTGCTCGAAGCGGCCGGGCTCGCTACCGCTGAGGCGGCCGGTTTCGAGGCCGACGACGTCATCGGCACCCTGACCGCGCGGGAATCCACCCATCCGGTTGAGGTGATCACCGGTGACCGTGACCTCTTCCAGTTGGTGCGGCACTCCCCTACGCCCGCGTCGGTTATCTACGTCGGCAAGGGCTGGGCCAAGGCAGAGGTCCTTGGTCCGGCAGAGCTCGCCGCCCGCTACGCGCTGCCCGAGGCGAACGCGGGCGACGCGTACGTGGACATGTCCATCCTGCGCGGGGACCCTTCCGACGGGTTGCCTGGAGTGCCCGGCATCGGCGAGAAGACCGCGGCCAAGCTGATCACCCGCTTCGGTTCGCTCGCGGACCTGATCGCGGCGGCGAGCAGCGAGCACCCCGACGTTCCGGTACGGGCACGCACCTCGCTGCGGGCCGCGGCGGGCTACCTCGCGGTCGCCCCGACCGTGGTGCGGGTAGCGGCCGATGCGCCGGTGGAATTCTCCCGGCCTGACCCGGTGCCAACCGCACCCGCGGATCCGGATCGCGTCGCGGAGCTCAAGGAGCGATGGAACCTCGGTGGCCCGGTCGATCGGCTGCTCGTCGCGCTCGCACGCGGTGCGTGAACACGCCTCAACGCTACTCGGGGTAGCCAACTGAGTAGCGGCCCTTTTCGCTGGTGACCCTGATCGGGACCCGTTTCTCCTGACCGTCGATCGTGGCCGTGCAGTCGAAGGTCGTCCCTGCCTTCACCCGCTGATGAGCCGGACAGATCACCATTCCGAGGTCTTCGATCTGGTAGCTCTCGGTCAGCACCTTGTGCACGGCATCCTGCACCGCCCCTTCGTCGAAGGTGCGCGGTAGCGGAGTCAGCGTAGTGGTCGGAGTTGCCGTGGTCGTGGTTGTCGTGGGCACCGGGGCCGCGCTCGGACTGGGCGTCGTCGACGGGCTCGTCCCGTTTCCCGCCTGGCAGCCTGCCACCAGCAGGGCAGCCATCCCGATCCCGGACACCGCAGCGGCGACCCGCACCCGTCCCGCGGCCGACCCGTGGTGCGGCGGCAGTGGTCCGAACACGAATGCTCCCTGTGTGTTGCTTATTCACGGCGCGACGGGGCGCGCTAGAAGAAGGTACCGCACCAGGGTTGGGTCGCCGTCGCGAGCAGCCGGTCCAGTGCCTTGACCGCTTGCGGGTCGATCACCTCGACGCGGCCGGCTGCGACCAGCGCCGAGGGTCGCCACGTTCCCAGGTACAGCATGGCCGCGGTGTCGACGTCGATCCGCAGCGCAGCCGACCGGTCCGTGGTGGTCGCCCCCGCCGCGGACACCACGTACCTGCCCGAGTTCTGTGGCAGCAGAGCATCGCGCACCTCGAGCACCACCTGACCATCCCCGGCGTATGTTCGTGCGGACAGCGCCGCGCGCACGTCCACCAGCCGCAGCCACAGGTCATCGCCCAACCAGGTGACCGAACACGCCCTCGGGTCGGTGAACAGCGTCTCGAGCGGTTCGTCGACCGGCCTGCAGGGCACGTCGATCCGGTCGACCAGGTCCACCCCCACCAGGAACCGCCAGAGGTCGGCGAACGCCTCGTCCGACGCGGTGTTCATGTCCTCGACGTGCATCACCGTCGTGCCGGCATCCCGCGCGACCCGGTACGAGGCGTAGCCGTCGACGCCGTCGGGCCCTCGGTGCACCACCAGATGTGCGACCCCATCGGAACGACGGTAATGGCCCTCCCAGCCGGCCCAGAGAAACGACGGCCTGGTCAGCATGCCGTTGCGTAGCCCGACGAATAGCGGATACCAGGTCGGCAGGTCGCGGATCGCCGACTCGAGGTCGAGCAGCTCGATCTCGCCGCCGGTCGGCGCTTGATCCCGCACCCGTGCCTTGCGCCGCTTGATCCGCAGAGTGCGTCCGGTGGTGGCCACGCCGTAGCCGAACCGGCCGTAGATCATCGCCTCGCTGGCATGCAGGGTGGCGGTCGGAACGCCTCGCTCGGCCACCTCGGCGAGCTGGGTGCGCATCAGGTCGCGGAGCACGCCCTTGCGCGTCCGGTCCGCACGAACGCCGACGCCGGTGACCGCCGCCGTCTCGATCCGCGCACCACCCGGCACGGTAAGCGCGGCGTCCATCGAGCGCGAGGTGCCGATGAGCGTGCCCCCGTCGAATGCGCCGAGGGTGCGGCCCGGCTGAAAGCCCCGGGACGCGCGCTCCCAGTCGTCCTCCTGGGTGTGCCGCAGATGCAGCGTATCGCCGAACAGCCGGTCGGCGGCCCGGATCTCGGACGGCTCAAGGGGCCTGACAACGCGGTCGGTCATGTTCGTATCCTGTCCCGGCCGGACCGCCGCCGCTACCGAATTATGGGGCCGGCTTGCCGACCTCGTAATTGCCCTCTTCGCTGGTCACCTTGATCGAGATCGGGGCCCGCTCGCCGTTGATGGTCGCGGTGCACTCGAAGGTGTGGCCGACCTCCACCGGCTGGTCAGCGGGGCAGGCCACGCCCTGCACGCCCGCGATCTGATACTGCTCGGTGAGCACCTGCTGCACGCCCTGCTGGACCGCGTTGTTGTCGAAGACTTTGCTGGTGAACCAGCCCGGTGCGACGAACCCGAGAAACGCGAGGGTGCCCACCGCGAACACGAGCACGCCGATACCGATCCACAGCGGAAGGTTGGACTTCTTCTGCGGCTCCTCGCCGGGAGCGCTCGGATATCCCGCCTGCTGGCCGTAGCCGGGGTAGCCGCCCTGCTGCTGGTACTGCCCTTGCGGGTATGGGGCTTGCTGCTGGCCGTACTGCGGCTGTTGCTGGCCGTACTGCGGCTGTTGCCCGTACTGCGGCTGCTGCCCGTATTGCGGCTGCTGGCCGTAGCCGGGCTGCTGGGGTGGCTGCCCCCACTGCTGCTGGCCGTAGCCGGGCTGCTGGGGCTGCTGGCCCCACTGCTGCTGGCCGTAGCCGGGCTGCCCCTGGGCGGGGAATCCGCCGGAGGACGGCTGGTTCTGCGCCGGGAACCCACCTGAGGACGGCCCGCTGGGCGCACCCTCGCTGTAGGGTTGCTGGCCCCACTGCTGCGGGTCGTTGCCTCCGTACGGCGTGCTCATCGCAGTCCTCCGGTCGATCGCCGTGGTGTTCGTCGTGCGCGATCAAACCACAGGAATCGGTTCGGCACACGCAATGGGTGGTTGATGACGCAAACTTCCCGCTACACCGTTCCCGCTGCGACGACGCCCCTGCGCAGCGCCCTTGCCGCATCCGCGGCCGCCCCGCCCACCGGGTCGGCCTTGCCGAGCACGTCACGCAACTGCTCGAGCAGGTCGATGACCTGCCGACACCAGCGCACGAAGTCGCCCGCGGACAGTTCCTGACCGTTGACCTCCGCGGCGGTGAGGACCTTCTCAAGTGACTCACCGCGCGCCCACCGGTAGACCGGCCAGGCGAAACCCGCGTCCGGTTCCCTGGTGCGCTCCAGCCGGTACCTGCGCTCGTCGCCGGCCAGATCCGACCACAGCCGGGCGGTCTGCTGCCAGGCCGCGGTCACCTTGCCCGCGGGCAGTCTGGGCTCCCCCGCGCTGTCCCTGCGCGCCTCGAAGACCAACGTCGACGCGACGGCTGCCAGCTCAGGAGGGTTCAGCCCGTTCCACGACCCGTGCCGGATGCACTCGGCGGCAAGCAGATCCGACTCGCTGTAGATCCGCGCGAGCCGCCTGCCGTGTTCGGTCACCCGGTTCTCGGCGTCGTCATCACCCGCCTTGCCGCCATCGATACCCAGGTAGCCGCGCTCGGTGAGCAGAGCCCGGATTCGGTCGAACGCCCGCGCGAGCGAGTGCGTCGTCGCGGCCACCTTCCGTTCCAGCTTCTCGTTCTCTGCTGCCAGCCGCTCGTAGCGCTCGACCCACCGCAGGTTCGCCTCGCGGTCGGCGAGACCGTGGCAGGGATGGGCGCGCAGCGCTCGGCGGAGGCCTGCGAGCTCGGGATCGGAGTTGGCGTCCGAGCGAGTCTTGCGCCGCCCCGGTATGGAGATTCCGGTGTTGCGCAAGGTGGATGCGATGTCCCTGCGCGTCTTCGGGGAGCGCAGTTCGACGTGTCTGGGCAACCGAATCCTGCCGAGCGGTTCGACCGGCGCTGGGAAATCGGCCACCGACAACGGACCCGACCACCGATCCTCGGTCACCACCACCGGCCGCGGTTCCCGGACCGGATCCAGCCCGGGGTCCACCACAACGGCGAGCCCGGCCCGCCGCCCCGACGGCACCGAGATCACGTCGCCCTTGCGCAGCTTCTCCAGGGAATCCGAGGTGGACGCCCGGCGCGCCGAGGTGCTCTGCCGCGCGAGCGTCTTCTCCCGCTCGGAGATCTTCCTGCGCAGCTCGGCATACTCGAGCATCGCCTCGAAGTCACCGGTGATCGCCTCGGAGTAGCCTGCCAGCGCCTCCCGGTTACGTTCGATCTTGCGGGCAAGGCCGACCACCGAGCGGTCCGCCTGGAACTGCGCGAAGGACTGCTCGAGCAGTTCGCGGGCCTCCCGCGCACCCAGTTGCTCGACCAGGTTGACGGCCATGTTGTAGCCAGGCCGGAAGGACGAGCGCAGCGGATAGGTCCGTGTGGAGGCGAGTCCTGCGACCTGCCTGGGATCCACTCCTGGCTGCCAGAGCACGACCCCATAGCCCTCGATATCGATACCGCGCCGACCGGCCCGGCCGGTGAGCTGGGTGTACTCGCCCGGCGTCAGGTCGACGTGCGCTTCGCCGTTGTACTTGACCAGGCGCTCGAGGACGACGGTTCGCGCGGGCATGTTGATGCCCAGCGCGAGGGTTTCAGTGGCGAAGACCGCCTTGACCAAGCCACGAACGAAGAGTTCCTCGACCGTCTCCTTGAAAGCGGGCAGCAACCCGGCGTGGTGGGCAGCGATGCCGCGTTCGAGCGCGTCCCGCCACTCCCAATACCCGAGCACCCCGAGATCGGATTCGGGCAGATCACCGGTGCGCGCTTCGATGATCCGCCGGACCTCCTGGACTTCCTCTGGCGTGTTCAGCCGCATGTCCGCGCGTACACAGTGCCCCACAGCGGCATCGCAGCCAGCGCGGGAGAAGATGAACACGATCGCAGGCAGCAGACCCTCGGAGTCGAGCCGATCGAGCACGTCGACCCGGGACGGCGGCCGGAAACGTGGCATTCTCGACGGGTAGCCGCGCTTGCCGCCACGCGGGCCGCGGAGACCGGCGGGCGCGTGTGCGCGTCCGACCTCCTCGGTGCGCCGCAGCAGGGACGGATTGATCCGTGCCTGCCCATCGGCCTCTCCGGCGAACAGGTCGAACAGCCTGCCGCCGACCATCATCTGCTGCCAGAGCGGAACCGGCCGGTGCTCGTCGACGACCACCGCGGTGTCGCCGCGCACCGCGACCAGCCACTCGCCGAACTCCTCGGCATTGCTCACCGTCGCCGACAAGCCGACCACCCGTACGTGCTCGGGCAGGTGCAGGATCACCTCCTCCCACACCGCACCGCGAAACCGATCGGCGAGATAATGGATCTCGTCCATCACCACGTAGCCCAGATCGGTGAGCGCGGACGAACCCGCGTACAGCATGTTCCGCAGCACCTCGGTGGTCATCACCACGACCTGCGCGTTGCCGTTGATCGAGGTGTCGCCGGTGAGCAACCCGACGGCCTTCGGGTCGTACCGGGCGACAAGGTCCGCGTATTTCTGGTTGGACAACGCCTTGATCGGCGTCGTGTAGAAGCACTTCCGCCCCTCGGCCAAGGCCAGGTGCACGGCGAACTCGCCGACCACGGTTTTGCCCGCGCCAGTCGGTGCGCACACCAGAACGCCATGCCCGTCCTCGAGTGCCTCGCATCCGCTGCGCTGGAACTGGTCGAACTCGAAGGCAGCCTCCGCCGCGAACGACGTCAACCTGGGGTAGGAAGCACGATGCTTGGCGGCCCGATAAGCCTCGGCCGGTGCGGGAGTAAGGCGTTCAGCCACCCATCCAGGGTTTCACATGTTGATCCACGGCGGCACGCGGTATAGCCATGCTATGGCGGATCGGAGGGCGGGTCCTCTCGCCGAGCGCATCAGGTGACGTCGTCTGTGCGGCTCTTGCCCGCGGCCGTGGTATCCCCGCCGTCGGCGGTGCTCGGCGCGTAGTCGAACGGAGCGGCCTCGTCGTCGGCGAGTTCGTCCCAGCCCAGATCCTTGCGCTGCTTGACCAGCTTCCGGTCATGCAGCCGGCAGACCTGGACGGCCAGCTCGAACAACACCACCAGAGCACCGGCGAGCGCGAGCATGGAGAACGGGTCGTTGCCCGGCGTGGCGAACGCGGCGAAGACGAAGACGCCCATGACCATGCCGCGACGCCAGCGTTTGAGCTGCTCGTAGCGCACGACGCCCACCCGGTTGAGCATCACCAGCAGCAACGGCAGCTCGAAGCTCACACCAAAGATGATCAGCATCGTCAAGATGAACGAGATGTACTTCTGACCGGTCAGCGCGGTGACGAAGTTCTCGCCGCCGAAGCCGACCAGCATGTCCAGTGCGAGCGGCACGATCAGGTACGCAAGGACCGCGCCCGCGGCGAACAGCAGCGAAGCCATACCCACGAAGACCCGGGCGTACCTCTTCTCCTTGGCGTAGAGCCCAGGTGCGATGAAGGCCCAGATCTGGTAGAGCCAGAACGGCGCGAACAGCACCATGCCCGCCGCGATACCGACCTTGAGCCGCAGCATGAAGACCTCGAACGGCTCGGTCTGCAGAAGCCTGCACGGCCCGCCGCGGCCGAAGTCGGCGAGCAGCGCCGGATCCAGGTCGCAATAGGGCTCCCGGATCAGCTGACCGAGGGACGGGACCGAGCCGAAGGTCTGCTCGAACCAGATGAAGCCGAGGACGCCGCCGAGCACGATGGCCGCCAGCGCGTAGGACAGTCGCCGCCGGAACTCGTAGACGTGCTCGATGAGCGTCATCGTGCCGTCGGGGTTGTGCCGGCGGCTGTGACGACGTCGCGTGATCCGGCGGGTACCCCGCTTCGACGAGGGCTGATCCGCCACCGAAGGTTGTCCTGTTCCGATCAGCTGGCGTTCTTGTGCGCCTGGTTGGCCTGCTGCTTCTTCATCTCGTCCAGCTGACGCTGCAGCTCGGCCACCTGGTCGTCGGACCTGGGTGCGGCCTCGCCCTGCGGCAGCTGCCGCGTCTCGGCGGAAACGGTGCCCTCCGAGTCCTTCTTCGACTCGTCATCCTCATCACGCAGACCCTTGGTCTCCGCCTTGAAAATCTTCATCGACCGACCGATGGAACGTGCCGCGTCGGGAAGGCGCTTCGCGCCGAAGAGCAGGATCAGGACGATCACTAAGATGGCCCAGTGCCACGGTGACAACGCGCCCATGGTGGCCTCCTCTCTAGAGTTACCGACATTCTACGGGTCTTCAGCATCCTGCCACGTTCGCCGAGGCGGATGGTCATTCGGCCGCGTGACTGGACCGGCGCTGCGCGAGGGCTACCCGCAGCGCGGCCGACCGGGCCCGCAGCAATCCACGCTCGTTGCCGAGCACCGCGCCGACCGCCTTCAGCACGGCCTTGGTGGTGCGGACGCTCTGGTGGGCGCGCCAGGACAGGAAGGCGAGCCCGATCAATCCGACGATCACCAGCAGGACGCTGAGGACGTAGGGAGACAGCAGCGCGGGACTCGCCAGGGTGGTCACGGGCACACCGTAGCGGGGTCAGGTTGCCGCGAGATGACGGGCCAGGGCCAATGCGTCGGCGGCTCGTTGACGCACGAGTGCGGCCAGGTCGGCAGGCTCTTCGATCACCGCTTCGCCACCGAGCCCGAGCACAAGGCGAACCATCCAGCTCTCGTCTCCGTAGCGCATCCGGACCCGCAGCCGTCCCCCGTCGAGTTCGTCGAGCTCCTCGCACGAGTAGTACTCCGCGACCCACCGCGCGTCTGGATCGAGGACCAGAACGGCTTCGGACTGGTCAGGGGCGGGCGCGAACAAGCCGGCCGACACATCGGTCGGCACGGCATCGGCGGGCGGTGCGGCCGGTTCGCCGAGCACCTCGACCCGGTCTATCCGGTCGAGCCGGAACAGCCGCACGGCCTCGGCGCGCCTGCACCAGGCTTCCAGGTAACCGTTGCCTTCCACGATCAGCATCCGCATCGGATCGACGACTCGGTCGCTGACCTGATCCGACGAGGCCGTGTAATAACGCATCCGCACGGCCTTGGGGCCGGTGAGTGCCTGCTGCACGATCCGGCGGGTGCGTACCGTCCGCTCGGCCTCGCGTACCCCGAGCCCGATCACCACGCCTGCGGGCTGGGCTTCCCCGGCGGCAGCTTCGATCTTGGCGATCGCCCGGCGCACCGCATCCGCGTCGAGCACCCCCGGCGTCTCGGCCAGTGCCCGCAATGCCACCAGCAGCGCGGTCGCCTCGCTACCGGTCAACCGCAACGGGCGGCGCATGCCCGCGTCAAAGGTGACGGTGACCGTGTCGCCGTCGAAGGACAGATCGATCAGGTCACCCGGCCCGTAACCGGGCAGCCCGCACATCCACAGCAGCTCGAGATCCTTCCGCAACTGCTTGCCGGTGACCCCGAAGTCGGCAGCGGCATCGTCGATCTTGATGCCGGGACGAGCCAGCAGATAGGGCACCAACGCCAGCAGACGCGGGAGGCGCTCCCCCACACCCCTCATGAGCCAACCCCCTCGTGCGCGATGACCTCGAGCCGTGCGCGAACCGCCTTGGCGAGCACGTCGGGCTCCAGCACGAGCACGTCGGGCCCGTGCCCCGCGATCCACTTGGCCGCGCCTTCCGGGAAGTAGACGTCGATCTCGAGTTCGTCGCCCGATACCCCGTCGATGCTGCGCTGCCCGACGACCGTGGCGCTGCGCCGGATTCCGGCGGCCTTCCCGTGTGCGGCCCACAGCCGCGCTGTTGTCGGCGGAACCTGATCATGCTCGCCGGACCCGGCGACGAATTCCAGCAGGTTCACCCCGTCCGGCCGATGTACCACCCCCGGCGCGCCGATCGCGCGGACATCGCCGACCACGCGCGAGAGCCGGAAGCACCGTTGCGCCGCCCGGTCGCGATCGTGCCCGACCACGTACCAACGCCCCCGCCAGGACACCACACCCCACGGCTCCACAGTGCGGGTCATGCGTTCCGGTGAGCCGGACCGTCGATAGGAGAACTGCACGACCTGCCCGCTCTGCACCGCGGCGACCAAGGGCGCGAAGGCCGGCTCGGTACGCACCCGTGGCTGGACCGGCGCGGACGAGGACTGATCGACCTCGACTCCGGCCGCGCGCAGCTTCACCAGCGCCCCTTGTGCCTGTCCGGTGAACTCGGGGGAATCCCACAGCCGCACGGCGAGACCGACAGCGGCCGCTTCGTCTGGGGCAAGCTCGATGTCGCCGAGTTCGTAGTCCCTGCGGGCGATCCGGTAGCCGTCGACGGAATCGAAGGCGGAGTTACGTCCCACTTCCATCGGGATGCCGAGCTCGCGCAGCTCGACCTTGTCACGTTCGAACATCCGGAAGAAGGCGTCATCGCTGGGCGCGTCGGCATAGCCGGGCACAATGCCCCGGATCCGTTCAGCGGGCAGGTACTGGCGGGTGGACAGCAGCGCAAGCACCAGATTCACCAGGCGTTCGGCGCGGGCAGTGGACACGGTCCGACTCTAGCTTGCCCTAGGCCGCCCACGGTGCAGGTCGGGGCAAGGCGGATACTCTGACCTCACGCGCGCGTCAATGCGGCATCTGGGACGCTGGACGCTCCCAATGCCACATTGGGGACGTTGGATGCTCCCGGCGCTCAGGCGGCGTTCATCCCCTAGAGGCTCGCGATGAGGCGCTCAACGCGTTCATCGACATTGCGGAACGGGTCCTTGCACAGGACGGTCCGCTGCGCCTGGTCGTTGAGCTTGAGGTGCACCCAGTCCACGGTGAAGTCGCGCTGCGCCGCCTGCGCGGCCGCGATGAAGTCACCGCGCAGCTTGGCGCGGGTGGACTGCGGCGGGGTGTCCTTGGCGAGCTCGATCTCCCCGTCATCGGTGACTCGCTTGACCAGCCCCTTGCGCTGCAGCATGTCGAAGACCCCGCGACCGCGCCGGATGTCGTGATAGGCGAGGTCGAGCTGCGCGATCCGCGGGCTGGACAGGTCAAGATTGTGCTTGGCGCGGTAGCGCTGGACCAGCCGGTGCTTGATCGCCCAGTCGACCTCGGTATCGATCTTGCTGAAGTCCTGCCGCTCGACCGCGTCCAGTGCCCGGCCCCACAGCTCGATGACCCGCTCGGTGGTGGCATCAGCGCCTGAGGTGTCCACATGCTGGATCGCCTTGCTGTGGTACTCGCGCTGGATGTCGAGCGCGGAGGCCTCCCGGCCACCGGCCAGACGCACCGTACGCCTGCCGGTCAGATCGTGGCTGATCTCGCGAATCGCCCTGATCGGATTGTCCAGCGTGAAGTCTCTGAACTGCACGCCTTCTTCGATCATCTGCAGCACCAGATTGGCGGTGCCGACCTTGAGCAGCGTGGTGGGCTCGGCCATGTTCGAGTCGCCCACGATGACGTGCAGCCTGCGGTACCGCTCGGCGTCGGCATGCGGCTCGTCCCGGGTGTTGATGATCGGCCGCGATCGGGTCGTCGCGCTGGACACGCCTTCCCAGATGTGCTCGGCGCGCTGCGAGAGGCAGAACACCGCGCCGCGCGGCGTCTGCAGCACCTTGCCTGCTCCGCAGATCAGCTGACGGCTCACCAGGAAGGGCAGCAGGACATCAGCGATCCGGGAGAACTCGCCGGCGCGACCGACCAGGTAGTTCTCGTGGCAACCGTAGGAGTTGCCCGCCGAGTCGGTGTTGTTCTTGAACAGGTAGATGTCCCCGCCGATACCCTCGTCGGCCAGCCTGCGCTCGGCGTCGACGAGAAGATCTTCGAGGATGCGCTCCCCTGCCTTGTCATGGGTGACCAACTGGGTGAGGTCGTCACACTCGGCCGTGGCGTACTCGGGGTGCGAGCCGACGTCCAGGTACAGCCGGGAACCGTTGGACAGGAACACATTCGATGAACGACCCCACGACACGACACGACGAAACAGGTACCGCGCCACCTCGTCTGGCGAGAGCCTGCGCTGACCGTGGAAGGTGCACGTGACGCCAAACTCTGTCTCAATGCCAAAGATCCTGCGCTGCATTACCCAATGCTAGGCGCTGTCGGCTGGTTGGCGGAGCGCCGTTCGAGCGGTAGCCGAAATGTGAGCTACCTTGCCCAGCGTGAGCCTCCGTCGCATCGCGGGTTTGCGCCGCGTCAGCCGCACCGACCAGGTCTTGATGGCGGGCAGCGCGGCACTGCCCGCCACCCGTGCCGATCGCTTCCTCAAGGTGCTGTCCAAGTCAGCCAACAAGGGCATGCTGTGGTGGGCGATCGGCGCCCTGCTCGCGACGAAGAAGGGGGCCACCCGGCGCGGGGTGCTGCGCGGTGTCGCCGCCATCGGCGGGGCCAGCGCGCTGGCCAACCTCGTAGCCAAACCGGTGTTCCCCCGCCGCCGACCCGCGGCGGATCAGGTTCCGGTACACCGACGGCTGCGCCGCCATCCGACCTCGTCGTCCTTCCCCTCGGGGCATTCCGCGTCCGCGGCCGCGTTCGCGACGGCCGTCGCAATGGAGTCGCCCGCTGCGGGCCTGGTGGTCGCGCCGATCGCCGCGTCGGTGGCCTACTCCAGGATCCATTGCGGCGTGCACTGGCCGAGCGATGTGGCTGCGGGAATGGCCATCGGTGTCGCTGCGGGACTGGGGACACGGCACTGGTGGCCGCTGAATCCGGACATTCCCGCTCGTGCCGCGCACCGCGCTGATGCTCCGGCGATGCACGACGGTGCGGACCTCGTCGCCCTGGTCAACCCGCAGTCCGGTCAGGACAGCGGCGACCCGACCGACCTGGTACGCGAAGCATGGCCACGGGCCACCGTGATCCATCCCGATGACACTGTCGACATCCGGCAGCGGCTCGAGGACATCATCCAGAAACGATCCGGCAGCGTCCGGGCGATCGCCGTAGCGGGCGGTGACGGCACCGCGGCCGCGGTCGCCTCGGTTGCCGCCGAGCAGGGACTGCCGCTGGCGCTGATTCCTTCCGGCACGCTCAACCGGTTTGCCCGTGATGTCGGGGTAGCCTCGGCGGCCGACGCGCGGGACGCGACCGAAACCGGCTCGGCGGTCGGTATCGATCTCGCCGAGGTCGAAGTGAGCAATTCAGCGCAGCCCGAGCGGCGCTGGTTCGTCAACACCGCGGGCCTTGGCGGTTACCCGGAGATGGTGCGGCTGCGGGAACAGCTGGAATCGACGTGGCCGAAGTGGCCGGCCTTCGTCATCGCCACATTGCGCACCTTGCGGCGCAGCGAACCACTGGATGTGCTGCTCAACGGCGAACCGACCATGATCTGGATGCTGTTCGTCGGCAATGGGACGTATGCACCCAAGGGATTCGCGCCCTCCCGGCGTCCGGCGCTGGACACCGGGCTGCTCGATGTTCGCTACGTGCGGGCGGACGTGCGCTACTCGCGGCTGCGCTTCTTCCTGGCCGTGGTCACCAACTCGCTGTCGGCCAGCCGCGTGTACCGGCAACGCGACCTGGCGGAACTGGACGTTCAGCTGCGCTCGGGGCATCGCCGAATCGCCACCGACGGTGAGGTCGGACCGCTCGGCAAACGATTCAAGTTCCGCTCCCGGCCCAGCGCACTGACGATCTACCGCGCCTGAGCGGGTTAATCAAACGGAGCACCGAGCCGAGCTATGCATCGGACTCGCCCAATTCCGCGGCCGGGCCTGCCGCAGGCGGGCCGGCGGCCGGGCCTTCCCCGGGCTCGGTGGACTCGCCCTTGCCCTTTCCACCACCCGAGTTCGGCATGAGGGAGTCGAGCGCTGCCCCGGTGATCCGCCGGAACGCCCGGCGCGGACGCGTGCGCTCAAGCACCGCGACCTCGAGTTTCCCGAGCTCGGCGCCGCCGCTGAGGGCGGCGCGCAACGCGGCAACCGCCAGCCCGAAGGCATCGGTGAGGGCAGCACCTTCGGTGTAGCTCTCCTTCATCCGGTTCACGATCGGATCGGTCTGTCCGCCCATCGCCAGAAACTGCGGCTCGTCCACGATGGATCCGTCATAGGTCAGCCGGTAGAGCTGGTCGACTTCCGCGGCGGAACCGACCTCGGCGACCGCGAGCTCGACCTCGAACGGCTTGACCTGCTCGGTGAAGATCGCGCCGAGCGTCTGTGCGTAGACGTTGGCCAACTGGCGGGCGGAAACGTCTCTGCGGTCGTAGGAGTAGCCCCACAGGTCCACGTGCTTGATCCCGGCCCGGCGCAAGCTCTCGTACTCGCTGTACCGACCGGCCGCAGCGAAACCGATCCGGTCATAGATCTCGGAGACCTTGTGCAGCGTGGTGGACGGATTCTCCGCCACGAACAGCACGCCATCGGCGTATTTGAGCGCGACCACGCTGCGACCGCGCGAGATACCCTTACGGGCGTACTCCGAGCGGTCGCGCATCAGCTGCTCTGGGGAGGCATACAGCGGCATTGTCACGGCGTTCTGGTCTCCGTCTCTGGAGTCGGTTGGGATCGGGTGCGCGGTGCCTCAGCGGGCCGTGCGCCTGCTCCTCGCGGCGATCACGGCTTCTGCTACGGCCGCGGTGTCCTCCTCGGGCTGGTGCAGCGCGCCCTCTTGGGTGATGGTGATGACGCTGGGGAAGATGCGCCGGACCAGATCCGGGCCGCCGGTTGCCGTGTCGTCGTCGGCCGCGTCGTACAGCGACTCGACAGCGGCCCGGATGGCGGCATCGACATCGGCTTCGGGGTCGTAGAGCTTCTTCAGGGAGGACTTGGCGAACAGCGAACCGGAGCCGATGGCGTGGTAGCCGGCGTTCTCCTCGTAGCGCCCGCCGGTCGGGTCGAACGAGACGATCCGCCCGGCGGAAGCGGGGTCGCTCGCCTCGGTGTCGTAGCCCGCGAACAGCGGGATCACCGCGAGACCGGCCATCGCGACGTCCAGGTTGCCGCGAACCATGGTGGCCAGCTTGTTCGCCTTGCCGTCCAGCGACAGCGCGACGCCCTCGATCTTCTCGTAGTGCTCGAGCTCCACCGCGTACAGGCGCACCAGCTCCAGCGCGATGCCCGCGGTGCCCGCGATGCCCACCGCGGAATAGTGGTCGGTGACGAACACCTTCTCCAGATCGCGCGACGCGATCAGGTTTCCGGAGGTGGCCCGTCGGTCACCGGCCAACAGCACACCACCTTTGAAGGTCACCGCGACAATCGTGGTGCCGTGCGGGACGTCCAAGCCGGCCGTCGATCCGGTCATCCGTCGACCAGGCAGGAGGTCAGGCGCCTGTACGCGGAGGAAGTCGGTGAAGGACGAGGACTCGGCTGACAGGTAGGCGGGCGGCAGCGCGCCGCGTCCCGAAGTGGACGAGGTGTGTTCCATACGAGCTCGTGGTTCCCATCTTCAAAGTCGGTGGCGTCGGGCAAGCCGGCGTGGTAAGGCCGCGGAAGGGCACCTGCGCCCTTACTCGCCGCCCTTCTGCACGTAGGCCCGCACGAAGTCCTCGGCATTCTCCTCGAGCACGTCGTCGATCTCATCCAGGATGGTGTCGACGTCCTCACCGAGCTGTTCCCTGCGCTCCTGACCTGCGGGTCCGCCACCCTCGATGTCGTCGTCCGAGTCGCCACCGCCGTGCCGCTCGATCTTTTCCTGCGCCATATCGCCTCCTGATCACCGGTACTCACGTCCAGATTACCGAGCCGGACCGTCATTGTGTCCGGCCACACGGCCGCCGATGCCGTCCCGTTAGCGCTACGAGGTCAGCGCCTCCACGAGTTGCTCGGCGGTATCCGCTTCGTCCAAGAGCCGCCCTACATGGGCTTTTGTCCCGCGCAGCGGCTCGAGTGTTGGTATCCGCACGAGCGACTCGCGACCGATGTCGAAGATCACCGAATCCCAGGATGCGGCCGCGATCGAGGTCGCGTACTTCTCCAGCGCGCGTCCGCGGAAGTAGGCCCGGGTGTCCTGCGGTGGGGCGGTGATGGCTGCCAGCACCTCTTCCTCGCTGATCAGGCGCTTCATCGAGCCTCTGGTGACCAGCCGGTTGTACAGGCCCTTGTCCAGCCGCACGTCGGAGTACTGCAGGTCGATCAGGTGCAGGCGGGGAGCGGCCCAGCCGAGATTGTCGCGGGACCGATAGCCCTCGAGCAGCCGGAGCTTGGCCACCCAGTCCAGCCGGTCGGCGCACTCGGCGGGATCACGGGACAATGCGTCCAGCACCTCGCCCCATACCCGGAGCACATCGGCCGACGTCGCGTCCGGCTCCCGATCGGCGAACGCGGCGGCCCGTTCGTGGTAGGCGAACTGCAGGTCGAGCCCGGTGAACTTGCGGCCGTCGGCAAGCTCGACCTTGGCCGTGAGCGTCGGGTCATGGCTGATCTGGCGCACCGAGCGCACCGGTTCGTAGAGCTTGAGATCATCGAAACCGACCCCGCCCTCGATCATGTCCAGCACCAGGGCCGTGCTGCCGAGCTTGAGATACGTCGCGTACTCAGCCAGGTTGGCGTCACCGATGATCACGTGCAGCCTGCGGTACTTGTCGGCGTCGGCATGTGGCTCATCGCGGGTATTGATGATCCCGCGCTTGAGCGTGGTTTCCAGCCCGACCTCGACCTCGATGTAATCCGCACGCTGGGACAGCTGGAAGCCGTCCTCCTCGCCCTGTTGGCCGATTCCGACGCGGCCTGAGCCGGTGATCACCTGACGGGACACGAAGAACGGCGTCAGCCCGGTGATCACCGAGGTGAACGGCGTGCTGCGCGCCATGAGGTAGTTCTCGTGGGTGCCGTAGCTCGCGCCCTTGCCGTCCACGTTGTTCTTGTACAACTGCAGGCGTGGCTGGCCGGGGACCGTAGCCGCCCTGATCGCCGCCTGCTCCATGACCCGCTCCCCCGCCTTGTCCCAGATGACCGCGTCGCGGGCATTGGTCACCTCGGGGGCGGAATACTCGGGGTGCGCGTGATCGACGTACAGCCGGGCTCCGTTGGTCAGGATGACGTTGGCCGCGCCGAGGTCCTCCACGTCAGGGTCATGTGGTGCGGTGCCGGGACCGGTCAGGTCGAAACCCCGGGCATCCCGCAGCGGTGATTCGACCTCGTAGTCCCAGCGCGCCCGACGAGCGCGGGGAATGTCGACCGCCGCGGCGTAGGCCAGCACGATCTGTGTGGAGGTCAGGACAGGGTTGGCTGTCGCGTCCCCCGGCACCGCGATGCCGTACTCCACCTCGGTTCCCATGATCCGCCGCATGGCACCACCCTACGGGCACGACCGAGCCACGCGAGCAGTGCACCAAACGTGCCGCTATTCCCGGGTGGCCGCCTCCCGCCGGTTGCCGCTTACAGGTACTGGCCGGTGTTGGTCGCCGTGTCGATGGCCCGTCCGGAATCCTGGTTCTTACCCGTCACCAGGGTCCGGATGTACACGATTCGCTCGCCCTTCTTGCCCGAGATTCTGGCCCAGTCATCCGGGTTGGTGGTGTTGGGCAGGTCCTCGTTCTCGGCGAACTCGTCCACGATCGCGTCCAGCAGGTGTTGCACCCGCAGGCCGGGCTGCTTGGTTTCCAGCACCGACTTGATCGCCGCCTTCTTCGACCGGTCCACGATGTTCTGGATCATCGCACCGGAGTTGAAGTCGCGGAAGTACAGCACTTCCTTGTCTCCGTTGGCGTAGGTGACCTCGAGGAAGCGATTCTCCTCGCTCTCCTCGTACATCCGCTCGACCGTATGCTGGATCATCGCCTCGATCGTGGCCTTCGCATCACCGCCGAACTCGGCGAGATCGTCGGCATGGATCGGCAGGCCAGGAACGAGGTACTTGGAGAAGATGTCCTTGGCCGCCTCAGCGTCCGGACGCTCAATCTTGATCTTCACGTCGAGCCTGCCGGGTCGCAGGATCGCCGGATCGATCATGTCCTCACGGTTGGACGCGCCGATCACGATGACGTTCTCCAGCCCCTCGACACCGTCGATCTCGCTGAGCAACTGCGGAACGATCGTGGTCTCCACGTCGGAGGACACGCCGCTGCCGCGGGTGCGGAAGATCGAGTCCATCTCGTCGAAGAACACGATCACCGGAGTGCCTTCGGACGACTTCTCCCGAGCCCGCTGGAAGATCAAACGGATATGCCGCTCGGTCTCACCGACGAACTTGTTGAGCAGCTCAGGACCCTTGATGTTGAGGAAGTAGGACTTCGCCTCCTTCAAACCCGCGGCGTCTCCCCTGCCCTCGGCTACCTGCTTCGCCAGCGAATTCGCCACCGCCTTGGCGATCAGCGTTTTACCGCAGCCCGGAGGACCGTAGAGCAGCACGCCCTTCGGCGGCCGGAGCTGGTACTCCTCGTACAGGTCGGAGTGCAGGAACGGGAGCTCGACGGCGTCCCGAATCTGCTCGATCTGGCGGAACAGGCCACCGATGTCCTCGTAGCGGACATCCGGGACCTCTTCCAGCACCAGGTCCTCGACCTCGGCCTTGGGCACCTTCTCGTAGGCGTAGCCGGCCTTGGTGTCCACCAGCAGTGAGTCACCGGGCTTGAGCTTCTGCTCGGCGAGCGGATCGGACAACAGGACGATGCGCTCCTCGTCGGCGTGTCCGACGACGAGTGCCCGCAGGTGCCCGCCTTCGAACTCGGGAGAGAGCACCTCCCGCAACCCGCACACCTCGCCGGTGAGTTCGAAGTCCCCGGCCTCCACCACGGTCAGGGCCTCGTTCAGTCGCAGCGCCTGCCCTCGGCGCAGCGATTCGTTGTCCACGCTCGGAGATACCGAAACCCGCATCCTGCGGCCGGAGGTGAACACGTCGACCGTGTTGTCCTCGAACGCGCTCAGAAAGACGCCGTAGCCGCTGGGCGGCTGGGCGAGGCGATCAACTTCTTCGCGCAGCGCGAGCAGCTGACCTCGCGCCTCGCGCAAGGTTTCCACCAGCTTGTTGTTGCGCTCGGTCAGTTGGCTGATCCGCTCCGAAGCCTCCGCGAGCCGCTGATCGAGCACGCGATCGCTCTTCGGCGCTCCTGCCGTCCTGCGCCGCAGGAGCGCTACTTCCTCTTCGAGGAAACGGATCTGCCGTGCCTGCTCTTCGGTCACCTCAGCCTCACTCGCAGCCGAACTGCTCGCTGCGTCGCTGAACTCTCTCGGGTCGGCGTCGTCGTTCCTGCCACTGGGGCGATCGTGCTGCATGCGGCACCTCCTCGCATGTATTTCCTTCAACGGTACCGGCCAAGACCGTCATTCAAAGCCACTTCCACATCACAGACCAGCGCGCCGCGTTAACTTCTCAATCGGCGGGAGTATGCAATGCTCCGACCCGGTACTCAACGAGTACGGCAGTTGGCTACCCTCCGTTCACCTCAGACCGATGATCACCTGGCGGATTCGCCGCCCGCTGGGCCTGATGGCTGAGCGGGTCGGCACAGCCGACCAATTCGGCGAGTACCGGGGTACCCGGAGTGTGTCACCCTCCAACCCCGCGCACGAAGAACTTCACTATGGATAACATTCGGTAACGCTTGGCCACGCACCGCCTTCGCGCGCCGCAGGCCACCGGGGGTCCACAGGAACGAGTTAAGGGGCATCGATGACATACCCGCCGCAGCCGCAAGGTCCCTACGGCCAGCAGGGACCTTACGGATCGCAACCGGGAGGCGGGTTCCCCGGCGGCAACCCACAGCAGCCCGGCAGGCAGCCGCCAGGTCCCTACGCTCAGCAGCCACCAGGCCAGTACGGCCACGGTCATCAGGACAGCGCGGCACAGTTCGGCCAGTACGCCGCATACGGTGCCGGCTACGGTCAGGGCGGCGGATTTCCGGGCTGGCCTGGTGGTGAGCCGCCGAAGCGGAAGACCGGTCTGATCATCGGGATCGGAGCAGCGGTGTTGCTGCTACTCGGTGGCATAGCCGGGCTGGTCATCTGGCTCAGCGGTGACGACGAGGAGCCTGCGGCGGAAGGCCCTGGCGGGCGCGGGCCGACCAGCGAGCAGCGGTCACCGGCCGACCAGGTGCCACCGAAGCCCACCATCAAGCCCAATCCCGGCCATCGGCAGGAGGACCCCGGTGGCAGCGGTACGGCCGCACCGGGCGGTACGGACACCGCACAGCAAGCCGTGGACAAGACGATCACCGCGTTCAATGAGATCGACAACGACACCCTGAACAGCATCGTCTGCCGGAGCAAGGGCGAGGGCAAGGCCGATCTCGACGGAGGCTTGCGGGTGCGCGCCGACGGAGAGCTCAGGGAGTCCGGCGAAACAGCGGAACAAGCCGTGATCGGCACCTATCAGGGCGAAGAGAAGAAGGGCACCTTCGTCTATCAGCGCGAAGGTGGCAAGTGGTGCTTCGGTGATCTACGCGAAGGTTGACCCCTGGGAGGAGGGTTATGCACAATCGGAGTCGACAGGAGCGGGGCGTAGCTCGCGCAGGCCCGCTCGTGGCGGCTGGATGCAGGTGAGACACGCTCGGCGGGTGCACCGACGAGCGTGCATAACCCGACCTTCGCATAAGACTCCAGTCAGGCCCGGCTCGGTCGACGCTGCACCCGCGGTGGTACTACCCCGTCGGCGAGCCTGCGGGCGGTGAGCAGGAATGCGGTGTGCGCCTGCATGCGGTGCTCGGGCCGGACCGCCAGACCGACCACGTGCCACGGTCGGTGCAGCGTCTCCCAGGATTGCGGCTCGGTCCAGCAGCGCTGCTCGCGCAGCGCCTCGGTGACCCGGGAGAGTTGGGTTACCGTGGCGACATATACCACCAGCACGCCACCGGGAAGCAGGTTCTCGGTGACCGTGGGCAGCACCTCCCAGGGCGCGAGCATGTCCAGTACGACGCGATCCACCTCGCCGGAGTGGGTGGCGAGATCGGCGACGGTCAGCGTCCAGTTGTCCGGATGCTCGCCGAAGAACCGCTGGACGTTCTTCTCGGCGTGCTCGGCGTGATCCGCCCTCACCTCGTAGGAGGTCACGCTTCCCGAAGGGTCTACGGCGCGCAGCAGGGAGCAGGTCAGCGCCCCGGAGCCCGCCCCGGCTTCCAGCACCCGCGCGCCGGGAAAGATGTCTCCCCACATGACGATCTGCGCGGCATCCTTGGGGTAGATCACCTGGGCTCCGCGCGGCATCGACAGAACGTAGTCGGCGAGCAGCGGACGCAGGGCGAGGAACGAGGTACCGCCCGCCGAGGTGACCACCCATCCCTCCGGCTGGCCGATCAGGTCGTCATGGGCGAGCAGACCGCGATGCGTGTGATACTCCCCGCCCTCGGCGAGGACCACCGTGTACTTGCGACCTTTGGGGTCGGTCAACTGCACACGATCGCCAACCCGAAACGGTCCCCGAACGGACACCCATCCTCCTCGTCGGACTCCTCAACCAGCGGTTGATCGTCCCAGACGCGGGCTGTGCCTGCTCAGCCGGTCCGGCGCGCCGCCATCGCGGCGCGCAGATCCTCCCTGCGGAGCACGCCTGCCGGCCTGCCTTCGTCGTCCACGACGAGGAACTGCCAGCCCACCGTCTCCCGGACCCGTTCGGCGATCTCCTCACCGGGTTCGGACAACAGCAGGACCGAATCGGCGCGGACCGGCTCGGCCGCCAGTTCGGCGGGCGAGGACGGCGCGGTCTCGGCCAACTGGGCGGCGGCGTGCTCGTCGAGCAGTCCGGCCGCGACACCGTCGGCACGGACCAGCACCACGCCCCGGCCGGCTGAGGCGGCCAGTGCGTCGGAGACCGGGCTTTCCGCGGGCAGTTGCAGAACCGGCCGCATGACCGTGCGCACGTCGAGATCGCTCGGCCAGCTCCGCCGCTGCTCGGCGGCCAGTTCAGCGCTGGCGCCGGTGACCACGAACCAACTGGTGATCAGGCAAACACCGAGCCGCAGCCACCGATCCTCGCTACCGTCGGCCAGGCCCCACAAGGCCCAGATGAGCAGCCCGGCCGCGACCACACCACCACCGGCGACGGCGGCCTTGGTTCCGGTGGCGCGCGTCCCGGTCACCGCCCACACCCCGGCCCGCAGCATCCGCCCGCCGTCAAGGGGCAGCCCTGGTAACAGGTTGAACAACGCGACCGCGAGGTTGGCTACCGCACACTGTGCGACCAGCAGCCAGGCCGCACCGCCCCCGGGTACCGCGAGCAGCAGGACGGAACACACCACGGCGAGGAGCACGGACACTGCGGGACCCGCGGCCGCGACCAGCCCTTCCTGGCCTGGTCGCCGCGGCGTGCGGGCGACCTCGGAGAGCCCACCCAGCAGGAAGAGCCGGAGCCTGCGCACCGGAATGCCCATCCTGAGCGCGACGAGGGTGTGCCCCAGTTCGTGCGCCAGGACCGACACGCCGAGCAGGATCGCGAAGGCCGCCGACAGCACCCAGGACAACACCCAGCCCGCGCCCGGCAGCAATCGATCGACCAGGGGCGCGTACAGCACGATCACCACCAGCGAGCCCAACCACCAGGACGGTGCGAGCAGCACGGGAACCCCGCTTACCCGGAACAGCAGCATTCCGCCGTCCGAATCGGACAACGCCGACCCACCGCGGGGACCGCCCGCGTTGTCTTCGCTCCTCGCTGCCACCCGAAAACCATAGAACGTGCCGTGTGGGACGGCCGTGACGTGAGTGTTGATACCCGCCAGGTGTCGGTGCTCTGCAATAGGGTGCCTCTCGTGAGCGAAACGGCTATGGCGAACGCGGCCGCGACCGAGGGCATCCGCAGGCCCGCACTGTCCCCGTCGCGGGCGAGCGACTTCAAGCAATGCCCCCTGCTCTACCGGTTCCGCACGGTGGACAAGTTGCCGGAGACACCGAGCAAGGCCCAGGTGCGCGGCACGCTGGTGCATGCGGTGTTGGAGCGGCTGTTCGCCTTGCCCGCCGCACAACGAATTCCGGCTCGCGCGATGGAACTGCTGAGCCCGGCGTGGGCGGAGCTCTCCGCGCAACGTCCTGAATGGACGGAGCTGTTCGATTCGGCAGACCCGGCCGAGGTCGGCCAGTGGCTGGAATCGGCGGGCAAGCTCGTCGAGTCCTACTTCGATCTGGAGGATCCGAGGGGCCTCGAGCCGGCGGCCTGCGAGCTGCACGTGGAGACCGAACTGGGCTCCGGCGTGCTGCTGCGCGGTTATGTCGATCGACTTGACGTAGCGCCGACCGGCGATCTGCGAGTGGTCGACTACAAGACCGGTGTCGCGCCGCGCGAGATCGGCGAGGCCAAGGCGATGTTCCAGATGAAGTTCTACGCGGTGGTCCTGTGGCGCCTGCGTGGAGTGGTGCCGCGCCAGCTCAAGCTGATGTACCTTGCCGACGGTCAGTCGCTGGCATACACCCCCGATGAAGCCGAGTTGCGGCGATTCGAACGGACCCTTGAGGCGATCTGGCAGGCGATTCTGCGTGCGGGGAAGTCCGGTGACTTCCGGCCCAGCCCGAGCAAGTTGTGCGGCTGGTGCGACCATCAGGCCCGCTGCCCGGCCTTCGGCGGCACTCCCCCGGACTACCCCGGCTGGCCGGAGCCCGACGCGGGCGAGGAATCCGCGCTGGACCGAGCCGATTGAGCGGGTGATGTCATTGCCGGTGCTCAATTCAGCGTTCTACCGACCGCTCGGCGGCGGTGTGTTCGCCTCGACCGAGCACACCGCCGGACCGTGGTCGCCCGACGCCCAGCATCTTGGCCCGCCCTCGGCGTTACTTGTCCGCGCGTTCGAGGAGGTGCCCGGTGAGCGGCCGAGCCTGCTGGCCCGCGTCACGATCGAAGTCCTGGGTCCGGTGCCGTTGACCGAGCTGACCGTGCGCGCGGGCCTTGTTCGTCCCGGTCGTGCGGTCGAACTGCTGTCCGCGGAGCTCACCGTGCCCGGTCGCGTGGTCGCCACGGCCTCGGCGTGGCGGATCGCCCGATCCGACACCACCGAGATCGTCGCAGGCCAGGCCGATCGGCTGACCTCCGTGGCGGGCCTGCCGGAGTTCCACCGGCCTGAGGGCTGGTGCCCGGGCTACATCGATGCGATGGAATGGCGATCCGTGGTGGGCGGGCTGGACATACCGGGGCCGGCCACCGCGTGGGTGCGCCAACGGGCTGCCCTCGTCGACGGCGAGCAGCCGAGCCCGCTGCAGCGCCTGTTCACGGTGGCCGATTCGGGCAACGGCTTGTCCAATCGGCTCCCGCCATCCCGGTGGTGGTTCATCAACACCGAGTTGACCGTGCATGTCCAACGGGAACCCGTCGGTGAGTGGATCGGGTTGGACGCGAACACAATCATCGGACCGCACGGCGCCGGCACCGCGGCGAGCACCCTGCATGATCTGGACGGCCCCGTGGCGATCGGCGCCCAGGCACTGATGGTGCGACCGCGATGACGATCGTGACCCGCCGGCGCGTGTCCCAGGCTTGTGATCGTGTTGTGATCCACTACGGTGCTGGAACCATCCCGCTTGAACAGGCCCTCGCACCGCCAGGAACGCCAGACACGGGGAGCGTTATTCAGAACCGACCCAGCGACGGTGTCCCCCAGGGCCCGCCAGGCCCGTGCGAGCGGTCGGTTTAGGTAGCAGCACCAGTCGCAACCACCCACCAGGTGAATAACGCGAGCTTTGAATAAGACACAGGGACGAAGACATTGGCCATGCAGATCACGTCGGTGATCAACCAGAAGGGCGGAGTCGGCAAGACTTCCCTCTGCGTCGGTGTTGCCGCCGCACTTGCCGAGCAGGGCAGGCGGGTGCTGCTCATCGATCTCGATCCGCAAGGTCACGCGACCACCGAGTTCCTCGGCCTGCCCGAGGTTCCGGCCGGCCGGCCAAGCCTGCCGATGGCGTTGAGCAAGATGTGGAAGGGCTCGATCGAGGAGCTCGTCGTCGCCCACCAGCGCAGCAACATCGGGCGTGGTGGGTGTTTCGATGTGATCCCAACCGCCCCCGGCATGTTCGACCTGGTCCGTAGGCTGGATCAGTTCCGGGTGCCGGGATGGCAGCTCGCGCGGGTCGTGCAGTTCGCCAACTATGACCATGTGGTCATCGACTGCCCGCCCGCGCTGGACCTGCTGACCAACAACGCGCTCGCGGCCACGCACGGAGTGCTCGTGCCGGTACAGCCGGATCGCACCAGCATCAGGGCGTTGCGGCTGCTCCGCGAGCAGGTCGCCCATCTTGAGCAGATGATCAATCGCCCGGCCATCGCGTATTACGGGCTCGTTCCCGGCCTGTACCGCAGGCCGATGTCGACCTACGCGGATGGCGCGCTGCGTGAACTGCACACGCTCGGTTTGCCGGTGCTCTCGCACATCCCGATGGGGGTCGTGGTCAATGAGGCCGCATCCCGCGGCATCCCGGTGACGACCTTCGCCCCGCACAGCGCTCAGGCCGCGGCACTGCACCAGATCGCGTGGGTGCTCGACGGCTACCGCAGTCAGCAGGCCGGGCCGCCGATGCCCGCCCCGCACGACGAGTTCGTCTTCGAGGACTTCATCACCGACATCTCCGGTGCGCGCAATCGCAACGACACCGGTGCCCGCCGGGGGCTCTACGACCTGATGCCGAGGAAGAAGGCCCGCTGACCGGCCTAACGTGGCGTTGGGGACGTTGGACGTCCCTAATGTGACATTGGGGACATTGGCCACAGTCTGACTAATGCCGCATTGGTGGTGGGTGCTACAGCCTGCAGGAGCGGATGTCGGAGGCCAGCACGGCTTTGGCGCCGACCTCGGCTAGCGCGTCCATCACCTGGTTGACGTCCTTGCGCGACACCATCGCGCGCACCGCCACCCAGCCGGCCTCAGCCAGTGGTGCGACCGTCGGGGACTCCAGCCCCGGAGTGATCCCGATCGCGGCGTCCAGCAGCTCACGCGGGCAGTCGTAGTCGAGCATCATGTACTGCTGGGCGAACACCACACCCTGCAGCCTGGCCGCGAGCTGCGCCTTGGCCTTCTCGGTATCGTCGGCCGCGCCGTTGACTCGCTGGACGAGCACGGCCTCCGAGACGCAGATCGGGTCGCCGAACGCGACCAGGTTGTGCTGGCGCAGGGTGCGTCCGGATCCCACGACATCAGCGATCGCGTCGGCGACTCCGAGCTGAATGGAGATTTCCACCGCGCCGTCAAGACGGATGACCTCAGCCTGTACGCCGCGCCTGGCGAGATCGTCGCTCACCAGCTTCGGGTAGGACGTGGCCAGCCGCTTGCCGTCGAGTTCGGACACCTTCCAGTCCCGGCCCGCCGGAGCGGCATAGCGGAACGTCGACCCACCGAAGCCCAGCCGCAGCCGCTCTTCGATGGGTGCACCGGAGTCCAGCGCGAGGTCACGTCCGGTGATGCCGAGGTCCAGTTCGCCGGATCCCACGTAGATCGGGATGTCTTTCGGCCGCAGGAAGAAGAACTCGACGTCGTTGGTCGGGTCGAGGACGGTCAGGTCACGCGCCTCGTGGCGTTGCCGGTATCCGGCTTCCTGGAGCATTTCCGATGCGGCGCCGGCGAGCGCGCCCTTGTTCGGCACGGCAACACGAAGCATTGGGTCGACCCTTCTCAACTGGGTGAAGTCACAGGTAGCGGTAGACGTCCTCAGTGGACAGTCCCCTGCCCAGCATGAGCACCTGTAGCCGATAGAGCAGCTGGGAGATTTCCTCGGCGAGGCGCTCGTCGGACTCGTGTTCGGCGGCGATCCAGACCTCACCAGCCTCTTCCAGCACCTTCTTGCCCTGCGTATGAACGCCCGCGTCCAGAGCCGTCACGGTGCCGGAACCCTGCGGCCGGGTGCGGGCACGTTCGGTCAGCTCGGCGAACAGCTCATCGAAGGTCTTCACGGGAAGATCCTCGCACCCGGCTTCATCGCGGGCCTATCTGGGCCGCCGCACGTGCAGTGACGGTCACACCCGGTGCTGAAAGACGCCTTGGGCGCGTCAGGCGTCGTGAACGGCGCCATCAGTGCATCGAACGCACTGATGGCGTCTTTCAGCACATGGGGGTCGAGCCCTAGCAGCGAATCGCGGAACACTCGCCGCTCCCCTGGCTCGACGGGCAGCTTGGCGGGTATCACGAGCACGGTGCACCCTGCCGCCGCGGCGGAAGCGGCACCTGTCGGCGAGTCCTCCACCGCCACGCAGGCCGCTGGCTCGACGTCGAGCAACCGGGCAGCCCGGAGGTACGGCTCGGGGTGCGGCTTGTTGAGTCCGTCCACGTCGTCGCCGCATACCGTGACGTCGAAGAACTCGCGCCCGATTCGCTCCAGCGCGAGTTCGGCGAGGCCGCGCACCGTCGAGGTGACCAGAGCAGTGGGGATTCCGGCGGACCGCACCATGCGCAACGCTTCCGGTGCACCCGGCTGCCAGGGCAGGCTCGCAGCGAGCATCTGCCGCATCCTCGCCTCGATCCAGCCTTCGGAATCCGCGTACGCCTCGGCGGTCAGTTCGAGACCGATGTCGGCGAACAGCAGCTCAAGGGTGACCGCGGTGTTCCTGCCGATCATGTCCGCCCGGGCCCGGTCGGACAGCGTCCCGCCGAGCCGCTCGGCAGCCTCGTACAGTGCGATGTCCCAGAGTTTCTCCGAGTCCACGAGGGTGCCGTCCATGTCCCACAGCACCGCAGCGGGCAGTGCATGTTTGTGCGTCTTCAAGACCCACAAACCCCCTCCACGACCGTCGACAACACCTGCAAACCTGCCAGACCGCACCATGGTTTGTGGCTGTTACTGACCGTGTGGCCATGGGTTTGTGGGTCTTGAAGACCGACATACGTCTGCACGGTCACGTGTTGAAGTACTTGGCTTCTGGGTGGTGGCACACGATGGCGTCGGTGGATTGCTCCGGATGCAGCTGGAACTCCTCGGAAAGCTTGACGCCGACGCGTTCGGGTTCGAGTAGCTGCATGATCTTGGCTCGATCTTCCAGGTCGGGGCAGGCGCCGTAGCCCAGGGAAAAACGGGCGCCTCGGTAGCCGAGCTTGAAGAACTCCTCGATACCGGCGGGGTCCTCCTCGGCCACCGCGGTGCCGGAGGCGAAGTGCAGTTCCTGGCGGACCCTGCGGTGCCAGTACTCGGCGAGCGCCTCGGTGAGCTGGACACCGAGTCCGTGTACCTCGAGGTAGTCGCGGTAGGCGTTGGCGGTGAACAGTTCGTTGGCGTAGTCGGCGATCGGCTGGCCCATGGTGACCAGCGTCAGCGGCAGCACATCTACTTCGCCAGCCTTCGCCGCGATATCCCGGGGCCGGTAGAAGTCGGCGAGGCACAGCCTGCGGTCGCGGGCCTGGCGGGGAAACGTGAACCGGGTGATCTCGGTCGCGTCCGGGGTCGGCCCGGCGAGCACGACCACGTCCTCGCCGTCGGCCACACACGGGAAGTAGCCATAGACCACCGCGGCGTGCGCGAGCACCCCGTCGGTGGCCAGCCGCTCCAGCCAGTAGCGCAGGCGTGGCCTGCCCTCGGTTTCCACCAGTTCCTCGTAGCTGGGCCCGGTGCCGCCCTTGGCGCCGCGCAGGCCCCACTGACCCATGAAGGTGGCGCGTTCATCCAGCATGGCGGAGTACTCGGCGATCGGGATTCCCTTGATCACCCTGGTGCCCCAGAACGGCGGGGTGGGCAGCGGCACATCGGTGGCCACATCGGACCGTTCGGGGACCGGGCCCGCTTCCTCGACCTTGGCGGCCTTGCGCTTCTCGGCGATCCGCAACGATCGTTCCCTGCGGGCCTTCCGCTCGGCCCGCTTGGCCGCGTCCTGCTCGTCCACCAGCGGCGACTCGCCGCGCTTGGCGGCCATCACCGCGTCCATCAGCCGCAGCCCCTCGAACGCGTCCCGGGCGTAGCGCACCTCGCCGAGGTAGAGCTCGTCGAGGTCGTTCTCCACATAGGAACGGGTCAACGCGGCACCGCCCAACAGCACCGGCCAGCGCGCGTGCACCCCCCGGGAGTTCATCTCCTCGAGGTTCTCCTTCATGATCACCGTGGACTTCACCAGTAGGCCGGACATGCCGATGACATCCGCCCTACTCTCCTCGGCGGCCTCCAGGATTGTGGTGATCGGCTGCTTGATGCCGAGGTTGACCACCTCGTAGCCGTTGTTGGTCAGAATGATGTCGACCAGGTTCTTGCCGATGTCGTGCACATCGCCCTTGACCGTGGCCAGCACGATCTTGCCCTTACCGCCCGAGTCGGACTTCTCCATGTGCGGTTCCAACTGCGCCACTGACGCCTTCATCACCTCGGCGGACTGCAGCACGAAGGGCAACTGCATCTGGCCGGAGCCGAACAGCACACCGACCGTCTTCATCCCGGCCAGCAGCGTGTCGTTGATGATCTCCAGCGCCGTCTTCTCCTCCAGCGCGGCGTCGAGATCGGCTTCCAACCCATTGCGCTCGCCGTCGACGATGCGCTGTTCGAGTCGTCCGAACAACGGCAGCCTGGCCAGCTCCTCGGCACGGGACTCCCTGCTGGAAGCCGCCGACACACCCTCGAACAGCTGCATGAGCTCCTGCAGCGGATCATAACCTTCGCGCCTTCGGTCATAGACCAGATCGAGGGCGACCTCCTTCTGCTCGTCCGCGATCCGCGCCATCGGCAGGATCTTGGACGCGTGCACGATCGCGGTGTCCAAACCGGCCTCGACGCACTCGTGCAGGAACACCGAGTTGAGCACCTGCCGCGCAGCGGCGTTGAGGCCGAAGGAAATGTTGGACACACCCAGCGTCGTCTGCACCTCCGGGTAGCGCCGCTTGAGCTCGCGGATCGCGTTGATCGTCTCGAGACCGTCCTTGCGGACCTCTTCCTGCCCGGTGGAGATCGGGAAGGTCAGGCAGTCCACGATGATGTCGGAGACCCGCATGCCCCAGTTCGTGGTCAGGTCCTCGATCAGCCGGGTGGCGACCCGCACCTTCCACTCCGCGGTACGCGCCTGGCCTTCCTCGTCGATACACAGCGCCACCACGCTGGCGCCGTGTTCGGAGACCAGCCGCATGATCTTCTGGAACCGCGAGTCCGGGCCGTCGCCGTCCTCGTAGTTGACCGAGTTGACCGCACACCGGCCACCCAGCCGCTCCAAGCCCGCCGCCAGCACCGGGGGTTCGGTGGAATCCAGCATGATCGGCAACGTGGACGCGGTGGCCAGCCGCGAGGCCAGCTCTCCCATGTCGGCCACCCCGTCCCGGCCCACATAGTCGATACACAGGTCCAGCATGTGCGCGCCATCGCGGGTCTGGGCGCGGGCGATCTCGATACAGTCGGCGAATCGCTCCTCGAGCATCGCGTCCCGGAACGCCTTCGAGCCGTTGGCGTTGGTCCGCTCTCCGATCATCAGCACGCTGGCGTCCTGGGCGAAGGGCACCGCCTGATACAGCGAGGACACCCCTGGCTCCGGGCGGGGATCCCGCGGCACCGGCCGCACCTCGGTCATGGCCTCCACCAGCTGGCGGATGTGCTCATCGGTGGTACCGCAACAGCCACCCACGATGTTCACGCCGAACTCGCGCACGAATCCGAGCAGCGCCTCGGCCAGCGCCTCCGGGCCAAGCGGATACACCGCGCCATTCGGGCCCAGCTCCGGCAGCCCGGCATTGGGCATCACCGACAGCGGGACCCGGGCCTGCTGGGACAGCTGCCGCAGGTGCTCGCTCATCTCGGCCGGGCCGGTCGCGCAGTTCAACCCGATCACGTCGATACCCAGCGGCTCCAACGCAGCCAGTGCGGCCCCCACCTCGGTGCCCAGCAGCATGGTGCCGGTGGTCTCCACGGTGATCGAGGTCATCAGAGGTACCCGACGGCCTTCGGCGGCCATCGCCCGCTTCGCCCCGATGATCGAGGCCTTGGTCTGCAGGATGTCCTGGGTGGTCTCCACCAACACGCCGTCCGCCCCGCCCACCAGCAGGCCCTTCACCTGCTCGAAGTAGGCGTCGCGCAGGGTGGTGAACGGGGCGTGCCCCAGCGTCGGCAGCTTCGTGCCCGGACCCACCGACCCGAGCACGAACCGTGGCCGGTCCGCTGTCGAGTACTCATCAGCCACCTCGCGAGCCAGCGCCGCACCCCGCTCGGCCAGCTCGAAGATCCGATCGGGGATGTCGTACTCGGCAAGGTTGGCCAAGTTCGCGCCGAACGTGTTGGTCTCCACCGCATCCGCGCCCACCTCGAGGTACCCGCGGTGGATGCCCCGCACCACATCAGGGCGGGTCACATTCAGGATCTCGTTACACCCCTCGAGCCCGGCGAAATCGTCCAACGACAGATCATGCGCCTGCAGGGCAGTACCCATCGCCCCATCCACGACAACGACGCGCTCGGCAAGGGCGTCCAGCAATGGTGACGTTACGGGCTCGCGCATGCAGTGCTCCTCTTGATCGTCGGACCGTTCACGCTGTCAACGCTCATGTCGCTGCGAGGTTGTGGTTGGCTACACGGCCCTCCTGGCTAGCCTACGATCTCGCCCCCAGCCAGCTGGGTCGTAGGCTGGGGAAGTGACCCATCCCGAGCAGCCAGCAGCAGCGCAGCCAGATCAACCGTCGGACGCCGCCCCGGTCATGATCGTGGCGTTCGAAGGCTGGAACGACGCAGGTGACGCCGCAAGTACCGCCGTTGAGCACCTGCAATTGACCTGGGACGCCAAGCCGCTCGGCGAGCTCAACCCCGACGATTACTACGACTTCCAGGTGACCCGCCCCACTGTCCACATGGTGGACGGTGTCACTCGAAGGGTCGAGTGGCCGACCACCATGCTCACCCGTTGCAGGCCGCCCGGGCTTGATCAGGACGTGATCCTGGTGCAGGGGCCGGAACCGAACTTTCGCTGGCGCGCGTTCTGCGGCGAGCTGCTCGACTACGCCGACCGGCTCGATGTCTCCACGGTGGTGACCTTGGGTGCGCTACTCGCCGATACCGCGCACACCCGGCCGATTCCGGTGACTGGCAGCGCCTATGACGCCGATGCCGCGGAGCGGCACGGGCTCGCACACAGCAAGTACGAGGGCCCGACCGGCATCACCGGCGTGTTCCAGAACGCCTGCGTGCAGGCGGGTGTCCCGGCTATTTCCATCTGGGCGGCGGTACCCCATTACGTCTCCCACCCGCCGTCTCCGAAGGCGACGCTGGCCCTGCTGCGCAAGCTCGAGGACGTGCTCGAGGTCGAGATCCCGATGGGCGCACTGCCCGAGCAGGCCGAGGAATGGCAGAAGACCGTCTCGGAACTGGCTGAGGAGGACGAAGAGGTCAGCGAGTACGTGCGCACGCTCGAGGAACGGGAGGACGCCGAAATCGCCCTGACCGAAACCAGCGGGGAGAAGATCGCGGCCGATTTCGAACGTTACCTGCGCAGGCGGCGACCCGGTCAGCACTAGCCTGGCCGAACCGGCTCTCCCGCGGGCACAGGTGCGCCGATCGCGGCGACGATCATCAGCGTGAGGTTGTCGACGAAGGTGGCGTGATCCAGCAGGATCGGTCCGCCTTCGTCGATGTTGCGCGCGCGGTCGGCCAGAGTCGCGGTGAGCAGGCCGACGATCGTGGCCATCCGCTCGAGGGCCACCGGTTCCGGCAATCTTGTCCGGCAACACCCCTCGAGCAAGTGGAGTTGGCGCTCCAGCGCCGTGCCTGCCACCGGGGCAGGCGTCTCGCCGACCCGGAAACCCGCATAGCCCGCCAGTTGCGCGGTGATTCGCAGGAAGTCCCTGCCGTCCTCGGTTCCCAATTCCGCGGCGGTGGGCTGCACGAGCCCGGTGACCACGACGGCCAGCTCCTCGCTCAACCCATCCTGGGCGATCCGGGCGAGGTGGTCCGCACGGGCCGGTTCCATCCGGCCGATGTGCTTGTCCGCGATGGCCAGCAGCAAGCCCTGCCGCGAGCCGAAGTGGTAGTGCACGGCCGAGCCGTTGGCTTGTCCCGCTTCGGCGACGATGTCCCGGGTGAGCGCGCCGTCCACTCCCCTGCGCGCGAAGAGCCGTTCCCCCGCGCGGATCAGCTTGTCCCGGGTGTCTCTTGCGTCCCTGCCCATAACTGGATAATACTCTCCATTAATTGATCTCGTTAATGGGAGGGTTGGATGCGGTCCGCACGATCCGTGGCTGTCCGCCTGATCAGCGCTGTCGCGGTGGCGGTGGGGGTGGTGGCGACGCCTGCGGGCGCCAACCCGGTTCCGGCGCCGGTGTGCTCGTGGCCGTTCGCCCAGAGCGGCGAGACGCCGAATGTGCTGGCACCGCATCCGGAAACCGGATACTGGTTCCTGCGCTACTCGGCCATCCCGGGCAGCAGGCTGGTGATCCGCGGGTCCTACGCGCAATCGCGGTACTTCTCCTTCGTCGCACACGACGAATCGCTGACCGCTCTGCAGGGCATCAACGACACCCGCATCGAGCCCGACCCCGGCAGCCACAATCCGTTCCTGGCGCGCGGGAACGGGCCGACGAACTACACGGTGCAGGTGGATTTCGACCCACCCCCCGCCCACCATGCCGCGAACACCCTCTACCCCGGTCACACGCTGGAGGGTTACCCGAATCCCGGTGGATACCTGGTTTACCGGGTTTTCCTGCCGCACGATCGCCAGGACCCCACCGGCAGTGTCCCGCTACCCGAGGTGACCCTGAAACTCCCAGGAGGCAGCACTGAACTCAGCTTCAGCAGGTGCCCGCCCGTCCCACCTACCGGTGCGCAGCGACCGATCAACGACTCGGTGGAACAGGCAAGCCGTCCGAGCCCCCTTGCCGGCTTTCCTCCCCCGACGAATCGGGTGAGGTACCCACCGAAGTTCGAGGTGATCTACAACGGCCAGGTCCTCGACGCCGCGCTGAGCCAGATCCTGCCGGAACAGGTGTACGACCCGCTGCCGCACCGGCCGGGCACGACGTACGGCAACACCGACGTCAAGTACGTCATCCTGCTCACCCACCGCGAACACGGAGAGGTCATCGTCTTCCGCGCCAAGGCTCCGAGCTATCTGGACATGCGTGCCGGAGAGCTTGCCACGGCGCGCAAGCAGGTCCGGTTGTGGAATGCGTGCACGGCCGGGTCGCCGCAGGAAGGTGGATTCTTCGGGCTTGACTGCATCGACGACGAAGAAGCGACCCTGACGCCGGTCTCCCCGCGCCGCGCGGTGACTCCGCATGCCTGGGACACCCGCGGCGAAGCGACGTTCGTGGTATCCGATCCCGAGCACAAGCCTGCGCGAAACATGGCGGAGGCCAACTGGCTGCCGAGCGGCCCGTTCGCCGAGACGATGATCTTCTACCGGTTCATGCTGCCGCACCCCCGCTTCGCCGAACATCCGGGCAATGTGCCGGAGGGAACCGACCCGGCCGAGGTCATGGGTGAGTACTTCCCCGAGGCCGCTTACTGCTCGACAGAGACCTTCGACCAGGGCGGAGCCGACGCGTGCTTCGCGGAACAGGAGGCCCGGTGAGGGCTATGCACGATCAGGTGGCCTACGACCCGCTGGACCCGGCCTTCCTCGACGATCCCTATCCCGGCTACCGAGTGTTGCGCGATCGCGACCCTGTGCACCACCACGCGGAACCCGAATTCTGGGCACTCTCCCGGTTCGCGGACGTGTGGACGGCGGTCCGGGACACCGTGACCTTCTCCTCCGCGTCCGGATTGACGTTCTGGCCGGATGAGATCGCCCGACTCGGGCTCGCCCCGACGATCGTGATGCTGGATCCGCCGCGGCACACCGAGCTGCGACGGTTGATCGGCCAGGGGTTCAGCCCCCGGCGAGTGCGCGAACTGGAGCACCGCATTCGCGAGTTCGTCGTGCGGCGCATCGTCGAAATGCAGCGCAAGGCCGCGGCAGGCGAGCCGGTCGACCTGCACCGCGACTTCTCCTCACCCCTGCCGACCTACGTGCTCGGTGAACTGCTGGGCGTGCCACCCGCCGATCGCGCGCGCTTCGACGGGTGGGTGCAGGCGCTGGTGCGAATCCAGAACGACGGCTTCTCGCTCGGCTCGGCGGCGGATGGCAGACAGGCGGTCGGTGAGATGTTCGGTTACTTCACCGACGCCATCGCACGGCACCGCGCCGACCCGACGGACAACCTGCTCAGCGCGCTGATCGCCGCCGAGGTGGGCGGGGAGCGACTCACCGATTGGGACATCCTCGGTTTCTGCTTCGTCATGGTCGCAGGCGGCAACGACACCACAGGCAACCTCATCTCGCACGGCGTGATGCTGCTCGATGATGATCACGCGCAGCGGGAGCGTCTGGTGGCCGATCCCTCGCTGATCCCCGGTGCGCTATTGGAGTTCATCCGGTTGGAGGGCTCGGTGCAGGGGCTGGCCAGGACCACGACCCGGCCGGTCAGCACGCACGGCGTCGATATTCCGGAGGGCGCGAAAGTGATGCTGCTCTACGGCGCGGCCAACCGGGACGAACGCGAGTTCGGCGACACCGCCGAGCGACTGGACATCACCCGGCCGATTCGCAGGCATCTCGGGTTCGCCAACGGTCCGCACTTCTGCATCGGGTCGCACCTGGCCCAGCTGCAGGCCCGCGTCGCCTTCGAGGAACTGCTCGCCCGCCAGCCGACG
>JBOHER010000282.1:0-9666 GCA_050701115.1 Haloechinothrix sp. | reverse complement strand
CTCACGACCCCTCGTGAGTGATCACGGTTGTCCATGCAACCACTTTCACGCACGAGGCCGTCTGGACGGTGCGCGAGTGCGCCTATTCGAACGAGTGCTCCGCTGCGGGGAACTCGCCTCGCCTGACCTCATCGGCGAACTGGGTGGCAGCGTCAGAAAGCACTCCGGCCACGTCGGCGTAGCGCTTGACGAAGCGGGGTGCTTTACCCCGTCGCAGGCCGGCCATGTCCTGCCACACCAGCACCTGGGCATCGCAGTTCGGCCCCGCACCGATGCCGACCGTGGGAATGCTCAGTTCATGGGTGATCCACTTGGCGACCTCGGCAGGCACCATCTCCATCACCACCGAGAACGCCCCGGCCTCCTGCAGCGCGAGCGCATCGGCCAGCAACGCTTCGCCCGCCTCGCCCCTGCCCTGCACGCGGTAGCCGCCCAGGTTGTGCTCGCTCTGCGGGGTGAACCCGATATGGCCCATCACCGGGACGCCCGCCGAGGTGATCGCCTTGACGTGCGGAGCGAACGCCCGGCCGCCCTCCAGCTTGACCGCGTGCGCCCGGCCCTCCTTCATGAACCGCACCGACGTGGTCAGCGCCTGCTCCGGGGAGAGCTGGTAGGAACCGAACGGCAGATCCGCGACGACCAGTGCCCGCTGCACCGAACGGGTCACGGCGCACACCAGCGGGAGTAGTTCGTCCACGGTCACCGGCAGGGAGGTGTCGTAGCCGTACACATTGTTGGCCGCCGAGTCGCCGACCAGCAGCACCGGAATGCCCGCCTCGTCGAACAGTTCGGCGGTGTACATGTCGTACGCGGTCAGCATCGGCCACGGCTCGCCGCGGTCCTTGAGCTCCCGCAGATGGTGGATGCGTACCTTTCTGGGCGGGCCAGGAGTGCTCGCCGAGGCATTCTTGGCGCCTGCGCCGCTGCCGTAGGGCGCGGACAGTTCACCGGACAAACCCGAGCTGGGGTCAGTGGACATCGTCGTCGACCGTCCTTTCCTCGAGGCCTCATCGGGTCCCCGGGCTATGCGGAAGGTGTTCGCGTCCAGCGTGACACCGGTTCGCGTTCGAAGCACAGGCCTGCGGCGAGCGTCACATAGGCGATCGCCTAATGCACCTCGCGCCACGCGTTGGTGATGGGCAGTCGCCGGTCCCTGCCGAAGGCCTTGAACGTGATCTTGGTGCCCGGCGGGTACTGGCGACGCTTGTACTCGGCGATGTCGACCATCCGCACCACCCGGTCGATGACCGCGGGATCGAAGCCCGCTTCCATCAGGTCGGCGAAACCGCGGTCACCCTCCACATAGTCGTCCAGGATGTCGTCGAGCAGTGCGTAATCCGGTAGGGAGTCGGTGTCCAGCTGCCCCGGCCGCAATTCGGCCGACGGCGGCTTGCTGATCGAGTTCTCCGGGATCGGCGGGATCTCCCCGCGCTTCTCGGCTTCGGCGTTGCGCCACCGCGCCAGCGCCCAGACGTGGGTCTTGAACACATCCTTGATCGGCGCGAACGCCCCCACCGCGTCGCCGTACATGGTCGAGTAGCCGACCGCGATCTCGGTCTTGTTGCCAGTGGCCAGCACCAGATGCCCCGCCTGGTTGGACAGCGCCATCAGCAGCACACCGCGGGCGCGGGCCTGCACGTTTTCCTCGGCCAGCCCGGTGATGTCGAGCTGGCCGATGTAGGACTCCACCATGTCCGCGACCGGCTCCACCCGGAAGTGGCAGCCCAGCCTGCGCGCGAGTTCGGCCGCATCGGACTGGGAATGTTCCGACGAGTACTTCGACGGCATGGACACGCCGTACACGGCGCCCGCGCCGAGTGCGTCCACCGCAAGTGCCGCGGTCACCGCCGAATCGATGCCGCCGGAGAACCCGAAGATCACCGACGAGAAGCCGTTCTTCCGCACGTAATCGCGCAGTCCGACCACCAGCGCGGACCAGACCTCCGCCTCATCGGACAGTGGCTCGCTGATCGGCGGCAGCGCGAGCGGCTCATACCCGGGGAGCGGCTGGTCGGAGAGCACCCGACGGCGCACATCGAGGTCGGCGAAGGTGCCTGCCGGGGCGTGCAGGCCGGGGGTCAGATCGAGGTCGAGCACGAGGAGGTGTTCGACGAACTGCGGAGCACGGGCGAGCAGTTTGCCGTCGGCGTCGAGCACGAACGAATCACCGTCGAAAGCGAGATCGTCCTGCCCGCCCACCAGGTTGCAGTAGACCAGCGGGGTGCCCGCTTCGCGGACCCGCTTGGCCGCGATCGGCACCCGGGTCTCGTCCTTGGACCGCTCATATGGGGAGGCGTTCGGCGACACGATCAGGTCGACTCCTGCCTGCGCGAGCGCGCTCACCGGACCGCCGTCCTGCCAGATGTCCTCGCAGATCACCACGCCGATGTCGATTCCATGCAGCCGCACCACGTCCAGGGTCTCGCCGGGTTTGAAGTTGCGCCGTTCGTCGAAGACCCCGTAGTTCGGCAGGTGGTGCTTGAACTGGCGTCCCACCACTTCGCCCTGGTGCAGCAGGGCGACGGCGTTGCGCGGCCCGGCCTCGTCCAGATCCAGGTATCCGACGTAGGCAAGCAGGTCCGCGCAACCCGCGTCGGCCAGGCGTGCGGCGAGGGCATCGACGGCGGCCCTTGACTTTCGGGCGAACGCCGCGCGCAGCGCGAGGTCCTCGACCGGATACCCGGTCGCCACCATCTCAGGGAACACGACCACGTTGGCGCCGGATTGCGCGGCCTTGCGCGTCCAGTCGACGATCAGGTCGGCGTTGGCCTTCAGGGCGCCGACAGTGGGGTTGACCTGGGCGAGCGCGATGCGCAGTTGCGACATGCCGCCATTCTGCCGTCTCGACAGGAGGCAGCAGTACGGATGTCTTCAAGACCCCCCAACCCCGGCCCCGTGCACCGCAAACCACCACAGACCCTGGTTTGCGGTGGTTGACTGCCGAAACGTGGTGGGTTTGGGGGTCTTGAAGACACCCAAACTGCCCGCCCCTCAGCGCCGCTTCTTGCGCAGCATGCCGCGCACCTTCTTCAGTGCCTGCTCGGCATCGGAGTCGAACGGGTTGTCGTGTACCAGATAGGTCCAGGTCGACGTCGGCCTGCGCACCCCGCTCGCGGCGAGATCGACGCCGTCGGCGGTCAGTTCGGCGGCGGAGAAGGTGTCGACGGAGCACTTGGCGGCCGCATCGATGATCTTGTGGAACTCCGGGATCGCCGCGCGGTGGAACTCGTCGATCGGGGTCTCCCGCCCCAAGGCGCGCAGGTGGATGCTCTCCCGGACGTCGGTCAGGAAGGCCAGATGATCGGCCCACAACTGGTCCAGGTGGAACAGCAGGATCTGCCTGCACACCGCGGTCATGGTCGCGGGATCGACTCGATCGGCCATCTCTCGGTAGCGCTCCGGTGCCTCGGACTCCAGCAGTTCGGCCGCGGCCGATGTGCGCAGCACCTGGTCGCGATAGCCGAGCAGTTCATCGCGTTGCCGCTCGATCAGCCGGGTGTAGCGCCAGGTGCTCCGGTGGATCTCCAGGTCGGCGCCCTCGGTCACCCGCTGTGCGTGGTTGAGGTGCCGCAGCGCCGCCGGATCGGTGACCTCGCCGTCGTCAGCCGCGCGGATGCCCTCGGGGACTTCGGGTGCACCGGAGAGGACCAGTTCGTCGTTGAGGCTGGCGAAGAAGATCGACCCACCGGGATCGCCCTGCCTGCCCGCCCGTCCCCGTAACTGGTCATCGAGCCTGCTACTCGGATAGCGCGCGGTCCCGATGACGTAGAGCCCGCCGAGCTTCACGATCGCGTCGTGCTCGGCGGCATCACTCGAGCTGCCACCCAGCTTGATGTCGGTGCCCCGGCCCGCCATCTGCGTCGACACGGTGATGGCACCCAGCCTGCCCGCTTCCGCGATGATCTGCGCTTCCTCCGCGTCATTGCGGGCATTGAGCACGGCGCAGGTCAAGCCCGCCTTGGCCAGCTTCTCGGCGAGTTCTTCGGACTCGGCGACGTCCTGCGTGCCGACCAGGATCGGCCTGTCATCGCCATGCACCCTGCGAATCTCCGCCAGAATGGCTCGCAGCTTCTGCGAGGGGAAGGCGAAGATCCGGTCGGCCGAGTCGATGCGGATGTTCTCCCTGTTCGGTGGGATCACCGCCACCTCCAGCCGGTAGAACTCGCGCAACTGCTCGGCGACGGCCACCGCGGTCCCGGTCATCCCCGCCACCACCGGATAGCGCGCGATCAGGGCCTGCACGGTGATCGAGTCGAGGATCTCGCCGCTGTCGGATGCGGGCAGCTCCTCCTTGGCTTCCACGGCTGCCTGCAGCCCGTCCGGCCACCGTTGCAGGTGGGCCACCCTGCCCCTGGACGCGTTGATCAGGTGCACCTTGCCCTCGCGCACCAGGTAATCGACGTCCCTGGTCAGCAGCGCGTGCGCGTGCAGTGCGACGTTGACCGCGGCGAGCCGGTCCGACCCGCTCTCGTCGTACAGGTTGATCCCGCCAAGGGCCTTCTCCACCACCGAGGCGCCCGCCGCGGTCAGCCACGCGTTGCGGCCGTCGGAATCGGTCTCGTAGTGCAGGCCGAGCCGCAGCCTGCGCACGATCTTGGCGACCTCGGCGTCGGCCACCCCGGCATCAACAGAGCCCGCCATCACCAGCGGCACCCGCGCTTCGTCGACGAGTACCGAATCGGCCTCGTCCACGATCGCGACCTCCGGCCGGGTGAGCACCAGGTCGGCCTCGTCGGTGACCATCCGGTCGCGCAGCACGTCGAAGCCGATCTCGCTGACCGCACCGTAGGTGACCTCGCAGGCGTACGCGGCGCGCCGCTCGTCGTGGCCGCGCGATGGCTCCACCCACCCCACGGACACCCCGAGCAGTTCGAACACGGGGCGCATCCAGTCGGCGTCGCGGCGGGCGAGGTAGTCGTTCACCGAGATGACGTGCACCCGCTTGCCCTGCAGCGCGTAACCACTCGCGGCGAGCGCACCGACCAGCGTCTTGCCCTCACCGGTGGCCATCTGCACAACGTGCCCGCTCAGTAGCCCCAGCACTCCGAGCATCTGCACGTCGAAGGCGCGCTCACCCAGCGCGCGGTGGGCGGCCTCCCGCCCGAGGGCACACACCTCGACCAACTGGCCGATGCCGAACGTAGCTTCCAGCCGGAGCCGTTGGGCCGCCGTGGTCAGTTCGGCGTCGGTGAGCGCACGCAGATCGGATTCCCGATCAGCGATCGCGGGGAGCAGCGCCTCGTACCGGGTCAGCCGCACGCTCGCCGGGCGTTGAATGACCCTGCGCAGTCGCTTGCTGATCCTGCTCAACGCTGGCGTTCGCCCAGCAGCCATCGACCGACTCCATCCTCAGGCCCGCGATCCTTCGCCGGTCCCAACGCCGCGGCTTCACATCGGGTTCCCCCAAACAATGGCACGATCGCACCGTGCGAGAACTACTCCGGTCATGTCTGGCTGTTGCGACCATCAGCGCGGCGGTCACCGCGTGCACGTTCGGCGAGGACCCCGGATCTCCGGACGCGGTGGTGACCGAGTCGAACGGCCCGGCCGGGCCGGTGCCCGACGGGCTGGACAGGTTCTACGCGCAGAGCATGACCTGGGGAGCGTGCGCGAGCTACGCGACGACGGATACCGCCGAGCAGGCGTTCGGGGAGCCTTCGGTGCAGTGCGCGCGGTTGACGGTGCCGCTTGATTACGCCGAGCCGGAAGGTGAGACGATCACGATCGGGGTATTGCGTAAGAAGGCGGCCGACCCCGACCAGCGGATCGGTTCGCTGGTGATGAACCCGGGTGGGCCAGGTGGGTCCGGCATGGTCGCCGCGGCGTTCACCGGCAGGGGCCTGGCAGACACCGAGGTGGGCGAGAGGTTCGACCTGGTCGGGTTCGACCCGAGGGGCGTCGGCGCGAGCGAGCCCGCCGTGCGGTGCCTGACCGGCAAGGAGCGGGACGCCGACCGCGCGGATGACTCGGAGACCGACGGCTCGCCGGAGGGCGTGGCCGAGCAGGAAGCCGACGAGCGTGAATTCGCCGAGAAGTGTGTGCAGCGGACCGAACACGGCGAGGAGATGCTGGCCAACCTGGGCACCCGGGACGTGGTGCAGGACATCGACGTGCTCCGGTCAGCGCTCGGCGACGAACAGCTGTCCTACCTGGGCTACTCCTATGGCACCCGGATCGGTTACTCCTACGCCGAGGCGTTCCCGCGCAACGTGCGCGCCCTGCTGCTCGACGGCGCGCTCGACCCCGAGCAGGATCTGGTGGAGTCCTTGGTCGCGCAGGGAGAGGGGTTCGGCGTTGCCTTCCGCGAATTCGCCGGATGGTGTGCCGCCCGGCAGGACTGTGCGCTCGGCAGCGACAAGGCGGACGCGACCGAGGAGTACCAGGACCTCGTGCAGCCGTTGATCGATCGCCAGGTGAGCTTGGCCGATGGCAGGCAGCTGTCCTTCGAGGACGCCAGCACCGCGACGGTGCAGGCGCTGTACTCCGAGCAGTTGTGGGAGGTGCTCAACTCTGGGCTGAACGAGCTCAAGCGGGGCCGCGGCGACCGGATGATGCTGCTGGCCGACACCTACAACGAGCGAGACCCCGATGGCAGCTACTCCAGCACGCAGGACGCGTTCACCGCGATTCGCTGCGTCGATGACCCGCCGGTGACCGACCGGAGCGAAATCCGCGAGGCCCAGCGGCGGTACGCCAAGGTGGCGCCGTTCCTCGACCCCGGCACCCCGGCCGGGGACGCGCGCGATGCCTGCGCGTTCTGGCCGGTCCCGCACACCTCGCAGCCGCGACTGCCCGACGTGGCGGGCGTGCCGCCGACGCTGGTCATCTCGACGACCAACGATCCGGCCACGCCCTATCAGGCAGGCGTGCGGCTGGCCAAGGCCCTGGACGGCGCGCTGCTGACCTTCGAAGGCAACCAGCACACGATCTTCGCGCAGGGGAACCGGTGCGTGGATGACATCGGGGTCGCCTATCTGGTGGACGGCACGCTGCCGCCGGAGGGCGAGCGGTGCTGAGCGGCGCTCAGCGCGACGGCGGGATGGGCACGTTGTGCTCGGAAAGCCCCAGCTCGAGCATGGCCGCTCCCTGATTGGGCCGCGGCGGCGGAACCTGGATCCACACCCGATGCAGCGCGGGAGTGGACTCGCCTCCGACCCAGAACTTCACCTCCACGTCCGAGGTGATTCCGGGTAGCTGCTCGGCGATGACCGACTGCGCGAGCGCGCCTGACAAGCGGTAGGTCGGCACGCCGTCGAGCTCCTCGACCCCTTCGGTGCGCAGGTTCGTCGCGCGGGTGAGCAGGGCGCCGAGTGGGCCGTCCCGGCTGAACAACGTCGTCGGGGCGAACTTGCCCTCGGCGGGAAGCTCGGTGCGCTCGCCGTCCTTGTCCGTCAGGGTCAGCGTCCCTTCGGCGAGGGTGAACTCGACGCCAATGCCGCCATCGACGTCGTACAGGGTGGCTTCGCCGTGGGCAGTGCCTGTGTCGCCGCCCACCGTGCTGACGGCGGCGTCGCCCCGCTGCACCACGAGACCGGGGATCGCCCCCGTGGTGCGCAGGGACAGCGTGGCGCTGCGCAGGTCGTCCAGCGAGTCCGCGGTGATGCCTGCCAGCATCGCGGCATCGGGCGACGGGGGCGCCGGATCCGGGGTCGACGTGCAGCCGGTGATCGCGCCGAGTGCGAGGGCCAGCAGCAGGGCGATCGGGCGGTAGCGCATGGCGCCTACGGTAGCGGGCGCTGCCGGGCGGGTGAGCCCAGCGGTGACCTGGGGCATGTCACCTGCCGGATGAGGATGGTTACCGCTACAGTTCGGCCATGGATCGCCAGCAGGAGTTCGTGCTGCGCACGCTCGAAGAACGCGACATTCGCTTCGTCCGGCTCTGGTTCACCGACGTCCTCGGCTTCCTCAAGTCGGTCGCGGTCGCACCGGCTGAACTGGAGGGCGCGTTCAACGAGGGGATCGGATTCGACGGTTCGGCCATCGAGGGCTTTGCCCGGGTGTACGAGTCGGACATGGTCGCCAAGCCCGACCCGGCGACGTTCCAGGTGCTGCCGTGGGAGACGCCCGAAGGCGGGCACTACTCAGCGCGGATGTTCTGCGACATCGCTATGCCGGATGGTTCCCCCTCCTGGGCCGACCCCCGGCACGTGTTGCGTCGCCAGCTGTCCAAGGCAGGGGAGGCCGGGTTCACCTGCTATGTGCATCCCGAGATCGAGTTCTTCCTGCTGTCGGACATGCCGGAGGACGGCTCGGAACCGACGCCTGCCGACAACGGCGGTTATTTCGACCAGGCCAGTCACGCCACGGCCACGCACTTCCGCAGGCACGCGATCGAGACGCTCGAGGCGATGGGCATCTCGGTGGAGTTCAGCCACCACGAGGGCGCGCCGGGTCAGCAGGAAATCGACCTGCGCTACGCCGACGCGCTGACCATGGCCGACAACGTGATGACCTTCCGATACGTGGTCAAGGAGGTCGCCATCACCCAGAGTGTGCGCGCCACCTTCATGCCGAAGCCGTTCACCGAGCAGCCTGGTTCGGGAATGCACACCCACGTCAGCCTGTTCGAGGGGGACCAGAACGCCTTCTATGACCCGGAGGACCCCGACGAGCTGTCGGCGACCGGGAAGGCGTTCGTCGCGGGCCTGCTGACCCATGCGCGGGAGATCTCCGCGGTGACCAACCAGTGGGTCAATTCCTACAAGCGGCTGACCAGCGGCGGGGAGGCGCCGACCACGGTCTCCTGGGGCAGGGCCAACCGCTCTGCCCTGGTCCGGGTGCCGATGTACTCGCCGGGAAAGGCGTCGTCCCGGCGGGTCGAGATCCGCACCCTGGATTCGGCGTGCAATCCCTACCTCGCGTACTCGGTGATCCTGGCGGCGGGGTTGAAGGGCATCACCGAGGGATACGAGCTGCCGCCCGCTGCCGAGGACAACATCTGGTCGCTGTCCGACACCGAGCGTAAGGCCGCCGGCTACCAGCAGCTGCCGCAGAACCTGGGGGAGGCCCTGGTCGAGATGGAGCGCTCAGAATTGCTGCCCGAGGCGCTCGGCGAGCACGTCTACGACTTCTTCCTGCGCAACAAGCGGGTCGAGTGGGACAACTACCGGCGCGAAGTGACGCCCTACGAGCTGCGCACGCTGCTCACCGTCATTTAGCGGCCTGACCTGGGAATTTACCGCGAACAGACCCCCCTGTTCCACGGCTGTTCCTGCCGGTGTAACGTTCTCCACGTCGCCAGGAACGCCGGGCCGACAGGGCTGAAGGCCCCGAAGGAACGGCACTCTGGATCTGCTGGTAGGCTTGATAAAGCCAGCAGGATCGAGACCGGGTCGAGCGGTTGACACCGCGAATCGAACCGGGTAATGTACTGCGGCGGCCCAGAAGTTGGGTCACGACCCCGAACCAGTCAGAACGACTACTACGCCGGGGCTGAGGCTTCACTTCAGGTACCTACTACCAGAACTTCTCTCGCGAGACCGACTGGTTGCGTGATGTTGTTGCGTGTTGTTTGAGAACTCAACAGTGTGTTTGTGAACTAAGCCAGTAGAGCTTTATGTTTGAACCCCTACATTGTAGGGTTTCTTTGAGATCGATTTCTTTTGAGGTTGGTTTCTTTGATTGGTTTCTTTGATTGATGTAGTCATCGATCGGATTCTTCCATCT
>JBOHER010000281.1:0-5921 GCA_050701115.1 Haloechinothrix sp. | reverse complement strand
ACCGAACATGGCCTGTCCTTCGCCGTGTTCCTCAGAGCCCCGTTCGGCACCGTGGGAACCCACTTCCCCTCGGTATCCCGCGGCATCGTGGCCGCGTGCTGGTTCGGCATCCAGACCTATCTCGGGGCGCTGGCCATCAACGGTCTGGTCGAGTACTGGACCGGGTTCAGTTCCTGGCCGTTGTGGTACGCGGTGTTCCTCGTCGTACAGATCGTCAACGTCGCGCTGGGCATCAAGGCCGTGGAGAAGCTCGCCTCCATCGCGGCGCCATGCATCCTGGCGATCTCCCTGTGGATGTACTACACGCTCGACGGGCTCGCCGAACTCGAGGGTCGCAATATCTGGAACTTCGCGGGTCAGGGCAACATCTCACTGGTCGCGCTGTTCATCATCAACATGGTCGTGTGGTCGCCGGTGGCCGTGGACATCCCGAACATCACGCGGTTCGTCGCGACGGTGCCGGGGGAGCGGCGGTTCCTCCGGCGCAACCGCAACATCCTGGTCGCGCAGTTCGCGGTTCTGCCGATCATGCAGGCGTGGATCGCGTTCATCGGCGCGGTCTCCTACATCGTCACCGGCAACTGGAACCCGATCGAGGTGATCCAGGGGCAGAGCACCGGGCTCGTGCTCGCCATCCTGCTCGTGATGATCGTGCTCGCGCAGTGGTCGACCAACACGGCGGCCAACGTCGTGCCTGCCGCGCTGAACTTCATCAACGCGGCGGCGCCCTACCTGTCCTACCGGATGGGCGTGGTGCTGGCCGGCGTTGTCGGTACCGCGGTCATGCCGTGGCTGCTGCTGGAGAACCTGTTCACCTTCCTCAGCTACTATGGGGGTTTCATCGCGGCGATCGCCGGCATCATGATCGCGGATTACTACGTGCTGCGGAGGCGCAGGCTCAACGTGCCCGATCTGTACCGCGTCGACGGCCAGTATTCCTACCTGCGCGGCTTCAACCCCGCCGCGCTGATCGCCTGGTTCTCCGCGTCGATCATCTCGCTGTGGCAGGTGGATTACGCCTACGTGATCGGCTTCCCGGTCGCCTTCGGTATCTATCTGGGGCTGATGAAGGCATGGATCCTGCCGCACTTCCCCCAGGCCGAGATCGATGCCGGACATCCCGACGACTACCTGGCGACCAGTGTCGGCAAGAGCTGGGTCTATGACGCGGAAAGCCGGAGCTTCTCCCGGGCCACGACGGAGGAACTAGCCGGCCGGGCGACCGGCCGCGAGGACATCTGAGGCCACGGTTCGCGCGGCATTGTGACGTCTCAACGCCCTGGTTGAACGGCCAACCAAGGGCGTTGTGACGGCACAATGCCCGTAGAGGTATGCGGTGGGATGAGTCGGGGTAACGTCGCCGACATGATGCGCCTGAATGCGGAATTCACCACCGAACCGTTCGTCGGGGAACAGGACGAGCCACCTGCACATGCGCTGGCCGCCCGTCATGCGGTGGAGGAAGCCGGACTGCACTGCGAGTTCGGGCCGCTGGGCACTTCCGTCTCCGGCACGGCGAAGCAGGTGCTGGCCGCCCTGAGCGATGCCATGAACTCGGCGTTCGCCCATGGCGCCACGCGGGTCACCGTGCGCGTCGAGCAGGTGCACGCCGATGAGTGAGGACCGCCCACTGGAGCATCCGCTCGTGGACGCCGTCCGTCCGCTCACCGACCGGCTGCGCGCGACCATCGTGGCCGTCGAGCAATGCCGCGAGGGGGATGTCCCGTTGCGCTGGGAAGGCAAGATCATCGCTGTCGTGCGGTTGCCAGCGGCCGACGGGTCCGCAGGCCTGTCCGCGCTGCTCGATGAGGTGGAGCGAGAACTCGGTGGGCCGCTGCGGGGCCTCCCGCGGCGGGACAAGCAGCGAGCGGTGCGACTGCTCGAGGAGCGCGGGGCCTTCGAATGGCGCCGCTCGGTCGAGACCGTGGCCGAGGTCATCGGCGTCACCCGGTTCACCGTCTACAACTACCTCAATCGTGAGTGAGTGACGACGCGGCTTGTGCTGCCGCCATCCGGGTCCTCATGAGTCCCCCGTCACACCTTCTTTCAACAAACTGTTGACGAACCGGGGTTTGCCTCCTAGCGTTCCATAACACGGAAACACGGTTCCGTCACGCGGTAGATCCGAGCTTGGGTGCGGACGCGGAGCCGAGGAAGGCGGTCTGGTGTCTGGAACACATCCACTGTCGGCTGTCGCCGAATATCGGGTGGCAGCGTTCAACAAACTCCCGCGCGAGGAAGTCGAGGAGCTGCTGCACGCCTGCTGCGATGTCCCCGCATGGGTCAACGCGGTCCTGTGCGGCCGGCCCTACCTGAGCCGGCGGCAGGTGCTTGACCTGGCCGATGAGCTCGCGCGGCGGTTCACCGACATCGACGTCGACCGTGCGCTTGCCGCGCACCCCCGCATCGGTGAACGCGCGGATGGCCCCGACCGCGAATCGGCGTGGTCGCGTGGCGAGCAATCCGTAGTCGAGCGTGATCACGCGACTCTCGGGCGGTTGGCTGCGGGCAACGAGGCCTACGAACGCCGGTTCGGCCGCGTCTTCCTCATCTGCGCCACCGGGTTGAGCGCGACAGAGATCCTCGCCGCGCTGCAGGCCCGGCTGCGTCACGACGACGCGACCGAACGCCGTGTCGTCGCCGACGAACTCCGCAAGATTGCCGTTCTACGACTGGGAAAGGTTCTCGATTCATGAGCGCCATCACCACGCATGTACTCGATGTCGGTATGGGGCGGCCCGCTGCCGGCGTGTCCGTCCGGCTGGAGCGCCTTGACTCCGGGGGCGCCGAGCCGCTGGCGAAGGCGACGACCGACGGCGAGGGCAGAGTCACCGATCTCGGGCCCGGAGACGTCAACGCCGGTACCTACCGGCTCGTCCTCGACACCGGGAGCTACTTCGCCGCCACCCAACAGTCCGGCTTCTTCCCGGAAGTGAGCGTGACCTTCACGCTGTCCGACCCGACCCAGCACTACCACGTTCCAGTCCTGCTGAGCCCGTTCGCATACTCCACCTACCGAGGGAGCTGATCATGACCATCGTTTTGGGCCCTAACCAGTACGGCAAGGCGGAAAGCCGCGTTGTCCGCGTCTACCGCGACACCGCGCGACACGAGATCCGGGACCTCAACGTCTCCAGCGCGCTGTGCGGCGACTTCCACGACGCCCACGTCGGCGGTGACCAGGCCAAGGTGCTGCCGACCGATACCCAGAAGAACACCGCCTTCGCCTTCGCTAAGGAGAAGGGCGTCGACCAGATCGAGGACTTCGCGCTCACCCTCGGCTATCACTTCATCCAGCAGGCGCCTGCGGTGACCGGTGCCAGGATCGAGATCGAGGAGTACGCCTGGGACCGTATCGACGTCGACGGCCAGAGCCACGACCACGCCTTCGTCCGGAGCGGTCAGGAGACCCGAACCACCATGGTGACGGTGCAGGGCCGCGGGGCGAACCGGCGCGCCTGGGTGGTCTCCGGACTCGCCGACCTGGTGGTCGCCAAGACCACCGGCTCGGAATTCAATGGGTTCCTCACCGACCGCTACACCACGCTGGCCGAGACCGACGACCGCGTTCTGGCCACCTCACTCATCGCGCGCTGGCGTTACCTTGGCACCGACGCGGACTGGGGCAAGTCCTACGCCTCGATCCGCGCGCTGCTGCTGGAGCGGTTCGCGCAGGTGCACAGCAAAGCCCTGCAGCAGACGCTGTATGAGATGGGCAAGGCCGTGCTGGAAGAGCACGCCGAAGTGGCCGAGATCAAGTTCTCCGCGCCGAACAAGCACCACTTCTTGGTCGACCTGACGCCGTTCGGGCTGGACAACCCCGGTGAGGTGTTCTTCGCGGCGGACCGCCCGTACGGGCTGATCGAAGCGACCGTGCTTCGGGACGACGCCCCCGACGCCGGGTCGGCATGGCTGCCGCGCCCGGGTTCAGTTCGGGGGGTGGCGTGATGCTCCGGCTTCGTCGATTCTCGCACCGTACCGGCTCGGGACGGCCCGAGGATGAGAAACTTCCGGCCAGGCAGCTGCTGCTCTACGGTCTCCAGCACATCCTCACCATGTACGGCGGGGTGATCGCGCCGCCATTGATCGTGGGCGGCGCCGCGGGCCTTTCGGCCGCGGACCAAGGCTTGCTGATCACCGCGGGGTTGTTCGTCAGCGGCGCGGCGACTCTGCTCCAGACGCTCGGCATCGGGCCGTTCGGTTCGCGATTGCCGATCGTGCAGGGGATCTCATTCGCGAGCGTGTCCACAATGGTCGCTGTGGCCAGCGAGGGCGGTTTACGGCCGGTGTTCGGCTCAATCATCGTGGCCGGCCTCATCGGGCTGGCGATCACACCGTTCTTCGCCCAACTGGTCCGGCTTTTCCCGCCGGTGGTCACCGGCTCCATCATCACGGTGATAGGCCTGTCGTTGCTCCCGGTGGCGTTCCGGTGGTCGATGGGCGGTGACGCGACCGCTGCCGACTTCGGCTCGATGGGTGCGATCGGCCTGGCCGGTGCGACGCTGCTGGTGATCTTACTGATCAGCAGGTTGTTCCAGGGCGCGCTGTCCCGGTTGTCGATTCTGCTCGGCATCGTCGTCGGGGCGGTCTTCTCCACGGTGCTCGGGCTCGCCGATTTCTCCCAGATCGGCGAGGGACCGGTGTTCGCGCTGCCGCCGGTGATGCACTTCGGAGCGCCCACCTTCGAGGTGGCCGCGATCCTGTCCATGACCATCGTCATCCTGGTGATCATGACGGAGACGACCGCCGACATCCTGGCCATCGGAGAGATTATCGGCACGCCGGTGGACGCCAAGCGCGTCGGTGACGGCCTACGCGCCGACATGCTCTCCACCGCGGTGGCGCCGGTGCTGGGCTCGTTCCCGTGCAGCGCGTTCGCGCAGAACGTGGGGCTGGTCGCGCTGACCGGGATCAAGAGCCGGTTCGTGGTCGCCGCAGGCGGCGGGATCCTGATGCTGCTCGGCCTGCTGCCGATCGTGGGGCGGGTGGTGGCGGTCATCCCGGCTCCGGTGCTCGGCGGCGCAGGCATCGTGCTGTTCGGCTCGGTGGCGGCGAGCGGCATACGCACACTGTCTAAAGTGGAGTATGACAACAATCTCAACCTGGTGATCGTCGCGACCGCACTGGGCTTCGGGCTGGTCCCCATAGCTGCGCCGCAGTTCTGGGACGCCTTCCCCGGGTGGGTAGGCACGATCATGCACTCGGGGATCAGTGCGGCGGCCATCGTCGCGGTGCTGCTCAACCTCTTCTTCAACGAGCTCAAGGTATGGCGACGCGACGACCCGTCGGTGTTCGCCGCGGCGCCAGCGCGCGGCGTGATCCCGGACAGCGGTGACTGACCAAGCGCTGCGCTGCCGTGCATCAGTAGGCCACCCGGTCACCCTTGGCCAGCCATGCCTCGAACGGAGTCACCCTGGTCTCGGTGGCCACCACCTGCACCGGCATGTGCCAGTCTTCGCGGGGGGTCTCGAACAGGTCGTAGAAGGGAAGGTCGTCGAATCCCGCCTTGGCCGCGTCATACCGGTCGGCGGCGTAGAGCACCCGGTCCACCCGTGCCCACAGCGCGGCGGACAGGCACAACGGGCAGGGCTCGCAGGAGGTGAACAGCTCACACCCGGTCAGCTGGAACGTGCCGAGCTTGCGGCAGGCGTCCCTGATGGCGACGACCTCGGCGTGCGCGGTGGGATCCAAGTCGCGGGTGACCCGGTTGATGCCGGTGGACACCAACTGGCCGTCGCGCACGATGAGCGCACCGAACGGGCCGCCGCCCGCCGCGACATTCTCGCGGGCAAGGCGCACGGCGAGTTCGAGCCAGCCTGCGTCAGTGGTTTCCGTAGGAGTGTGGGTCATGGCTGAACTTTCTGTGTGCAGTAGGGGCGGTTGCCCTCGTGAGTGGTTATGGCCGCCATAGCGGCCATAAC
>JBOHER010000280.1:0-2427 GCA_050701115.1 Haloechinothrix sp. | reverse complement strand
GCGCAGCCTGGTGTTGTGCACCCGGGCGTACCCCAGATCCGCGTCCCGCAGATCCGCCTTGGTCAGGTCGGCCTCGGTGAAGTCGGATTCCCGTAGCTTGAGGCCCTTCAGGTTGATCGCGGAGAGCTCCTGACCCCGTAGCGACACGTACGACCAGTCGCCGCCGGTCACGGTCAGCGGGCGCAGCTCGCACTCCACGAAGCTCGATCCGGTGAGCTTGCAGTCGGCCAGCTCGGCGCCGAAGAAGACGCAGCGCCGCAGCGTGCAGCCGAGGAATGCGCAGCGCGTGAACCCGGCGGCGTTGAATCGCACCCCGGTCAGCTCGCAGTTGTCGAACACGCAGCCGGTGAACTCCGCCTCCGAGCCGTCGACCTCGACGAGTTCACACCGCTCGTACCGCACCTGGTTGAACTCGCCACACGCCCAGTCCTCGTGCGCGATCCGCTCCTCAACTGCCATGCCGCCAGCGTCTCACCCTGCCCCGACAGTTGCGTGAGTCTCGTGGAGCCATCGGACCGCGTGGTCGTAGTCATGGAAGAGTTGACCTCCCGTCCGCTGTGGATAGATCGCACGTACCAGAGATCGTATTGGGCGCTGTACTCGATCGTGCCGATCACGCATCCGCTGTCCGTCTTGATCACTTCTGACTCCAGCCATGGCATGGTGAGTATCCGCGAGACCCTTGCCCTAGGTCAATGTCCTTAGGGCAACTTGACCTAGGTCTAGAGCCTTGCCTACGGTCAAGGGCATGCGGTTGGTAGGCGCGCACGAGATCCGCCAGATGCTGGGCGGCGTCTCCAAGCAGCGTGCCTACCAGATCACCAGCCGCCCAGATTTCCCGAAGCCGGTGGCCGAATTGGCGCAGGGCAAAGTGTGGCGCGCAGGCGACGTGGAGCGTTGGATCCGCGAACACCGTCCGGACCTGGCCGACGACGAGCGCTAGTCCTGCCTTGGCTTAATCACAGTCACACACGTCCTAGTCCAGGACACCTTGGCGGGCGCATCAGCAGCCGAGGGTCGGTGTCCGCCTGACCGCGCCGTCGACAACGCCTTCCGCCTGCTCATGATCGCCTAGCATCCCGGCCGAGCGCTGCTGCCACGCTCCGTTGTCAGATCGTCGACAGTCGATTTAGGTAGTTCGGCCCTGTCAGCGCCTCACCCGTTTGGCCACCCTTTGCCGCGAAACGGAAAGACGGCCGAAGGGATAGAGCCGTGAAGGTACGCAACGTGTTGATCATCGCGGCGTTGATCCAGGCGAACGTGCTGATGTTCCTGGCATTGATCGGCTCGGTGCTCGTCGCAGCGGGTCTGTTTAGTCTCGCGTCTGCGTTATCCCCCGAGGAGGGCGTACCAGCCCCGGCAGACGCCGATTCGACCGTCGAGCGGGAGCACCGGCTGGTCTTCGGCGAGTCGTACACATTCAAGACCGACGCCGGGTCGGTGCGGATGCGAGTGGCCAAACCCAAGGTGGTGACATTCCACCTGGCGGCCTACGACGAGGACTGCGCTGTAGACCCGGACACATGCACCAAGCCGGGCGCGAAGGCAGGGACGTGGCTGCGGGTCTCGGTCGATCTGGAGGGAGTCTTTGGCCGGGTAGAGACCGGTGGGATGTTCGACTACACCTACGAGAACCCAACCGGTGACGTCATGGCGGAAGGCGAGCCGACCGACACATTCGAACCGACGCGCCCCTTGTCTAGCCAAGTGAGCGCCCTGTCGAAGGGGCAGAAGGTCCGTGGCGAGGTGTTCTTCGAGGCCAGCTCGGCTGACGGCAAGGTGATCGTGACACCGATCGGGGACGACATGTTCACGGCGGCCGCACCGGTGATCTGGGTAGCGAAATAGGGCGGGTTCACATCACCTGAGAGACCGGACTCCGCCACCAGGATCGGTTGTCGATCAAGACAAACCGATCAATGGAAGAAGTGGCGGGTGCCTGTCAGATACATCGTGACGCTGGCGGCCTTGGCGGCGGCGATCACCTCCTCGTCGCGTACGGAGCCTCCGGGCTGCACCACGGCGCGCACCCCGGCCCCGGTGAGCACCTCGAGGCCGTCCGGGCACGGGAAGAACGCGTCCGAGGCGGCCACCGAGCCACTGGCCCGCTCGCCGGCCCGGGAGACCGCTAGCCGTGCCGGGTCGACCCGGTTGACCTGGCCCATCCCGACGCCCACCGTGGCGCCCGAGGCGGCGAGCAGGATCGCGTTGGACTTCACCGCCCGCACCGCGCGCCACGCGAACTCCAGGTCCGTGAGCGTGTCGGAGTCCGCGGCCTCGCCGGCGACCAGCCGCCACGCGTCCGGCGCATCTCCGGGCGCGTCCACGGCGTCCCGGCTCTGCAGCAGCAGACCGCCGGAGATCGGCCGCATCTCGGCCCCGCCGCGGCCGGCAGGGGCGGCGCGCAGCAGCCGCACGTTCTTCTTC
>JBOHER010000279.1:0-56053 GCA_050701115.1 Haloechinothrix sp. | reverse complement strand
GTAGAACGGATCCTGCTGGGGCGGGGTCACCTGCTGGGCCATGGAGACGACCGGCAACGCGGTGGGAACGGCGGCCGCGGCGGACTGGGCGCCGAGGGCCACGATCAGCAGGGCACCCACCACCGTCGCGACGTAGCGGGTCGGGCTGCGGCGCTGGCGGTGCGGAGACATCGTTGCCACCTTCGATACTGATCGGTATTGAATACCGGACGGTATCCCGCGCACCGGGCACGGTCAAGAGCTCATCTGATGTCCTGCAAGGAGTTCGAACGCCAGCGATGCTGACGACCTCGCCCTGCCGTAGGTGTCAGGGCCTGTGGTCGCATCGGGTTCGGCGTCTCCGTCGACCATGGTGATTTCTCCCCGCCGGTACCGCTCATGCCGCCGCTCAAGTTCCTCATTCATCAGGATCGGGCTCATCGGGATCAGGATCGGGCCCCTGACTCGGCTCGGTGCACGGTGAGTCCGGTTCGGGTTCAGTCTCGCTCGGCGTCGGCGTAGTAGACCCTCAGGACGGCGACGCCGTGGACGCTGTCGGGGACGACGTCGTCGGCTCCGCGGACGGCGGTGACGAGGACTCGGACGGCTCCGTGGTCGGGTCGTCGTGACGGTGGACGGGCCGGGCGACGTCGGTGCTGCCTCGCTGGAGGTCCGAGTGCGCTGGGACAGGTCGCGATCACCGGCACACAGGTAGACCGCCGAAGCCAGCGTCGCATCGTGGATGTTGTGCGAATCGCGTTCGTCGTCGTTGTTGCCGTCCTGGCCGTAGGTCAGCCACGTGCCGGGCAGGAACTGCATCGGGCCGACCGCACGGTCATACACCGGATCGCCGTCGTAGCGGCCGCCGGTAGTGTCTCGGATGATGGCGGTCCCGTCCAGGGTTCCGTCCAGCCGTGGCCCGAGTGTCGGCGTGACCGTCGTGCCGTCGGCACGCAGAGCCCCACCTCGGGCGTGGCCAGACTCGATGCGACCGATGCCTGCCAGAACCGACCATTCCAGGTGGCACCGTGGATCGCGGTCCGCCATCACCTCGGCGGCGTGCGCGGGTTCGGTCGGTCATGCGGGGGCCTTCCAGCGAACTGGGTTCATGGTCCGGTTCGCTCACGGCCGCACGTTGCACGTGGTGCTGATTCAGTCCCCTAAGACAGTCTCCACAACTAATTCAGTTGTCGAACTGTTGCGAACCTATTGATTCAGTGGCTATCGTCACTTACGCTGCTGCATGACCACGACGACTTGGGAGAGGCGCATGCACATCGATGCCCGCAGTACCCGTACGCGCGACAAGGGCCTACGGCACAACTCCGTCGGGCTGCTCGCCAGCGTGGTGTTGAGCGTGTCGTCGATCGCCCCGGCCTACGCCCTGACCGCGACGCTCGGACCCACGGTCGGCGAGGTCGGGTTGCAGATGCCTGCCATCTTCCTCGCCGGATTCCTGCCGATGTTCCTCGTCGCATACGCCTACCGAGAGCTCAATCGAGCCTTGCCGGACTGCGGCACCTCGTTCACCTGGACGGTCAAGGCGTTCGGCCCCCGGATCGGTTGGCTCTGCGGCTGGGGCGCGGTGGTCGCCACCATCATCGTGCTGTCGAACCTCGCTGGCGTCGCGGTCTCGTTCTTCTACCTGATGCTGGGCGAGGTCTTCGCCAGCCCCAGCCTCGCCGGACTGGGCGCGAACAAGGTCGTCAACGTCGTGACCTGCCTTGTGTTCATCGCTGTCGCGACCGCCATCGCCTACCGCGGGTTGACGGTGACCAAGAAAGTGCAATATGTCCTGGTCGGCCTACAGATGATCGTGCTCGCGCTCTTCACGATCATGGCCCTGGTCAAGGCGGGAGGTGCCGGGTCGGCTCTGGCCATCCCGTTCGAGTGGACGTGGTTCGATCCCTTCGGCGTGGAGTCCTTCGCCGCGTTCACCGCGGGCCTGTCGCTGTCGCTGTTCATCTACTGGGGCTGGGACACGTCGCTCACGGTGAACGAGGAAACCACCGGCCAGTCGAAGACCCCTGGCCGGGCGGCGCTGCTGTCCATGCTGGTCATCCTCTCGACCTACCTGCTCGTAGCCATCTCCTCGCAGATGTTCGCCGGGGTCGGCATCGAGGGGTACGGACTGGGCAATCCCGACACGAGCGATAACGTCTTCGCCGCACTCGCGAGCCCCGTCCTCGGTGGCATGGCGATCCTGCTCTTCCTCGCCGTGCTCGCCAGCTCGGCGTCCAGCCTGCAGACGACGTTCCTGCCGCCTGCGCGGACGATGCTCGCGATGGGCGCGTACCAGGCGGCGCCGCGTCGCTTCGCCGAGGTGCACCCGCGGTTCCGCAGCCCCTCGTTCGCGACGCTGTTCTCCGGCGTCGGCACCGGCATCTTCTACACCGTCCTGACACTGGTGAGCGAGAACGTCCTGATCGACACCATCTACGCGCTCGGCCTGATGATCTCCTTCTACTACGGCCTCACGGCATTCGCCTGCGTGTGGTACTTCCGCAAGGAGCTCACCGCCGGCTTCCGGGACTTCGTGTTCAAGGGCCTGTTCCCTGGCGTCGGCGCCGTCTTGCTGACCCTTGTGTTCGTCAAGACGGCCATCGACACCTGGAGCCCGGACTACGGCTTCGGCGGATCGGTCTTCGGCGTCGGCACGGTCTTCCTCATCGGCGTCGGCCTGCTCGCGCTCGGTGTCCTGCTCATGCTCGCCTGGGAGCGTCGCGCACCCGCGTTCTTCCGCGGCGAGACGCTGCGCGCGGACACACCGGCCCTGGTGGTTGAGGACCCGGCCTGATGCGTTGGTTGCTGCGCGACTATCACGACGACGACCTCGAGTCCGTTGTCCGGCTGTGCGACGCGACGGCGGCGGCAAACTGCTCGCCAACGGCCTCGTCAACGCCGGGTGCAGCAGGCTGCTGTCCCAGGTGTGACGACCGATGCGCCGGTGGTTTGGCTCGGCCGTCAAGCGGGCGCGGCGACGTTCAGGCCGTGTTCTTCGCGGTCGCGATCAATCGTTTGTCATAGCTCACGAAGTGACACAACGCGGGACCCAGACTCAAAGCCGCAGCGACATGAATCGCATCGAGAGGGCGCAGCAGCGTGCCGGGAGCGAGGGTGCCGCGTTGTCATACGTGGACGCAGGTAGCGCCACATGAGCGCAGCGCCGCAGCCAGTGATCAGCACGCTGGTGTGTCTCAGGCGCTGCGCTCACCGCATGCAGTCCACGACGGAGCTCCGTGCGTGTCAAATAGCTCGTGATCTGCCTCGCGGGAACATGCGCAAGCAGCCAGTCTTCGAGAGCGTCAGACTCGACCTCGTCCTTGAACAGTTTGATCGCCGCACAGCTGTCGAGGTAAACAAACTTCATCACCGACCACTCCGGTCCTCACGAAGCGCGATAATCGCATCGCTGCCCGGCCGCCTTCCGGGAGATGACGGCTCCCTGGTCGTGCTGGCGACCTCAGCAGTCGACGGAAGACCGTCCAGTACGTTCGGGTCAAGCACTCCCTCGGCGATGGCCTTCTCCAACGCTTCCTCCACCGGATCTGGCGGAAGAATGCGGCCCACCGTCTCACCTCGCCTCGTGACGATGATGTCATATCAGCCCTGCCGCACGGTGGCACCGTCGACCACCGTGCGGATGATTCAGGCCTGCCACACGGCCCGTCCTCCCACGACCGTGCGCAGTACCCCCGTGCGCAGCAGCGCATCGGGATCACCGCCGAACGGATCGCGATCGAGCACGATGAAGTCGGCCAGCAGCCCGGCGCGCAGCGTACCCACGGATCGCTCGGCACCGCAGGCCCATGCCGAATCGGCCGTCGCGTGCCGGATGGCCTCAGTCAGCGGCAGCGCGAACTGCGGCTGCTGCGCGGGCAACTCCGGCTTCAACGCCGACCGCCGGGTGTTCGCGATGAACATGTTCGGCAGCGGAGCATGTGGCGCGGTCGGCGCATCGGTACCGAAGGCCAACCGGGCACCCGCGTCCGTCATCTCCGGCCAAGCGAAGCCACGCTCGGCGCGCACGTCACCCAGCATGGCAGCCCAGTTGTCCCGGATGGCCGGGTCGGCGTGCACCGGTTGCATGGACGCGGTGACCCCGAGCTCGCCCAGCCGACGCACATCGGCCAGGTCGACGTACTCGAGGTGTTCGATGCGATGCCGACGGGGGCGCGGTCCGTTCTCCCGGTTCGCGTACTCCAGTGCGTCGAGTGCGATCCGGGTGGCCTTGTCCCCGATCGCGTGCAGGGCGATCTGCAGACCGGCTGCGTCGGCGGCGGCCACGGCAGGCGCGAGCGCATCGATGTCCCAGATGGGATCGGCATTGCTGCCGTCGGCATACGGCCGGAGCATGGTCGCCGTGCAGCCGTCGATTACCCCGTCCACCACGAACTTCACGCCGGTGATGCGTAGCCGGTCCGATCGATGGACCCCGGCCAGTTCGGCGGCACGCCGCACCTGAGCGACATGGTCGGCAGGATCCTGGGAGCGGTGGATGAACCAGTGGCCGACCACCCGCAGGTCCAGCGCACCGGCCCGCTCCGCGCGCACCAGGGTAGCCAGGCTCTGCTCATCCACCGCCATGTCCACCACAGTGGTCACGCCGCTGGAAAGGTAGGCGGCCGTCGCCGCGGCCAGCGCCCGATCGCGCTCCACATCGGTGCTGACGTTCGCGAGGAATGCCCACGCCAGGTTCTGCGCCGCGGTCTCCTCCAGATGCCCGGTGGGCTCTCCCGTGACCGGGTCACGCACGATCCGGCCGCCGCGGGGATCCGGGGTATCGCGGGTGATGCCGAGCTCGGCGAGAGCCGCGCTGTTGAGCCACGTCGAGTGGTAGTCGTTGGCGTCGAGGTACGCCGGCCGGTCCGGCACCACCTCGTCGAGCATCTCCTTGGTGGGACGTCCATCCGGGACCGAGGAGAACAGCCAGCCCCTGCCGAGTACCCGAGAGGCATCGGGATTGTCCTTGGCCCAGGCCCGGACCCGGAGGCCGATCTCGGTCAGGTCCTGCGCGTCGGTGAGCGGGGCGCGCAGTTGCGCTTCCCCGGCCATCAGCACATGCCCGTGTCCGTCAACGAAGCCGGGCAGCACGGTGCGCCCGGCCAGGTCGATCCTGGTCGCGTCCGCTCCGGCGCGCTCGCGGGCGGCAGCGTCCGAACCGACGTAGTCGATGTGTCCGCCGCGCACCACGATCGACTCCGCCCAGGGCTGATCCTGCTCGCCGGTGAAGACCCGGCCACCCGAGTACCACACGCGTCCCGTCATGCCGGCTCCCGCACAGCCCGCCGCACCGGGACGGCGGCGCCCTCGCGATATCCGCCCCTGCCTGCTGGACGCACCCACACCAAGGTCAGCACCGCGTGGGTCAGCGCGGTAACCAGGAACGCGGGCAGCGAGGCCGTCGTGTACCGGAACAGCGAAGCCGATTCGAAGGTCACCGGATTGAGCAGCAGAGCGTAGGTCAGCGCGCCCGCACCGACTGCGATGAAGGCCGCCGGGTTGACGCCCCACCAGAACGAGTACCGCGATACGCCTTCGGGTTCGTAGAGCTCCCGCAGCCACAGCCTGCGCCGCCGCAGCAGGAAGAAGTCGGTCAGATACACCGCGGTCAGCGGAGCCATCACCAGCCCGACCCAGGCCACGAACTTGAAGAAGTTGTCATACAGCGCCGCGGGCCAGAACACCACGATCCCCGAAGGGACGTAGAGCAGGGCGACGAAGATCGGCCAAGGGATGCGCCGCAGCGCGGTGCCACCCGCCCGGATCAGCGCGAGCCCACCCGAGTAGGTCTGCGACACCATGCTGGTGATATTGGCGAAAGCGATGAACAGCAAGGCAAGCACGCCCAAGGCCAGACCACCCAGCGGCACCATCCATACCGTCGGATCCACCTCACCGAGCACCAGCGCGGCGAAGGTGCCGACTACGCCTGCGACCACCGAAGCGAAGAAGATGCCGATCACGTTGGGCCAGAACGCGGCGCGCTGTGTCGTGGTCAGCCGCGCCAGGTTGCCCATGATCGTCCACCAGGAAAAGCCGGTGGCGAAGCTCAATTCGAGGGCCGCGGCGAAGTTCAGCTTGTCGTCGTCGAACGCGGCCAGCGGCTGGGCGGCACTCAGTTCCGCCCAGGAATGACTACGCAGCACCAGGATGAGCATCACCACGGTCAGCACCGCCAGCACCGGCGCGACGATCTTGTTGACCCACTCGATGGACACCGGGCCGCGCACCAGGATCAACCAGGACAGCACCAACGCCAGCAGCGACATGGCGATCACCATCGGACCGTTCGGGTCGAACTGGGTGCCCAGCACCGAGTTGAGCACGTTGGTGACCGCCCGGCCGAACATCACCGCGAGGACGGCGTTCCAGCCCGCCGACGCCAGCGGCAGCATCACCGCGATCAGCGCCCGCACCCCGTTGAGGCCGAACACCGAGCGCAGCGCCGTGTACTGCTCGACACCGTACTTGGCCGATGGCAGGCAGGTGGACATCGCGACCAGGATGACGCCGACCAGGTTGCCGATCACGGTCGCCGCGATCGCGGTCTGCACGCCTGCGAACAGCGCGATCGCTCCGCCGGTGAGAAACGCCCAGGTGGCGATCGCCAAGCCGACGTTCACCGAGGTGAACTGCCAGAACCCCCAGATCCGCTCGTGCCGCAGCACGGGCAGTTCGGTGAACTCGCCTGCCGTGGACGTCGCCTGCGTTGGTTGCTCGGCCGGGGCTACCACGGGTACCCCCACAGCAACATCGCGCCGATGACCACGACGCTCGCGAACAACAGAATGAGCAGATCGCGGACGGGCAGGTCCGCGCAGGCGGGGTCGTCGTAATCGGGGTCTTCGATGATTGCCAGGCGCCGGTCGAGTTCCCGGCGGAATTGCACAGCGTCCACGTCAGGCTCCGATCGCGCGGGTGAGCACGCCGTAGGTGTCCGGTCGGCGGGTCTCCAGGAACGGGAAGAGGGTGAGCCAGTCCGAGCGCTGGTCGAGATCCAGCGGCGCGACCAGCACCGAATCGGCGTCCCGCGGAGCGGAGACCAGGATCCGGCCGTAGGGGTCGGAGATGAACGACGAACCATAGAAGTTCACGACGCCCTCGTCGCCCCACCGATTGGCGACCACCATGAAGGTGCCGTTGGCGATGCCGTTGCCGACGATCACCTGCCGCCACAAGGGTTGGGTGTCGAATCCGGGGTGACCCGGCTCGGACCCGATGGCGGTCGGGTATGCCAGCACCTCGGCGCCACCGAGCGAGTACGCCCTGGCCACTTCGGGAAACCACTGGTCCCAACAGGTCGGCAACCCGAGCCGGGCTGCTGGCTGTCCACTTCGGACATCCGGCAGCTCGACGACCGGATACGGGTTCGGATCGGCGGACCCGCCCCGGAAGTAGTGATCCTCGTAGTAACCCGCGGACACCGGAATGTGCAGTTTCCTGGTTCTGCCCAGCAGCGTTCCGTCCGGCGCGACCAGGATGGCCGTGTTGTACCCGAGGCCATCCGGTCCCCCTGCGCGCTCGAACAGCGAGGCATGCACTGCGACGCCGGTGTCCGCGGCGGCTTTCGCGGCGAAGGTGTAAGTGGGGCCGCCCTCAAGGTCCTCGGCCGTGGCGGTCGCGTCGCCGTGCGGCAAGGTGTCCGCCGGGTAGCGCGACAAGGTCAGCTCGGAGAGGAAGACGACGCTCGCGCCCGCGTCCGCTGCGATACGGATGCCCTCGGAGAGCACACTGAGGTGCTCTTCCGGGTCGGCGTGCCACCGAGTCTGCACCAGCCCGACGACCAGTGGGTCGCGAACGGGATCGGTGACTCTGGCCGGAGACTCGGGAATCTCCGCGGTGATCAGTTGCATGGAATGCTCCTCAAACTGCCGGTTGTTGCTGGGTGATGCAGTGGATGCCGCCGCCGTTGGCGAAGATGGCCCTCGCGTCGATCGGCTCGATGGTTCTGTCCGGGTAGGCGCGCCTGAGCACGTCGGCGGCCGCGGCGTCTCTGGGGTCGTCGAAGGTGCACAACACCACGACCCCGTTGGCGACGTAGTGGTTGATGTAGGAGTAGTCGACCGGGCGGCCGTCGGAATCGTGGATCACTTCGGGTGCCAGGAGTTCGACCACCTCCAGCCGACGGCCCCGCGCGTCGGTGCTGCCGCGCAGCAGTTCGGCGACCTCGCGGGATACCTCGTAGTCCGGGTGTGCGGGATCGGTCTGGGTGTGCACCGCGACGACACCGGGCCGGAGGAAGCTGGCGACCAGGTCCACGTGACCCCGGGTGCCGAACTCGTCGTAGTCGCGGGTCAGGCCGCGGGGTAACCAGATCGCGGTGCTGGTGCCCAGCCGGGGGTGCACCTCGGCCTCCACTTGCTCCCGTGTCCAGCCGGGATTGCGGCGCGGGTCCAGTTGGACGGTGTCGGTGAGCAAAACGGTGCCCTCCCCGTCGACCTGCAGCCCGCCGCCTTCCATGGTCAGTGCTGACCGGTGGGCCTCGTGGCCGGTGAGTTCGGCGATCCGACCTGCGAGCAAGTCGTCCTGGTCCCAGGCCGCCCAGTCCTGGGCGCCCCAGCCGTTGAACACCCAGTCGACAGCAGCCATACCGGACGGGGACTGTCCATCATGGACGAAGGTCGGCCCGCTGTCCCGCATCCACGCGTCGTCCAGTGGCGCCTCGACGATCTCCACGTCGGGGTGGACGAGCGCCTTGGCCGCGGCGGCCTGCCCGATGCCCGCCACCACTGTGACGGGTTCGTATCCGACGATGGTGCTGGCGACGCGGGCCCAGCGCTCGCGTGCCGAGGCGAGCGACGGTGATCCTTCCTCGCCGAAGGTCGCGTTCGGCGGCGGGAAGGCCATCCAGGTGCGCTCGTGCGGAGCCCATTCCGCAGGCATGTGGGACATGGTCACTCCCCGAGGCTCGTCATGACGTGCTTGATCCTGGTGTAGTCCTCCAGGCCGTAGACCGAAAGGTCCTTGCCGTGGCCGGAGTGCTTGAAGCCGCCGTGTGGCATCTCCGCGACCAGCGGGATGTGTGTGTTGATCCACACGCAGCCGAAGTCGAGCCGTTTCGACATCCGCATCGCCGTGGCGTGATCGCGGGTCCACACCGAGGACGCAAGGGCGTAGCGGACTCCGTTGGCCATGCGCACCGCCTCGTCCTCGCCGGTGAAGCGCTGGACGGTGATGACCGGCCCGAAGATCTCGTGCTGCACCGCCTCGTCCTCCTGCCGCAGCCCGGACACCACCGTCGGTTCGTAGAAGTAGCCGTCGGCCAGTGCGCCGGTCGCGCGCTTCCCACCCGTGTGCACCCGGGCGTGACCGGGCAGCCGATCGATGAAACCGGCGACGTGCGCGAGCTGGTTGGCGTTGTTCACCGGCCCGAACGCCGCTTCGTCATCGTCGGGCATGCCGACCTTGGTGCCCTTCGCCCGCTCGGTCAGTGCGGCGACGAAGTCGTCGTGGATACCGGGACCGGCCAGCACGCGGGTGGCGGCGGTGCAGTCCTGACCGGCGTTGAAGTAGCCGGCCTCCGCGATGGCCGCGGCCGCCGCCGCAACGTCGGCATCGTCGAACACCACGACCGGCGCCTTTCCGCCGAGTTCGAGGTGCGCCTTCTTGAGGTCCGTCGCGGCGGATGCGGCGACCTCCATTCCGGCACGGACCGATCCGGTGATGGACACCATCTGCGGCACCGGGTGACCGACCATCGCACGACCGGTCTCGCGATCTCCGGTGAGCACGTTGAGCACACCCGGCGGGAACAGGTCCGCGGCGAGCTCGGCCAGCAACAGGGTGGACGCCGGGGTGGTGTCGCTCGGCTTGAGCACCACGGTGTTTCCCGCCGCGAGTGCAGGGGCGATCTTCCAGATCGCCATCATCATCGGATAGTTCCACGGCGCGACCTGTGCGCACACCCCGATCGGCTCACGCCGGATCATCGACGTCATGCCCCGCAGGTACTCCCCCGCCGACCGGCCCTCGAGGCAGCGCGCCGCACCGGCGAAGAAGCGGGTCTGGTCCACCATCATGGGGACCTCCTCCGAGGCGGTGAGCGCGAGCGGCTTGCCGGTGTTCTCGCTCTCCACCCGCACCAGCTCGTCGGCGCGCTGCTCGATCCGGTCGGCCAGTTTGAGCAACGCGAGTTGCCGTTCGCCCGGTGTGCTGTCGCGCCAGTCCTCGAACGCCTTCTCGGCGGCGCGCATCGCGCGATCGACGTCGGCCTCGCCTGCGACCTGGGCCGTGGCGTACGCCTGCCCTGTCGCCGGATTGATCACCTCCGACTTGCGTCCGTCGGCGGCGTCGCAGAACTCGCCGCCGATGAAGTTCTGGAAGCTGCGGCGGTGTGCCATGCCCTACCTCATCTCGCTGTGACTATCGAATCCAACGTGATGGTAGCCACTGACCAACGAATTTAGAAGGCGTAGCGCTCAATTTCAACGAAATCACTTGTCAAGACGCGCCGACGGCGGCACACTGGCGGCACCAGCTTCCACCCACGGACGGAACGACCATGACGCTTCACCACCCCGACATCGAGACCCTGCAGAAGTCCGCGCAGGACCATCTGTGGATGCACTTCACCCAGCTCGGCGAGTACGGACCCGACTCCCCGGTGCCGGTGATCGTGCGCGGTGAAGGTGTCTACATCTACGACGCGCGCGGCAAGCGATACCTCGACGGGCTGGCCGGACTTTTCGTGAACCAGATCGGCCACGGCCGTACCGAGCTGGCCGAGGTGGCCGCCAAGCAAGCCAGCGAACTGGCGTTCTTCCCGCTGTGGTCCTACGCCCACCCGAACGCGATCGAGCTGGCCGAACGGGTCGCCAACTACGCCCCCGGCGAGTTGAACCGGGTGTTCTTCACCTCCGGCGGCGGCGAGGCTGTCGAGACGGCGTGGAAGCTGGCCAAGCAGTACTTCAAGCTGACCGGCAAACCCGGCAAGCACAAGGTGATCAGCCGCGCGGTCGCCTACCACGGCACCACCCAGGGCGCGCTGTCCATCACCGGGCTGCCCGGACTGAAGGCACCCTTCGAGCCGCTGGTACCCAGCACCTTCCGGGTGCCCAACACCAACATCTACCGCGCGCCGCTGTTCGGCGACGACCCCGAGGCCTTCGGCCGGTGGGCCGCCGACCAGATCGCCGTCGCGATCGAGAACGAGGGCGCGGACACGGTGGCCGCGGTGTTCCTGGAGCCGGTGCAGAACGCGGGCGGCTGCTTCCCGCCTCCGCCCGGCTATTTCCAGCGGGTCCGGGAGATCTGCGACGAATACGACGTGCTGCTGGTCTCCGACGAGGTGATCTGCGCCTTCGGCCGGCTCGGATACATGTTCGGTGCCGAGCGCTACGGCTACCAGCCCGACATGATCACCTGCGCCAAGGGCATCTCATCGGGCTATGCGCCGCTCGGCGCGATGATCGCCTCCGACCGGCTGATCGAACCGTTCCTGACCAAGGGCACGATGTTCGCGCACGGCTACACCTTCGGCGGCCACCCGGTGTCCACCGCGGTCGCGCTGGCCAACCTCGACATCTTCGAGCGTGAGCGGATCAACGAGCACGTGCGGGACACCGAGGGCGACTTCCGCGCCACCCTTGAGAAGCTGCTGGACCTGCCGATCGTCGGCGACGTACGCGGCGACGGATTCTTCTACGGCATCGAACTGGTGAAGGACAAGGGATCGAAGGCGACCTTCGACGCCGCGGAGTCCGACCGGCTGCTGCGCGGCTTCCTGTCCAAGGCACTGTTCGACGCGGGCCTCTACTGCCGTGCCGACGACCGGGGAGACCCGGTGATCCAGCTGTCGCCGCCACTGATCTGCGACCAGTCCCACTTCGACGAGATGGAGCAGATCCTGCGCGCGGTCCTCACCGAGGCCTGGACGCACCTCTGACCGCCGTGTCCGCGCTTCGTGCCGCCGTGTCCGCGCTTCGTGCACCCGTGTCCGCGCTTCGTGCACACAGGCACAGTACGAACCGGAGGCCTGTCGGTGCTTGCCTTTTCTGATACGCACGGTAAGGATGCCGCTATGACGTCCAGGTCAGGCAGGAACGAACGCAACGGCGCGCCGCTGGACGACATATCCAAGGCGATCATCGAACAGTTGCAACAAGACGGCCGCCGCGCGTACGCATCCATCGGCAAGGCCGTCGGGCTGTCCGAGGCCGCGGTGCGGCAACGGGTGCAGCGGCTGGTCGACAGCGGCGTGATGCAGATCGTGGCGGTGACCGATCCGCTCGAACTCGGTTTCGCCCGCCAGGCCATGATCGGGATCAAGGCCACCGGCGAGCTGGAACCGATCGCGGACGCGCTCGCCGCGATGGACGAGATCGACTATGTCGTGATCACGGCGGGTAGCTTCGACCTCATTGTCGAACTGGTCTGCGAAAGTGACGAGCACCTGCTCGACGTGCTGTCCAAGCGGATCCGCAGCATCTCCGGCGTGATGAGCACCGAGACGTTCGTCTACCTCAAGCTGCACAAGCAGACCTACTCCTGGGGCGTGCGCTGAGGCTCCTACCCTCAGCCGGGATCGATCTGCTGGAGCGCCAGCCAGAGCTCGGCCCGTGTTCCAGGGTCGTCCAGGCTCGCACCGAGCAACTCTTCGACCTTGCCGATCCGATTGCGCAAGGTGTGCCGGTGGACGCAGAGCCGGGCCGCGGCGGGATCCCACTGGCCGTGCTGGCGGAGCCACTCCCGCAACGAAGCAACCAGGGCGCCCCTGCCGGTCGCGTCGTGCCGAATCAGTGGCCCGAGCAACGATTCGGCGAAGGCGTCGGCATCGGACCGGTCCACAAGGCTGAGCAGTCCGCGACCGGCCAGGTCGGCAAAGCGCAGGACGGCGACACCGCTCCGCTGTGCGGTTTCGGCGGCCAGCACCGACTGCCGGAGACCGTCGTCGACAGTGTCGTAGCCGATCGGGTCGGAGATGCCCAGCCACACCCCGGCGGACTGCCGCGCGAGTCGTTGCACCTGCGCGACGCCGCCGTCCTGGTCGGCCACCAGCACCACGACGCGGTCGGCCAACTCGGCGAAGAAGCACCGGGAGCCGCCCGCCTCGGTCTCGAGCAGATCGACGAACGCGTCTCGCGCCGCAGCGGACCCAGCTGCGGTCAGCACCCGCACGGGCCCGGCGGGCAGCGGTCCCCACAGGTCCTCGACGGGACCACGCGCGACCTCCGAGTGTCCGGCGAGGATGAGCCGCAGCAACCCGGTGCGCAACTGCCGTCGAGCCGCGTCCTGCGCCGGGGAACGGGTCAGCACCAGGCTGAGCAGTGCAGCGGCGCTGTTGAGGATGTGTAGGTCGGCGCGGCCGAGCCGGGTAGGTCGGCCCACCGCGAGGAAGGCACGCAGCCTGCTGCCCAGCGCCTGCACCGATACCTGCTCGCCCGCGATGGAGAACGAGCTGCTGACCGGCCCACGCCGCGCGCGCAGCCGGGTGAGCTCACCGGACAGGGCAGTCACCTGCCGCATTGCGGCGGCCGGTGCGGCATGCACGACACCCCCCGCACCATCGAGCAGCAACACCCACCCGTCGAGCAACTGCGCCAGCCGCCGCACCACCCCTGCGGGACCGGACTTGCTCAGGGCCGCCTTGGTCAAGGCCCGCTGCGCGGCGTTCGTGGTGGTGACCTCGGCGTAGGCCTCGGCGGCCAGCGTGCTGGATACCGCTTTGCTGATCGCGATGAACGGCGTCCGGTGCGGCACCTCCAGCAGCGGCAGCCCGACGTCCTCGGCCGAGGAGACCAACCCGCGCGGCACCGAATCGTGGGACAGGCCGACCCCGAAACCGAGACCGGTGACGCCGCAGTCAACGAGCCTGCGCACGAACCGCACGAAATCGGTGCCGCTATCCAGCGCGAGGCCGGTGGTCAGCAGTAACTCGCCGCCCTCGAGGAACGGTGCCGGATCGACCAGCTCACTGACATGCACCCAGGAGACGACCCGCGCCAGCTCGCCTGCTCCGGCGCGCACCCGCAAGTCCAACGAACGATCGGCGACGAGATCACGCACTGTCGGCGGCACCGCATCCACCTCAGATTGACAAACTGTCCAGTAACTACCTTCAAATTAGCCTAATACGTCACTGACCGCGCACCCGCTACGGCCGCACGCTTACGGCAGGAACAGACAACGAGGGAGTACATCGTGACCACGACCGCGCCGACCAGCCGACGGCTTCGCACCGAGATACCCGGGCCGGCGTCGCGGTCGTTGCAGCAGCGCCGCGCTGACGCCGTGGCCGCCGGGGTGTCCAGTGTGCTGCCGGTGTTCGTCGAGCATGGCGGTGACGGGTTGCTCGTCGACATCGACGGCAACGAACTCATCGACCTCGGCTCGGGCATCGCGGTGACCAACGTCGGCAATCCGGCGGCCGCGGTGGCCGAGGCGGTAAGCGCGCAGGCCGAGCGGTTCACGCACACCTGCTTCATGGTCACCCCGTATCAGGGTTACCTGGAGGTCTGCGAGCGGCTCAACGCCCTCACCCCTGGCGACCACGCCAAGCGTTCGGCGCTGTTCAACTCGGGGGCCGAGGCGGTGGAGAACGCCGTCAAGATCGCCCGTCACGCCACCGGCCGGTCCGCGGTCGTGGTGTTCGACCACGCCTATCACGGGCGCACCAACCTCACCATGGCGTTGACCGCGAAGAACCTGCCCTACAAACACCGTTTCGGCCCGTTCGCTCCCGAGGTCTACCGGGTGCCGATGTCCTACCCGTTCCGAGACGAAGTAGGGCTGACCGGTGATCAGGCCGCGGCCCGCGCAACCGGCCAGATCGACAAGCAGGTCGGCGCGGACAATGTCGCGGCCGTGCTGATCGAGCCGATTCAGGGCGAGGGCGGGTTCATCGTGCCCGCACCGGGTTTCCTGCGTGCCGTCGCGGACTGGTGCGCCGCCAACGGCGTGCTGCTGATCGCCGATGAGATCCAGACCGGGTTCTGCCGCACCGGAGCATGGTTCGCCTGCGAACACGACGGTGTCGTGCCGGATCTGATCACCACGGCGAAGGGGATCGCGGGCGGCCTCCCGCTCGCCGCGGTCACCGGCCGCGCCGAGATCATGGACGCCGTCCACGCGGGCGGGCTCGGCGGGACCTATGGCGGGAATCCGATCGCCTGCGCAGCCGCGCTTGCCGCCATCGAGACGATGCGGTCACAGGATCTTTGCCTTGCCGCACAACGGATCGAACGCAGCGCTCTCTCCCGGCTGCGCGCGCTTGCCGAGCGCACCGGAGGGATCGGCGACGTTCGCGGGCGCGGCGCCATGCTCGCGATCGAGTTCGTCCAGCCCGGCACCGATGAGCCCGACCCGCAACGCACCGCCCGGGTCGCCGCGGCCTGCCACGCAGCGGGCGTGGTGGTGCTGACCTGCGGCACTTACGGCAACGTCATCCGGCTGCTGCCACCGCTTGTCATCTCGGACCAGCTGCTCGACGAGGGCCTGACGGTGCTCGAGCACGCCGTGTCCGCAGCCTGAAACCCGCGCGAGGAGAACACCACCATGAACATCACCCCGTACTGGGTTGCCGGCGAGCCGGCCACCGGCACCGACCTCATCGAGGTACGCAACCCCTACGATCGCACGCTGGCGGGCACCACCAGCAATGCCCGGCCGTCCGATGTGGAGCGAGCGATCGCCGCGGCGCACACCGCCCGGCACCAGGTCGCCTCGCTGCCGGCGCACGTGCGCGCGGCAGCCCTCGATCATGTTTCGAAGCGACTCGCCGAGCGGGCCGACGAGGTCGCGGCGTTGATCACCGCGGAATCCGGTAAGCCGATCATGTGGTCGCGTGCCGAGGTGAACCGCGGCGTGTCTACCTTCCGGTGGGCGGCCGAGGAGGCTCGCCGGTTCTCCGGCGAACTGCAACGGTTGGACACCGATCCGGGGAGCGTGGGCAGACTGGCACTGGTCCGGCGGGTCTCCCGGGGGCCGGTGCTGGGGATCACTCCGTTCAACTTCCCGCTCAACCTCGTCGCGCACAAGGTCGCACCGGCGATCGCCGCGGGTTCACCGATCGTGCTCAAACCCGCACCCGCCACTCCGCTCACCGCCCTGCTGCTGGGCGAACTGCTGGCCGAGACCGACCTCCCGTCCGGTGCGTGGTCGGTGCTTCCGGTGCCCAACGACACGGCTGCCGAACTCGTCGACGACGCAAGGCTGCCGGTAGTGTCCTTCACCGGCTCCGGTCCGGTCGGCTGGTCCATCCGCGATCGGGTGCCGCGCAAGCACGTCACGCTCGAACTCGGTGGCAATGCCGCCGCCATCGTCTGTCCAGATTGGACCGACCTGGACCATGCGGCGCAGCGCATCGCCACCTTCGCGACCTACCAAGGCGGCCAGTCCTGCATCTCGGTGCAACGCGTCTATGCCCACCGCGATATCCACGACGAACTGGTGGACCACATCATCGCGCATGTCGGCAAACTCGGCACCGGTGATCCCACCGACCCCGCCACCAGCGTCGGCCCGCTGATCAACGAAGCGGCAGCGCAGCGGGTGCACGACTGGATCGGCGACGCGGTCGCGGCGGGCGCGCGCCTGCTGGCGGGTGGTACCCGGGACGGCGCCACCATCGCGCCGACAGTGCTTGCCGATGCACCGGAGGAATGCGCGGTCAACGCCGAGGAGATCTTCGGACCGGTGCTCACGATCGCGCCCGTCGACACCGTCGATGATGCCTTCGACCGGGTCAACGGATCCCGGTTCGGCTTGCAGGCCGGGGTGTTCACCCGTGACCTGCGGCTCGCGTTCCGAGCGGGCAACGTGCTCGAGGTCGGCGGGGTGGTGATCGGCGACGTGCCCAGCTACCGCGCTGACCAGATGCCCTACGGCGGAGTGAAGGACTCCGGCGTAGGCAGGGAGGGCCTGCGCAGCGCGATCGAGGACTTCACCGAGCCCAAGGTGCTGGTGCTCACCGGGATCAGCATGTAGAGATTTCGGTTGCTTGTGATCGCACGAAGGGTCCCGGCTCCGGCAAGCTGAAGGATCGGTACACGCAGAAGCACACTTTCAGCCGCTGCGCGGCACACAGTCGGGCCATACCGTCAATACCATGGGTACCGGACGGGCGTGGGTTGATGTAAGACGACGTAAGGCACGTGAGGCGCTCAGCGCACTAGGATCGCACCGCAGCGACCGGCGCAAGCTGAGCATCCAGTGTTCCCGCAGTCATCATGTGGCCTTCGTCTACGACACCGAAGCCGGGCTCGTGTATTCAACAGTGACCGGGCCGCACGCACACGGCTCACGTGACTTCGTGGACACCGCCCACCACGGCGGGCGACGCGGCGCGGAGTACGTCGACCTCCTCGAGGCGGGTCCGATGGTCGACGACGAGTTGCCCGCTTGGTGTGAGTGCGGACCGCGCACCCTGTCCAGGAGCGAACTGGACGAGCACATCACTGCCGAACGCCGGAAGTTGCGCCTGTCCTAGTCGTGGACGCTACCTGGTTGTGGACGCTACCTGATCAGCACGGGCGTGCCGAGGGGCACGGTGGTGCTGAGTTCGGCGAGCGCGGCGGGCGGGACGCGGATGCAGCCATCGCTCGATGCGGTGCCGAAGGCGTCACTTGTCGGCCAGGTGTGGATGCCGACGGTGCCGGGGCCGCCACCGTAGGTGGTGTAGGTATCGCTATGCGCGCCAAGGGGCAGCACGATGTCGGAGAACGTGGCCTTGGTGTCGCGGATGCTGGCCAGTACGAACGTCCTGCCTGCCGGGGTTTCCGCCGCGGGCTTGCCGACACCGACCGTCCACCGGCCGATCGTTGCGCCGTCCCGGTACAGCCGCAGCGTGAACCGGGCGCGGTCGACCTCGATCCGGTATGGGGTGTGGGCGATTCGCAGGTACGCGGTGTCGTGGTGGAGCCAGCCGGTGGCGCCGTTAGGACGGGCGGGTAGCAGCACCCGCAGCCAGCCCGGTTGCTCGTCGAGCACGGGAAGCCAGGTATCGGATCCAAGCTGAGTGGCGGGCAGCGCGGCGATCGGCCGCCCGCCGGGTGCGGTGAAGACCGGGACGGTTCGGCGCGGGTGCACGACCATGCCGGGGGGCGCGTCGCCGGGGCGCGGGTCGGCCGGCGCGTTGGTGACGGTGCCGAACGTCGTCGCCTTCGGTAGCCGTGCCAGCGCGTCCGGGCTCACCTGGCGTGCTGCGATCGGCGTCGGCTGCGGGGGCGGCACGGACGTTGGGGTTGTAACTGGCGCGGTCGGCGCCCCCCTTGCCGGTGCGTGGCCTTCGTCCGGAGCTGCCGCTGGCCCGGTCACCACCACCACGGCGGCGACCACCAGCCCAGCGACCGCGAGCGCGGCAATCCCGCTGCGTGGCTTCTTGCCTGGCGTTGCCGGCTCGCCCTGAGCGAGTGGCCGTTGGCCGAGTTCAGACACCGTGTTCTCCCTCGCCGCCGAGTTGGCCCAAACCGGCGATGGTTGGTGTCAGCCCGTCACGGGGTGGTGGCCGGTGACGGGGGCGGGCCGGGGAGCTGCCTTCACAGGTGCGTCCGGCGAGTCGGCGGAGTCCGGTGAGTCATTCGGTGAGTCCGGCGAGTCATTCGGTGAGTCCGGTGAGTCCGGCGAGTCGTCCGGTGAGTCCGGCGAGTCGTCCGGTGAGTCGTCCGGTGAGTCGTCCGGCGAGTCGTCCGGCGAGTCCGCATCATCACCGGTCAACTGGAACTGCCCCGGCGCGTCTGCGGGCAGCGAGCCATCATCGCCGACCGCGTATCCGGTGCCGAGCCCAGCGATGGCCAGCGCTGCCGCGCTGGCGACGATCCATGGACGTTTGCTGGCCATGACGATCTCCTTCGTTCGAATTCTCTTTCCTTCCGTCTGCCACGATTGCCCGCGAACATGAAGCCAACCGGTTGCTGTCGATGAAGGTCTCTTCACGTGATCGCCCGTCGAGCGCATCCCCCGCACCGAAACCGTCGGCGGCGAGTTCCGGTTCGCGCGGGATGACCACCTGGTCCCAGGCGACCCCAGGCTGAATGCGGAGTTGGGGACGCTCAATGTCCCATATTCCGTGTTGATCAAGGCAAGGAGCTAGCCTGCCACCAGATGCTCGACGGCGAGGCCGGTGTGCTGGCGCACCAGGGTGCCCAGCGCGACCTCGTCGGTGAACAGCGCCAGATCGGTGCCGTCGGTCCGGGTCAACACCTCACCACGGCGACTCGCCTCGATGACGTTGCGGTGCGCCGGATCGGTCAGTCGCCGCACGGTGCTGTACGGCAGCCGATCGAGCACGACGGTCACCCCGAACTCGCTGTCCAGCCGGTGCGAGGCGACCTCGAACTGCATCGGGCCCACCGCGGCGAACACCGGAGTCCCGTCCCCCCGCCGGTCGGAGCGCAGCACCTGTACCACGCCCTCGGACTCGAGCTGATCGACACCCTTGCGGAACTGCTTGGCCCGCCCGAGATCCTTGGGCCGCGCCACCGCGAAATGCGCGGGTGCGAAGCTGGGCAACCCGGGGAAACGCACCGCGGGCTTGGCGTCGTGCAGCGTGTCGCCGACCCCCAGCGCGGTCGCGTTGACCAGGCCGATCACGTCCCCGGGAAACGCCTCGTCCAGGGTGGATCGCTGCTGTCCGAACACCTGTTGCACGTATTTGGTCGCGAACGGCCGTCCCGTGCTGGCGTTGGTGACCGTCATACCGCGCTCGAAGCGACCCGAGCACACCCGCGCGAACGCGACCTGATCGCGATGCGCGCGATCCATGCCGGTCTGCACCTTGAACACGAACGCGGAGAAGGGCGCATCGAGCGGCCGTGTCCTGTCCTGGACGTCCAGCCGGGGCACCGGGCGGGGCGCGAACTCGACCAGCAGGTCGAGCAGGTGCCGCACGCCGAAGTTCAGCATCGCCGCACCGAACAGCACAGGCGTGGCCGAGGCCTCCAGGAAGCGGGCGAGTTCGAACCCGCCACCATCGGCGACCAGCAACTCGGACTCCTCACCGGCCCGCACCCAGTTCTCGCCCTCCTCGGCGAGAGCCTGCTCGGCGGCGAGGTGTTCCTCGGGCGCGGTGGTAGCCCCGCCAGCGGTGCGCTGGTAGCGGACCATCCGGTCGGTGCGCAGATCTAGCACGCCCCGAAAGTCGCCCGCGATGCCAACGGGCCAGGTCAGCGGCATCGGCCGCAGGTCGATCCGCTGCCCGAGCTCCTCACACAGATCGAGCGCGTCCCGGCCCGGACGGTCCCACTTGTTGATGAAGGTGATCACCGGAATCCCCCGGTGCCTGCAGACATCGAACAGCTTCAACGTCTGTGGCTCGAGCCCCTTGGCGGCGTCGAGCAGCATCACCGCGGAATCCACCGCGGACAGCACCCGGTAGGTGTCCTCCGAGAAGTCCGCGTGGCCAGGCGTGTCCAGCAGATTGATGACGGTGTCCTCGAAGGAGAACTGCAGCGCCGCCGATGTGATGGAAATCCCGCGGGCACGTTCCATCTCCAGCCAGTCGGAGGTCACGCCACGCCGGTCGCCCTTGCCGTGCACCGCGCCTGCCGAGGACAGCACCTGCGCGTGCAGTGCGAGCGCCTCGGTCAAGGTCGACTTACCCGCGTCCGGGTGGCTGATCACCGCGAACGTCCGCCTGCGCTGCGCCTCGGCGTGGATGTCACCCGACACGGCCACGCCCTCCTCCGAACCCGACAACGCTTCCGAACTGGAAGAATAAGCCCTGTGCCAGGCGCGTCGAGCAGAGGGCCCGCCGCCGCGGGTGCGATCTCCCGGGTGCGTTAGCGTTGACTCGATGTCGCGTGCCCTTGACGACGCCGAACTAGCCGATGGCGTGGCAAATTCTGTTGCGGACCGCCGCGCCCGGTCACGCGTTATGCCGCGCGGCGTCACAGCGCGGGGCTGGCGGCTGATCGCTACTGTTCTCGGGCTTTTCGCCGCGCTCTGCGCCATCGCCATTCCGCTGCTGCCGGTGGTGCAGGACACCGCACGCATCGTGTGGCCGCACGGCCTGGACACGCGCCCGGTCAACGCACCGCTGACCAGCTACGTCGCCGAACGCATCGATGCCACCATCCCGTGCGAAATCGTGCGGTCGGTCGACGACCGGATCGAATCCGAGGGACTGCTGCTGTCCACGGTGCCTCATGCGCGGATCGACTCCGGTGCGGGCATGCACCTGCGGCTGGTTGATTCGGATCTGGTGGCGGTTAATCAGGGGCAGCAGGTCGTGACGCAACCGATGCCCGGCACCGGCTGCGACATCGCGGTCTACTCGGACGCGGCACGCACCACCATCACGGTCGCGGGCAACCCGGTACTCGACGAACAAGGCGACATCCGGCCGCAGGTGGTGGGGATCTATTCCGACATCGACTCGACGGACGACCCGACCGAGGGCCTCGACGTCGAGATCACCCCGGACACCCGGTACCAGTCTTCGCCGACCGGGTGGAAGACCACGGCGACGGTGCTCGGTGTGCTGGCCCTGCTCGGCTGCCTGATCGCGGTCAACCGGCTGGACGCGGAGGTGGCACGGCGGGCCCCACGCTGGGCTCCAATCGGCTGGTGGAAGCTCACCGGACGGGACCTCACCGTGTTCGGCGCGCTCGGCCTATGGGTGTTCATCGGGCCGGTGACCTCGGACGACGGGTACATCCTCTCGATGGCCAGGGTCGCAGAAGAGGCCGGATACCTGACCAACTACCACCGGTGGTTCGGCGTCGCCGAAGCACCGTTCGGCTGGTTCTACCACCTGACCGAGCTGATGACCCGGGTCTCCACCGTGCCGCCGTGGATCCGGCTGCCGTCCTTCCTGCTCGGTGTCATCAGCTGGATGCTCATCAGCCGCGAGATCATGCCGCGCCTCGGCAAAGAGGTCCGCAACAGCCGGGCCGCGGGCTGGGCGGCGGCTGCGGTGTTTCTGGTGTGGTGGATGCCGTACAACAACGGTGTGCGGCCCGAGCCGGTCGCCGCGGTCGGGTCGCTGCTCGCGATCGCCGCGGTGGAGCGCACCCTGGTCACCCGCAGGATGCTGCCGCTCTGCCTCGGTCTGCTGGCCGCCGCGTTCACTCTGGCCGCGACTCCGACCGGCCTGATCGCGGTCGCCCCGTTCCTTGTGGCCGGTCGCCCGCTGTTCACCCTGCTCAAACAGCGGGCCAAGGCGGGCTGGAGCGGCGTGCTGAGCCCGATCGCCGCATCGGGCCTTGCCGTGCTGATGGTCGTCTTCGCCGACCAGACCCTGGCCACCGTGCTCGAAGCGACCCGGCTGCGCAATCAGATCGGCCCGAGCATGGGGTGGTTCCAGGAGTTCGCTCGGTACGACCTGCTGTTCAGCTCCACCGCGGACGGTTCTGTGGCGCGCCGGTTCCCCGTTCTGCTGATCATTCTGTGCACAGCGACCTGTCTGGTCGTGCTACTCCGCAGGGGCAGGATCCCTGGCGCCGCGCTCGGCCCGAGCCGCCGCCTGATCGGCACCGTGGCGGTGTTCTTCGTGTTGATGGCGCTGACGCCGACGAAGTGGACGCATCACTTCGGCGCCTTCGCCGCGGTGGGTGCCGCCATGGCCGCACTGACCGCGCTGGCGACCAGTTCATCCGTGCTGCGCTCGACGCGTAACCGCAACACCTTCCTGGCCGGGCTGCTGGTCGTCGCCGCGCTGGCCGCGACCGGGCCGAACTCCTACTGGTTCGTCTCCGAACTCGGCGTACCCTGGTTCGACAAGCCGCCTTCGTTCCGGGGAATCCACCTGTCCTCGGTGTTGCTGGCAGGCGCGGTCGTCGCGGCGATCATCGCGTTCATCGAGAACGCCCGCGCCACCCGTCCCGGCCGGGGGGCAGCCAAACCGGAACGCCGCTCGCGCGCCCTGCTGCTCGGCTCGGCCTCGCTGACCACGGTGTGTGGCATCGTCGCGCTGGCCGAGTTCGCGACCGTGGCCAAAGCGATTCACGAGCAGCGGGACAGCTACAGCCTGGGCGCGGCCAACATCGCGCACGTCTTCGGCGACAGTTGCAACCTGTCGGACCATGTGCTGGTCGAGCGCGACCCGGTGTCGAGCGTGCTCGATCCGCTGCCCGCCGCGCAGCAGCGCACGGTTCCCCAGCCGCCAGAGGAGGAGCCCCAGCCGGAGGAGGATCGGGACGGCGATTCCGCCGAGCAAGCCGACGAGCAGGCCGATCCGCTGCCCCAGCCGGAGGACAACAACGATAGAACCAGCGAGGGCTTCCACACTGCCGCGGTCGATGACGGCGACCCCCTGGATTCGCCGCCGCCCGGATTCAGCCCGCGCTCGGTTCCGATGTGGAGCAGCTACCAGCATCCGGGCGGCCCGACCGGGAAACTGCGCACCCAGTGGTTCACGCTGTCCGAAGGGGACAGGAACAAGCAACTGGTCGTTGCCATTTCCGGCCCGGCGAACAAGGGAACCGAGGTCTCGGCCGAGTACGGCAGGAAGACGCCGGACGGCATCGAGGTGGTGCGGAGCGTGCCGCTGCGCAACCCCGGCACCGACAACACCAAATGGGCCGACGCACGACTCGAGCTACGCGATCTGCCTGCCGATGTGGAGTCGGTACGGATCCTCGCCGAGGACAACGACCTCACCGAGGAAGGCTGGATCGCGGTGTCGGCACCGCGGGTGCCCTCGCTGATCACCCTCACCGACCGGGTGGGCGACAAACCGGTGTACATGGACTGGCCGACCTCCTTCGTCTACCCCTGTGTGCGGTTGCCCAAGGTGCACGACGGCATCAGCGAGGTGCCCGACTTCCGGATCACCGCGGGCGATCTGGCGCAGGAAGCAGGGTGGGCAGGTGCCAGGGGCGGCGGGCCGATCGGATGGCTCGAGGAGGTCGCCGATCTTCCCGAGGTGCCGAGCTTCTTGGCCGGAGACCCCAAGCAGCCGTGGGGGGAACTGCTCCAGGTCGAGCCGTACGAGGATGGCGTAGCGCCACACGTGCAACGTGGCACGGAGATCCGCGCAGGCTGGTGGGCGCCACCCACCGGTCCCATCCAGCTGGCGCCGGCTCGGGATTAGTGCATACGAGTGTGCCCTGCCTCGCAATGACCAACGTGAGCCTGGCTCGTTTCACCTGACAGGTGCGTACACTCCGACCAGGGGTTTCTCGCATCCGAGTTCCCCACCCACGATCCACGTTTCCAGGCGGTAGCCCATGCAGTTGATGCCCATCACCGACTCGATGTTCTTGCTGGTGGAATCCCGCGAGCACCCGATGCACGTCGGTGGCCTGCAGTTGTTCAAACGACCAGCGGGAGCGGGCGACGACTACGTGCAGACCCTCTACCGCAATCTGATCGAGGACGCACAGGTGCGCAGGCTCTTCCGCCGCAAGCCGATGAGCCCGGTGAACAGCCTCGGCCAATGGCTGTGGTCGGAGGACAACGAACTCGACATCGACTACCACGTCCGGCGCTCGGCGGTGCCCAATCCCGGCCGGATCCGGGAACTGCTCGAACTCACCTCCCGCTGGCACGGCACGCTGCTCGACCGGCACCGGCCACTCTGGGAGACCCACTTCGTCGAAGGCCTGGACGACGGCAGGTTCGCGGTCTACACCAAGGTGCATCACGCGCTGCTGGACGGGGTGTCCGCACTGCGCCAGATGACCACCTCGCTGAGCGATGACCCCGACGCGCGTGACTGCTCCGCACCGTGGGCACCCCGCAAGCACCGGCCCAAGGCCGACGGGTTCAATCCGCTGTCCATCGTGGACAGAGCACGTCAGGTGGTCACCGAGTTCGCCGGCTTCGCGCCCACCGCGGTGAAGGCCGCCAACCAGGCGTTGCGCGAGCAAACGCTGACCCTGCCCATGCAAGCGCCCAAGACCATGTTCAACGTCCCGATCGGCGGGGCACGACGATTCGCCGCCCAGTCGTGGCCGATCGAGTCGTTCCGCACCATCGCAAGGGCATCCGGCGCGACGGTCAACGACGTGGTGCTCGCGGTGTGCGCCGGGGCGCTCCGCGACTACTTGATCGAGCAGCGTGCGCTGCCGGACGCGCCGTTGACGGCCATGGTCCCGGTGTCCCTGCGCGCTCCGTCCAAGGCCGATGAGGGCGGCAACGCGGTCGGCGCGATCCTGTGCAATCTGGCCACCAACGTGACAGATCCCGCGGTCCGGCTGCAGAAGATCAGCGAGTCCATGCACAACGGCAAGAAGCTGTTCAAGGGCCTGAGCTCGACCCAGATCATGCTGCTCTCCGTGCTCAACGTCGCCCCGCTGGGCCTTTCCCCGATCCCTGGCGTGGTCAACTACACCCGCCCGGCGTTCAATCTGGTGATCTCTAATGTGCCGGGTCCGCGCAGGCGGATGTACTGGAACGGCGCCGAACTCGACGGCGTGTACCCCGCTTCGGCACTGCTCGACGGGCAGGCGCTGAACATCACCCTGACCAGTAACGCCGACCACCTGGACTTCGGCATCGTGGGTTGCAGGCGGAGCGTCCCGCACCTTCAGCGGATGCTGACCCACCTGGACACCGCGCTCGCCGAACTCAAGGCCGCCGCACGGTGACCGTTCACCCGGCTGAGAGGTAGCTCACCCCGGTTCGAGATACTCTGAGTATTCCTATAGCGTGCTTCTCCGGGCCGTAGAGGATGCGGTGACGTTCAGCAATGGCGCTGGAGGTAGGAGTATGCGGATTTCCGATCTGCCCGGAAAGCGGGCGAGCCGGGCGCGGGCGAGCTACCGGTCACGGGCGCTGTACGCGGCGGCCTGGACCGCGGGGCACTCGGTCCTTCGCGTGGTGCCGATGTCGCCTCGCAGTATCGTACTGCTTGGCAGGCTCGACCGGCTGGCCGCGCGGGCTCCCGCCCCGAGATACGCGACCATGTCGCCGGTGCCGTTCGACGGATTCGACGGCGAGTGGGTGCGCGCCAAGACCGCCAACGACGACGCTGCCGTGCTCTATTTCCACGGTGGCGGGTTCTTCTTCTGCGGGTTGAACACCCACCGGCGTGGCGTCGCGCGGATCTCGGCCACCAGTGGCCTGCCCGTACTGTCGGTCGCCTACCGGCAGCTGCCGTCGACGCCGATCCCCGGCTCGATCGCCGACTGTGTGACCGCATACCGGCACCTGCTCGATACCGGGGTGCCCGCCGACAAGATCGTTTTCGCCGGAGATTCCGCGGGTGGGTACCTGGCGTTCGCGACCGCCATGCGCGCCCGCGACCTAGATCTTCCGCTGCCTGCTGGCATCGTGGCCACATCGCCGCTGCTCGACATCGACTCCACCGCACGCCTGGGTCATCCCAACATGCGACGCGAGTCCTACATACCGGTCAACCGGCTCGCCCAGCTCACCGCGTTGTGGACCGGCGAACCCGGCGTACACGAACCGCCTCTCTCACCGGTCAACGAGGATCCATCTGGCCTGCCCCCATCCTTGATCATCGCGGCCGAGTCGGAGATCCTGCGCGTCGACTCCGAGGTGATGGCGGAGCGGCTGTGGGCGGCTGGGGTGCCGTGCAAGCTGCAGATCTGGCCGGGCCAGGTGCACGCGTTCCCGGTACTGGGCAACCTCACGCCGGAGACGAAGGCCGCGGTGAACCAGATCGCGAAGTTCATCCGCGAGGTCACCAAGGTCGACTGAGGCGCGAGCGGGCCGAAGGTGGCCTTGGGTGCATATGCGGTACCGAAGGCCACCTTCAGCTCGCCCCAGCAACAAGATCACGGCGTGGCGAACTCGCTGAGCCCGCTGGCGATGTCGGCGACGTCGATCTCGCTTCGCGCGGCGCTCAGCACAAGCTCCTCTACCGCGTCGACATCAAGATCCTCGGTCAACGACATGCCGTCCACTTCGAGAAACACCCACGCCGCGGCCCACGCCGCACGCTTGTTGCCGTCAATCAGGCTGTGGTTCCTGACCAGCGAGTGCAGCAGGGCGGCTGCTTTCGTCAGCAGGTCCGGATACGCATCCTGACCGAAGACAGCTGCCGCTGGTCGCGCAACGGCTGCTGACAGCAATCCGAAGTCACGAACCTCGACTGGCCCGCCTGCCGCGTGCCGTGCTGCCGTCAGAACGTCCTCGACGTCCAAGTAGTAGACCGCCACTACTTCGCCAGGCGCTCATTCAGCTCCGCACTGATGCGCGCCACGCGCTGGGCAGCCTGCTCGATGAGGTGTTTACGCGAGGAGACCACGCCGACGACTGCGTCGTGCGCGAGAGATTTCAGCGAAGTGCCCTCGCGCTCCGCCGCGGCGCGAAGGTCTTCCATCTCTTCATCTGTGAACTGGAGGTTCAGTGCAGGCATGCCGACATGGTACCAAATTTGGTACCAGACCGAGGTGGGTGCTGACCTAGCCGCCCTGCCCAGCAGGCCGGTCGGTGCGCCAGGGCCGCACTTCCTGCAGCAGCCGGGCCACCGCGAGCACGAGATCATCAGAGTGTCGCGGCCCGACGATCTGCAGCCCGACCGGCATCCCGTCCGAGGTGAAGCCCACCGGCACGCTGATCGCTGGCTGCTGGGTCATATTGAACGGGTAGCTGAAGCGCGTCCAGTGCGGCCAGCTCTGGTAGTCGCTGCCGGGCGGCACATCGTGATCGGCTTCGAAAGGACGGATCGGCATCATCGGTGTGATCAGCACGTCGTATCGGGTGTGGAACTCGCCCATGACGATGCCCAGCGCGGCGCGCTCCTCCTGCGCGGACAGGTAATCCATCGCGGAATAGGTGAGCCCCTTCTCCCACACCTTCCGTAACCCGCGGTCGATCCGCTCCGCAGAGCCTTCCGGGAACTTGTTCAGCCACTTGGCGGCGCCGGTGCACCACAGCACGTCGAACGGCTCACCGGGGTCGACGAATCCGGGATCGGTCTCCTCCACCGCGAGGCCCGCTTGATCCAGCGCGGTGACGGCCTTGGCCACCACCCGCACTATCTCCGGATCGACGTCGATGTAGCCGAGGGTGGGCGAATAGGCCACGTTGATGCCCCGCACGTCCCGCCGGATCGCGTCCCGGTAGCTGGTCGTGAGTGGTGCGAGTGCGGACGGGTCCCGATAGTCGCGCATCGCCAGCACGTCCATGAATAGGGCGATGTCGTCCACCGACCTCGCCATCGGCCCGGCATGTGCGAGCGCGCCGAACGGGCTCGCCGGATAGAGCGGAATCCTGCCCCAGGTCGGCTTGAATCCGACAATCCCGCAGAAGGAGGCCGGGATCCGGACCGAGCCGCCTGCGTCGGTGCCGACCGAGAGCTCACCCATCCCGGCGGCGATCGCGGCCGCGCTTCCCCCACTGGACCCGCCTGCGGTCTTGGTCGGGTCCCACGGGTTCCGAGTGACGCCGGTCAGCGGGTTGTCCGTCGTGGCTTTCCAACCCAACTCGGGCGTGGTGGTCTTGCCGAGGAACACCAGGCCGTTTTCCCGCATCCGCGCGACAACCGGACTGTCGACGTCCCACGGCTGGTTGGGGTCGATGCACTTCGACCCGCGCAGGGTCGGCCAGCCCTGAGTAAGGAACATGTCCTTGATCGAGGTGGGCACGCCGTCCAGCCAGCCGATCGGGTTCCCCTCGCGCCAGCGTTCCGCGGAGGCCCTTGCCTGCTCGAGTGCACCTTCGGCGTCCACAAGGCAGTAGGCGTTGCAGACGCCGTCGCGCTCCTCGATCGCCGCGAGCGCCGCCTGCGTCGCTTCCACCGGAGAGATTTCCCCGGTGGAGTAGGCGGCGACCAGCTCACTCGCGGTCAGCAAGGACCCGGTGCTGCTCGCGGTCATAGTTCCTCCTTCAGGTATTCGTTGGCACGTACCCGAGCTGCTTGTCCACGACGTTGAGCAGCGGCTCCCCTGCGTTCCACAGCTGGAAGTTCCGCACGAACACCTCGACCAGCACGTCCCGCCAGCCGATGAAGTCGCCGGACATATGCGGGGAGATCACCACGTTGGGCATCGTCCATAGTGGACTGTCCGGCGGCAACGGCTCGGTCTCGAACACATCGAGCGCGGCCCCGGCGAGCCGACCGGTCCGCAGCGCGTCGACGAGATCATTGGTGACCGCCAGCTCTCCCCTGCCGACATTGATGAAGCGGGCGCTCGGCCGCATCGCCGCGAACGCAGACTTGTCGAACATGCCCTTGGTCTGCTCGGTCAGTGGCGCGACGGCGACGACGTAGTCAGCCGACCCGATGTGGTCGGCCAGCTCTCCGGAAGCGTGCACCGTGCCGAAGTCGGGATCGTTGTCACGCGCTCGCCTGCCGACGCCGCTGACCCGCATACCGGCCGCACGCAGCATGCCCGCGACGGCACGGCCGATCGGCCCGGTGCCGACGACCAGCGCGTGTTTCCCGGAGACCCGTTCGGTTTCCCTGTGCTGCCAGCGGCCTACCTGCTGCAACCCGAACGAGCGGACGAAGTCCTTGGCGAACACCAAGGTCACGCCGAGCACGTACTCGGCGATCGAGGTGTCGAAGACGCCGCGCGAGTTGGTCAGCGTGACGTCGCTCTCCCGCAGCTCGTCGAACAGCACAGGGTCAACCCCGGCACTGGCGATGTGCACCCACCGCAACCGGTCGGCAGCGGGCCAGGCATCGCGGACAGCAGTGGACAAGAAGTCCCACACGAACAGTGCGTCCGCACCACGCAGCGCGTCAGGTAGTTCATCCGCACTGGCGTAACGCACCTCGGCCGCCTGCTCGATAGCGGCAATACCTTGCGGCCGGCTGTCTCCGCAGAGGACTGTGAGGACGGGGCGATCCAGCGAGCGGCCGTCGGTCGCTGAGTGGTTGGCTCCCATCACGTTGACACGGTAGAAGTTGATCGTATGATTGTCAACAATCCGAGGAGCAGCCCCGGAGGATGGGCATCATGAACGGCCCTCAGTCCTTCACATCGCGAGCGGGGTGACCCTTGGATCTCTCCACACTGGACTTCGCCTCCTTCGAAGGGCCGCTCGCCCAGCGCGGCATCGGCATCATCGCCCCGTTCGACCTCGCATTGGAACGGGAGCTCTGGCGCTGGGTACCCATGGAGGTCTCCCTCCATCTCGCGCGCACCCCGTATGAGCCGGTGCCGGTCAGCCTCGACATGGCGCACCTGGTCAGCAACAGCCAGCACGTCGCGGCTGCCACCAGGGACGTGCTGCATGTCGAGCCCGAAGTCGTTGCCTATCTGTGCAGCTCGGGCAGTTTCGTCAACGGGGTGGCAGGCGAACGCGCGCTGCGCAAGGTCATCTGCAGCGCGGGCGCGACTGACGCGGTCACCACTTCGGGCGCTCTTGCCGATGTCCTGCAACAGCTCGACGTCCGCCGGGTGGCCATTCTCACCCCGTATGTCGAGGACCTGACGCACAAACTGCACGACTTCCTCGCCGAGCTCGGGGTGGAGACGGTGTCCAGCGATCACCTCGGCCTCGGCGGCGGCATCTGGCGGGTCAGCTACCGGACCATCGCCGAGCGCATCCTGGCCGCCGATCACCCGGACGCGCAGGCCATCTTCGTCAGCTGCACGAATCTGCCGACCTTCGACCTGATCGAGCCACTGGAGTCCCTGCTCGGCAAGCCGGTGCTCACCGCGAACCAACTGACCATGTGGGCGTGCCTGGCCAGGATGAACCTGCCTGTGGTCGGTCCGGGAACCTGGCACCACGACATCGCCTGATCGCCCGAGCGCCGTGTACCCTCTAGTCGGATTGTTGACAATCCTGCTAGATGGACAGCGCGGCAGGAGGCGCCGATGACGACGATCGGATTCATCTACCCCGACCATGCCGCCGAGGATGACTACCCACGAGCAGAGCGCATCCTGGGTGACGCCGCGCGGCTACCGGTGGCCCACATCTACGGAACCGATCTGCACGCCGTGGCCGAACTGCTCGACCTGGGCAGCGAGCAGCGGCTCACCGAGGGCGCCCGGCTGCTTGCCGAATATGAGCCGGACGCGGTCGTCTGGGCGTGCACGAGCGGGAGCTTCGTGTTCGGCCACCAGGGCGCGGCCGAGCAGGTGTCCAAGCTCGCCACGGTGAGCGGGAGACCCGCGTCGAGCGCGTCCTTCGCTTTCGCGCGGGCGTGCCATGCGCTCGGTGTCCACCGGGTGGCGATCGCCGCGAGCTACCCCGACGCCGTCGCGAGTCTGTTCGTGGATTTCCTTGCCGCCGAAGGCATCGAGGTGACGTCCCTGTCCAGCGCGGGCATCGACACGGCGGCCGAAGTCGGCGCGCTCACCGACGACGATGTCGTCGATCTGGCGCTGGCCAACGATCACCCCGACGCGCAGGCGCTGCTCATACCGGACACCGCCATGCACACCATCGCCGTGCTCGACACGCTCGAGCAGCGGCTAGGCAAACCCGTGCTCACCGCGAACCAGGTCACCATCTGGGAGGGCCTGCGCATCGCCGGGCAGAGCCTGCGCAATGGGCAGCTCGGCGCCCTGTTCCGGACCCCGGCCGGCACGGAGGCCACTCATGGCACTGCCTGACATCGAGCCGGTCAGCAGGGAATCGACGGCCGCAATCATCGCCCGGCAGCTGCGCGACGCCATCATGACCGGCGCACTCCAGCCGGGAACCCAGCTGGGCGAGGCCGACCTGGCGGCACGCTTCGAGGTGTCCCGAGGGCCGCTGCGGGAAGCCATGCAGCGCCTTGTGTCCGAGGGGTTGCTGCGCAGCGAGCGGCACCGCGGACTGTTCGTCATCGAGTTGGAGCCGGGCGATGTCTATGACATCTATGCCGCCCGGGCCGCGATCGAGCGAGCCGCCGCGATCCGGATCATGCGTGGCGACTCGACGGCCGCGGTGCGCGCGTTGGCCGCCGTGCTCACCGCCATGTCCGAAGCCGCCGAGCGGGACGACTCGCGTGCACTGTCCGAAGCCGACCTGCGCTTCCACGAGGTCCTGGTCGAGTCGTGCGGCAGCCGCAGGCTGGTCCGGATGGCCCGAACACTGCTCATCGAGACCAGGATGTGCTTGGCGGCTCTGCAGCAGACGGAACTCGCCGAGGACCGGGTCACCGAGCACACCCGCATCCTGGACGCGATCAAGTCAAGCGACGAGCAGCGCGTGCTCACGCTGCTCGAAGCGCACATGGAGGACGCCGTCGCCCGGCTGGCCCCCGGCACCAGCCTGCACTCCGGCGCGGCCCCGGAAGTTCCCGCCGACGGGGTCGACCTTCCCGGTTAGCCGTGTCCGCGCCTCGTGCAGCCGTGTCCGCGCCTCGGGAAGCCGTGTCCGCGCCTCGTGCACGCGTCAGGTGAGCCCGATGGCGATGTACTTGGTCTCGAGGAACTCGTCGATACCGACCGTTCCGCCTTCCCGCCCGAGCCCGGAGTGCTTGATGCCACCGAACGGCGCCGCCGGGTTGGACACGATCCCCTGGTTGAGCCCGACCATGCCCGCCTCCAGCCGCTCGCACACGCGCAGCGCCCGGTTCAGGTCGCTGGTGTAGAGGTAGCTGACCAACCCGAACTCGGTGTCGTTGGCCTTGGCAACCGCTTCATCCTCGGTGTCGAAGACGTTGATCGGCGCCACCGGCCCGAAGATCTCCTCGTGCGCGATCCGGGCGTCCTGCGGGACGTCGGCGAGCACGGTCGGCCGGTAGAAGTTGCCGGGGCCGTCCACGCCAGAACCGCCGGTGAGCACCTTCGCACCCCGGTTGGCCGCATCCTTGACCAGGCTGCTGACCTTCTCGATCGCCGCTTCATCGATCAGCGGACCGATGACCACACCCTCCTCGGTGCCGCGCCCGATGGGCTGCGCCTGCATTCGTTCGGTCAGCCTGCGAGCGAACTCATCGGCGATGCCCCGCTGCACGTAGAACCGGTTCGCCGCGGTGCACGCCTCGCCGATGTTGCGCAGCTTGGCCAGCATGGCACCGTCGATCGCCGCGTCGAGGTCGGCATCATCGAAGACGACGAACGGGGCATTCCCGCCGAGCTCCATCGACGTGCGCAGCACCTTGTCCGCGCACTGCTCGATGAGCTTGCGGCCCACCTCGGTGGATCCGGTGAAGGACAGCTTGCGTGCCCTGCCGTCGCGGATCATCGGCTCCATCACGCGTCCTGAGTTGCTGGTGGTGATCACGTTGACCACGCCGTCCGGCAGGCCGGCTTCGGCGAGGATCCCGACAAGGGCCAGCATCGACAACGGCGTCTGCGCGGCAGGCTTCATCACCGAAGTACAGCCCGCCGCGATAGCCGGACCGATCTTGCGGGTGCCCATGGCCATCGGGAAGTTCCACGGGGTGATCAGGATGGCTGGACCGACGGGTTGCCGGGTGACCAGGAACCTGCCCTTCCCGTTCGGTGCGACCGCGTATCCGCCGTCGATCCGCACCGCTTCTTCGGCGAACCAGCGGAAGAACTCGGCGGCGTAGGCGACCTCGCCACGCGACTCGGCGAGCGGCTTGCCCATCTCCAAGGTCATCAGCAGCGCGAGCGCATCGACCCGGTCCATGATGATCTCGAAGGACCTGCGCAGGATTTCCCCCCGTTCCCTGGGCGCGTGCTGGGCCCATTCCGCCTGCGCGGCCACCGCCGCGTCCAGCGCCTCGATGCCGTCTGCCGGTGAGGCGTCGGCGACCTCGCAGAGCACCTTCCCGGTCGAGGGGTCATGGACCGGCAGCGTCTTGCTTCCTGAGGCGGGGCGCCATTTGCCTCCGATGAACAGCTCCTTGCCGACCGATTCGACAACGCCGGTTTCGCTAGGTGTCGCGTTCATGTGATCCGCTCCTGGGCTGGCTGCGCTCGCAGTGGGGGTTGGTCACTCAATGATGGTTGATTGCAAGGCCGTTTCAGGCCATGCTATGGATATTGTCAACAATCGACAAGCGTCCGTCCAGTGCCTGCCACAACACCACGACGTCAGGGCGATCCCCGACCCAAAGGAGCACCGCCGCCATGTCACAGCTCTCTCCTCTGCTCAAGCAAGCGACACCGGTGGTCGTCGACCACGGCGAAGGCGTGTACCTGTACGACGTCGACGGCAGGCGCCACCTCGACTTCACCGCGGGCATCGGAGTGACCAGCACCGGCCACTGCCACCCGCGCGTGGTGCAGGCCGCCCAGGACCAGGTCGCCAAGCTCATTCACGGCCAGTACACCACCGTGATGCACCAGCCGCTGCTGGCGCTGTCCGAACGGCTCGGCGAGGTGCTCCCGCAAGGGCTGGACTCGCTGTTCTTCGTCAACTCGGGCAGCGAAGCGGTGGAGGCCGCCCTGCGACTGGCCCGGCACGCGACCGGCCGCCCGAACATCATCGTGTTCCACGGCTCCTTCCACGGCCGGACCGTCGGTGCTGCCACACTGACGACCTCGGGTACCCGGTTCCGTTCCGGCTACGCACCCCTGATGGGCGGGGTGCACGTGGCGCCCTTCCCCTTCGCCTACCGGTACGGCTGGGATGAGCAGACCGCCACCCGGTTCGCCCTGCGCGAACTCGACTACCTGTTCGCGACCATCTCTTCGGCCAACGACACGGCGGCGTTCTTCGTCGAGCCGGTACTCGGCGAGGGCGGGTACGTGCCTGCCAACACCGAGTTCCTCGCCGGACTGCGAGCTCGTGCGGACGAACACGGGATCCTGCTGGTGCTCGACGAGGTGCAAACCGGATTCGGCAGGACCGGCAGGTTCTGGGGCCACCAGCATTTCGACGTCTCCCCCGACGTGGTGATCACCGCGAAGGGCCTTGCCAGCGGTTTCCCCCTGTCTGCGATCGCCGCGTCAACCGAGTTGATGGCCAAGGCCTGGCCGGGCTCACAGGGCGGCACCTACGGCGGTAACGCGGTGGCGTGCGCGGCAGCACTGGCGACGCTGGACGTCATCCAGGACGAGAACCTGGTGGAGAACGCGCAGGTCCAGGGGCAACGGCTGATCGAAGGCACACGGTCGGTCGCCGCCAAGCATCCCGAGATCGGCGATGTCCGCGGGCTCGGCCTGATGGTGGGCTCGGAGTTCGTGACGCCGGATGGCGAGCCGGACACCGCGACCGCGCAGGCCGCCCAGCAGGCGGCGGGCGAGCGGGGGTTGCTGTTGCTCACCTGCGGCGCCTGGATGAACGTGGTCCGGATGATCCCCGCTCTCGTAGTGAACTCCGCGCAGATCGACGACGCGCTGGACATCTGGGCAGAAGTAGTCGATCAGGTCACCACCGCCTCGTGAGCCCAACGGGAGGATTTCGTGGCTCGGTACATCACCATTTCGCTGGATAAGCGCGGCGTTTCGTGTCGGGCGCTGCTCCTCGACGATCAGGCGCCGCGCACCTGTGACGCGGTGTGGAATGCGCTGCCCCAAGGCGATCAGGCCTACCACGCCAAGTACGCGCGCAACGAGGTGTACACCCTGGTCCAGCCGTTCGCGGATCCGCAACCCGGCCGGGAGAATCCGACCGTCACGCCGATCCCCGGCGACGTCGTGTATTTCGCCTTCGAGCCCTGGGAGATCGGCAATCCCGCCTACGGGTACGACGAGGGCAGCGAGGCGCACGGCGGCTCGGGCGCGACCGATCTCGCCATCTTCTACGGCCGCAACAACCTCCTGATCAACGGCGATGCGGGCTGGGTTCCCGGCAACGTCTTCGCCACGATCACCGACGGCCTCGATGCCATGGCCGCCGCCGCCCAGGACCTTTGGCTGCGCGGAGTCGAGGGCGAAACGTTGAGCTTCCGCCGGGCGGAGCAGTCGACGAACCGAAGGTGAATCACCCTCATCTTCCGCCCGTTGACCTTGCCGACTAGTGTGCGAGGAGACCGGCGCATCGAGACACAGTGAGGTGGCCCAGATGTCCTCCAGTGTGACCAAGATCGACGTGGCAGCGCGGTTGGCCGAGATCATCGGCGCGTCCCACCTGGTGGCCGGGGACGCGATCAGCGAGGACTACGGCCACGACGAAGCGCTCACCGGCGCCCCGCAACGACCCGCGTACCTCGCCAAGCCGGGCACCGCCGAGGAGGTGGCGGCACTGCTCGCCACCGCGTCCGAACATGCGATTCCGGTCACCGCGCGCGGTTCCGGCAGCGGCCTGTGCGCAGCGGCACGGCCGCAGGAGAACGGGCTGCTGATTTCCTTCGAGCGGATGAACGCCATCCTCGAGGTCGACACCGACAATCACGTCGCCGTGGTGCAACCCGGCGTTACTCTGTCCGAATTGGACGAACGCACCGCAGCTGCCGGACTTGCCTACACCGTCTATCCAGGTGAACTCTCGGCCAGCGTGGGCGGCAATGTCGGCACCAACGCCGGTGGGATGCGCGCGGTGAAGTACGGCGTCACCCGGCACAACGTGCTGGGCCTGCAGGCCGCGCTGGCCACCGGAGAACTGATCCGCACCGGCGGGAAGACGTCCAAGACGTCCACCGGATACGACCTGACTCAGCTGATCATCGGCTCGGAAGGCACCCTCGCGCTGGCCACCGAGGTGACCGTCAAGCTGCATCCACGCCTGAGCCACGGCGCGACCGTCCTGGCCCCGTTCAACCAGTTCGACGAGGTCGTCGGCGCGGTACCCAAGATCGTCGGCAGCGGGCTCGCGCCGCACATCCTGGAGTACATCGACAACCTGACCATGGCCGCTATCACCTATATCGCCGAACTGCAGCTGGGCATCCCCGACTCGGTACGCGACGCATCGGCCGCCTATCTGGTCGTCGCACTGGAGAACCGCGATGCCCAGCGCCTGGAATCGGATGTGCAGACGCTGTCCGAACTGCTCACCACGCTCGGCGCGGTCGACTGCTACGTCCTCGAAGGAGCCTCGGCACGCAAGCTGATCCAGGCCCGCGAGCACGCATTCTGGACGGCCAAGGCCGCGGGCGCGAACGACGTGATCGACGTCGTGGTGCCCCGCGCCGCCATGCACGAGTTTCTGACGACGGCGCGTGAACTGGCCGCCGAGACCGGCTCGGGCGTGGTCGGCTGCGGCCATGCGGGCGACGGGAATGTGCACCTCGGCGTGTTCCAGGCCGACGAGGCCAAACGGCACGAACTGCTGCACGGGATCTTCGCGGCAGGCATGGCCCTCGGTGGCGCGATCTCCGGCGAACACGGCATCGGCCGGGAGAAGAAGGCACACTTCCTCGAACTGGAAGACCCCACCAAGATCGAGCTCATGCGGAGGATCAAGCAGGCCTTCGACCCAGCGGGTGTGCTCAACCCCGGCATCCTCTTCGACTGAATCCCTTCCCTGGCGCAGAAAGAGGCCCTTCATGAACGGTGCCCCGATAAATGGAGCACAGTCCCTCATCCGCACGCTCGTCGGCGCTGGCGTCGATGTGTGCTTCGGCAATCCGGGCACCTCGGAGATGCACTTCGTGGCCGCGCTCGATGCGGTGCCCGAGATGCGCGGCGTGCTCGGACTCTTCGAGGGCGTGGTCACGGGCGCGGCGGACGGCTATGCGCGGATCGCGGAGAAGCCGGCTGCGACGCTGCTGCACCTCGGGCCGGGACTCGGCAACGGCCTGGCCGGCCTGCACAACGCGCGCAGGGCCTACACGCCGATCGTGAACGTCGTCGGTGACCACGCGACCTATCACAAGCGGTACGACGCTCCGCTGGAGTCCGATATCGAGCCGCTCGCCGAGTCCCTCAACGGCTGGGTGCGCCGCAGCGACCACCCCTCCGACGTCGGCGCCGACGCGGCGGCCGCGGTGGCAGCGTCGATGGATCCCCCTGGCCAGGTCGCCACCCTGATCCTGCCCGCGGACATTTCCTGGGGCGATGGCGGGAAGGTCGTCGACCCGGTTCCCGCCCGCACCCCGAAAGCGCCCGCGGACACCACCATCACCGCGATCGCGGACATCCTCCGCAGCGGCGAACCGGCTGCGCTGCTGATCGGCGGCAAGGCATGCCGGGCGGCCGGATTGCGTGCCACCAGCCGAATCGCGGCGGCAACCGGCGCCAAGGCGTTCGTCGAGACCTTTCCCGCCCGGCTCGAACGCGGTGCGGGACTGCCGACCATCGAGCGACTGGGCTACCTCGCCGAGCAGGCCGCCTACCAACTGGACGGCATCAAGCACCTCATCGTGGCAGGTACCCGCTCCCCCGTGTCGTTCTTCGCCTACCCGGGCAAGCCGAGCGACCTGGTTCCCGAAGGCGCGCAGGTGCACACGCTCGCCGACCGCGCCCAGGACGTCGTGGCCGCGCTGGAAGCGGTGGCCGACCAGGTCGCGCGCGACACCGAACCGGTACTCGCCGAAGCGTCCCGGCCCGCGCTGCCCAGCGGCCCGCTGACCCCGCAGAACTGGGTGGATGTCATCGGCGCGCTGCTGCCCGAGCGCGCCATCATTTCCGATGAGGCGAACACCTCCGGCTTGCTGCTGCCGATGGCGACCGCGGGCGCCCCCCGGCACGACGTGCTGACGCTGACCGGCGGCGCGATCGGACAGGGCATGCCGGTGGCTACCGGTGCGGCGTTGGCGGCTCCGGATCGACCGGTGATCAACCTGGAGTCGGACGGCAGCGCGATGTACACCATTTCCTCGCTGTGGACGCAGGGCAGGGAAAACCTGAACGTCACAACGGTCATCCTGAACAACAGCGCCTACGCGATCTTGCGGTTGGAAATGCAGCGAACCGGCGCGGACCTGAACGGTCCAGCGGCCAAGGCGCTGCTCGACCTCTCCGCGCCGAACATGGACTTCGCCAAGATGGCCGAAGGCATGGGCGTGTCCGCATCCCGCGCCTCCACAGCCGAAGAGCTCGCCGAGCAGTTCGAGCGCGCCATCACCGAGCCGGGGCCGCACCTGATCGACGCGATCGTCCCGCCGCTGCTGTAGGGCATCTGCTGAAAGACGCCTTCGGTGCGTCCAGTGACGCCTTCAGTGCATCGAGCGCACTGAACGGCCCATTCAGTGCACGGCCCGCCGTCACGCCGGTTCGGTGGCGCGGAGCGAGCCGCTCAGTGCCCGGCGAGCCGCACCGAGCGCCCGCCTGCACGCAGGCTGGCGATCCGCGCCCTGAACCGGAACGAGCGCGTCCTGATCCACCCCGGTGAGCGCGAGCAGTGAGCGGCGATGGTAGGCATCTCCCTCGGCGAGCGCGGGGTGGTCTGCGAATCCGTCCAGCACGAGGCGTAGCCCACGATCGGTGGTCGCGACCGACCACATGATCTCGGCGACCGCGGCGTCCATGTCGGCGGGCTCATCCTCGAGCACGGTGTCGAGGTAGGCGTCCACCGCCGTGTACCAACGGCGCTGCACATCCTTCAGAAAGCCGTCCATGCCACCGAATTCCGCATGAATCGCGGCCTGCCACTCGTCGATGACCTCGGGTCCGCGCAGCGCGATGGCGTCCGCGACGGCGTAGACCAGGCGATACCGGCGATGAGTTCGTTCCCAGCTCGACATGACTCCACCTACTCTCTGACTTTCACATACTTTCTGTATGCGACTATACTCCGTGCATGCCTTCCGTCAAGAGCCGTCGTGAGATGTATGCCGAAGCGACCAAGGCCGCCATCCTCGAAGAGGCGACCGCACTGTTCGTTGCGCGCGGGTTCGCCAGTACGTCGCTCGAGGACGTGGCGAAGGCCAGTCAGGTCACCCGAGGCGCGGTCTACCACCACTTCTCGGGTAAGCAGGCGCTGTTCGAAGCGGTGCTGGACGAGCAGGAACTACACATGGTCGAACGGATCACCGCGGCGATCGCACACTATGACGACCCCTGGGACGGATCCCTCGCCGCGATCGATGCCTTCCTCGAGCAGTGCCTGGACCCCAACTACAGCAGGCTGGTCTGGCAGGAGGGACCGACGGCCCTGGGCTGGAAGATGTGGAAAGAGTGCGAGGAGAAGTACGCGTTAGGGCTGATCGAGCAGTCGACCAAAGCGCTGGTGGCTGCAGGCTACCTCGAGAGCCGGGGCGCGAACACCCTGGTCCGATTGGTCTTCCAGATGTTCGGCGCAGCCGGACTGACCCTCGCCGATACCGCTGACGAGGACAAGGCCCGAGTGCGGGACGAGTGCGCCGATCTGATGCGTCGAATGCTGACCGGACTCCGGGTGAGGCGCTGAAAGACGCCTTCAGTGCGTCCAGTGACGCGAAAGGCGCTTTCAGCGCACCCAGTGCACTGAAAGCGCCTTTCAGCGCGGTAGCGACCTACTCCAGGATCTCGCCCTTGTCGGCCTTGTCCACCAAGGACTGCGGCGGCTCGAACTGAGCGCCGTAACGGGCGGCGAGCTCACGAGCCCGCGCCACGAAGCCCTTCAGCCCGCCCTCGTACTGGTTGATGTACTGGATCACGCCACCGGTCCACGGCGGGAAGCCGATGCCGAAGATGGACCCGATGTTGGCGTCGGGCACCGAGTTCAGCACGCCCTCGTCGAAGCAGCGCACCGTTTCCACGGCCTGCACGAACAGCATCCGCTCCTGCAGGTCGATGAACGGCACACCATCCCCGACGGATACGGCGAACGCCTCGCGCAGCCCCGGCCACAGGCCGGTGCGCTTGCCGTTCTCGTCGTACTCATAGAACCCGGCACCGGACGAGCGGCCCTTACGCTCGAACTCGTCGACCATGCGGTCCACGACGACCTCCGAACCGTGCGGGGTCCAGGTGCCACCGGCGGCTTCGACACCAGCCCTGGTCTCCTTGCGGATCTTCTGCATCAGGGTCAGCGTCAGCTCGTCGGACAGCTGCAGCGGCGGAGCCGGGAACCCGGCCTGCGAACCGGCCTGCTCGATGCTGGACGGCTCGACGCCCTCACCGACGGCGGCCAGTGCCTCGTTGATGAAGGTGCCGATGACCCGGCTGGTGAAGAAGCCGCGGCTGTCGTTGACCACGATCGGCGTCTTGCGGATCGCCAGCGTGTAGTCGAAGACCTTGGCCAGAGTCGCGCCGGATGTCTTCTCACCGCAGATGATCTCGACCAGTGGCATCTTGTCCACCGGCGAGAAGAAGTGGATGCCGATGAAGTCCTCTTGCCGCTGCACGCCCTGGGCGAGGCCGGTGATCGGCAGCGTCGAGGTGTTGGAGCCGAGCACCGCGTCGGGGTTGACGATTTCCTCGATCTCGCCGAACACCTTGTGCTTGAGCTCGACGCTCTCGAACACGGCCTCGATCACGAAATCGACGCCCTCGAAGTCGGTGGCGTCGGCGGTCGGCTTGATCCGAGCCAGCAGCGCGTCCGAGCGCTCCTGGGTGGTCTTGCCCCGGGACAGCGCCTTCTCCTCGAGCTTGACCGAGTAGTTCTTGCCCTTCTCGGCGGCCTCGAGGGTGACGTCCTTGAGCACGACCTCCATGCCCGCCTTGGCCGACACGTACGCGATACCGGCGCCCATCATGCCCGCGCCGAGCACTCCGACCTTGCGCACAGTGTGCTGCTCGTAGCCGTCCGGACGCGAGCCGCCCGAGTTGATGTGCTGCAGGTCGAAGAAGAACGCCTTGGTCATGTTCTTCGAGACCTGGCCGGTGACCAGGCTGACGAAATAGCGGCCCTCGATCTGCGACGCGGTGTCGAAGTCGACCTGGGCGCCCTCGACCGCGGCGGACAGGATCGCCCGCGGCGCGGGCATGTTCGCGCCCTTGATCTGCTTGCGCAGGTTCGCCGGGAACGCGGGCAGGTTGGCGGCGAAGGACGGGTTCGACGGGGTGCCGCCCGGGATCTTGTAGCCCTTGACGTCCCAAGGCTGCACGGCGTCCGGGTTGGCCTTGATCCACTCCTTCGCCTTGGGCAGCAGCTCGTCGATCGAGCCGACCAGCTCGTGCACCAGGCCGAGCTCGAGCGCCTTGGCCGGCTTGTGGCGCTGGCCCTGCACCAGCACATTCATGATCGCGTTCTGGATACCGAGCAGCCGTACCGTGCGGGTAACCCCACCGGCACCGGGCAGCAGGCCGAGGGTGGCCTCGGGCAGGCCGATCTGGCTGCCCTTGACATCCGCCGCGATCCGATGGTGGCAGGCCAGTGCGATCTCCAGCCCACCGCCGAGGGCGGCGCCATTGATCGCGGCCACCACCGGCTTGCCGAGCGTCTCCAGCTCGCGCAGGTTCGCCTTGATCGCGGCGACGTGCTCGGAGATTCGCGGAGCGTCCTCCTTGGTCGCCTTGATCAGGTCGTTGAGGTCGCCGCCCGCGAAGAAGGTCTTCTTCGCCGAGGTGATCACCACCCCGGTGATGTCGTCCTGCTCGGCTTCCAGGCGCGCAACGGTCGCGGCCAGCGAGTCGGTGAACGCCTGGTTCATCGTGTTAGCCGACTGGCTGGGGTCATCAAGCGTCAGGACGACGATGCCGTCCGCGTCGGACTCCCAACGGATGGTCTTGGATTCAGTCATAGTTTCTTCTCGCCTTGTCTCTGCCGCGTTATACGCGCTCGATGATGGTCGCGATGCCCATGCCGCCGCCGATGCACAGCGTCAGCAGCGCGCGGCGGGCCTGCCTGCGCTCGAGCTCGTCGACCATGGTGCCAAGGATCACGGCGCCGGTCGCGCCCAGCGGATGGCCCATGGCGATGGCGCCACCGTTGACGTTGAGCTTCTCGTCCGGGATGCCCAGGTCCTTCTGGAACTTCAGCACGACCGAGGCGAAGGCCTCGTTCAGCTCGAACAGGTCGATATCGTCGACGGTCAGACCGGCGAGCCGCAGCGCCTTCTGCGCGGCGGGCGTGGGACCGGTCAGCATGATCGTCGGGTCGGCACCGGTGATGGCTGCGGTCACCACGCGAGCCCGCGGGGTCAGGCCGAAGTCCTTGCCCACCTGCTCGTTACCGAGCAGCACCAGCGCGGCGCCGTCCACGATGCCCGAGGAGTTGCCCCCGGTGTGCACGTGGTTGATCTTCTCGACCTGGTGGAACTTCTGCAGCGCAACGGCGTTGAACCCACCTAGTTCGCCGATGCCCGCGAACGACGGCTTCAGCTTGCCGAGGTCTTCGACCGTGGTACCCGGACGACGGTGCTCGTCGTGGTCGAGGACGGTGATGCCGTTGATGTCGGTGACCGGTACCACGGACTTGGCGAAGTACCCACCCGACCAGGCTGCCTCGGCCCGCTCCTGCGAGCGCACCGCATAGGTGTCGACGTCGGTGCGGGTGAAGCCCTCGAGGGTGGCGATCAGGTCGGCGCTGATGCCCTGCGGCACGAAGTAGGTGTCATACGCGGTCGCCGGGTCCATCGCCCACGCGCCACCGTCGGAGCCCATCGGCACCCGCGACATGGACTCAACACCACCGGCCAGGATCAGGCTCTCCCAGCCGGAGCGCACCCGTGCGGCGGCCTGGTTCACGGCCTCGAGGCCGGATGAGCAGAACCGGTTGAGCTGCACGCCGGCGACCGTGTCCGGCAGACCGGCGGCCAGGGTCGCGGTCCTGGCGATGTCCGCACCCTGGTCACCGACGGGCGTGACCACGCCGAGGATGAGGTCCTCGATGGCGGCCGGGTCCAGGTCGGGGTGGCGAACCTTGAGTTCGTCGATCAGCCCAACAACGAGGTCTACCGGCTTGGTCCCGTGCAGGGACCCCTTCTTGCCCTTACCCCGAGGCGTACGGATCGCCTCGTAGATGAACGCTTCACTCACGCCAACAGTCCTTCCTGAAACGCATCGGCTCTCCGTGCTAATCCTGACTAACATAGTGCGGCAAAATCCCAGGCTGTCAACCCGGTTGTCCACTTTTCAACTCCCGCTAGAGTATGTTCACTATGCCGACCCAAGCCACCCGCCAGCGGCGGCCACGGAACAGGAAGGCGCAGCTCGCCGAGCTCGCCTCGGAGCTGTTTCGTGCCCGCGGATACCACGGGGTAGGCATCACCGACATCGCCGCGGCCGCAGGCGTGACCGGCCCCGCGCTGTATCGGCATTTCAGCGACAAGCAGGCCATCCTGGCCCACGTGGTACTCACCGCGGTCGACGAGCTCGCCACGGCGACCACCATTGCCGTTGATGGTTCCGAGGGCCCCGCGCCCGCGCAGGTCAACACCTTGATACGCACACTCGCGAAGCTGTCGGTCGAACGGCGCGAGGTTGCCGCGCTGTGGCGCACCGAGCGTCGCCACCTGCGCGCCGAGGACCGGTCGGAACTCCGGCGCCGCTCCACGGCTTTGCTCACGATGTGGGCTCGGACACTCCTCGCGATCCGCCCCGGGCTCTCGCCGGGTGACGCCGAACTGCTCTCCTGGGCGGCGCTGAGCGTCTTCGGCAGCGTCTCGGTGCACCGAACGCGGATCGGAAAGCGCCGATTCGAATCGTTGCTCGTCGAGTGTGCCCGAGCTGTGTTGCATTGCACACTCCCGACTCCTCAGGGCACCATGGCCGACGCTACGCCGGAGCGCGCCGAATCGCAGGTCCTGCGCACATCCCGGCGCGAACGGCTGATCAACGAGGCAGGCAGGCTGTTCCAGGAGCGCGGCTTCCACGAGGTCAGCATGGAGGACATCGGCACGGCCGCTGGCATCAGCGGCCCCAGCGTGTATCGCCATTTCCCCAGCAAGGCAGCGCTGTTCGTGGCGTCGGCTACCCGGCTTGCCGACCGGCTCGCACTGGGCCGGGCGCAGGTCGCGCGGGAGGCAGCCGACGAAGCCGGTGCGTTGCGCGGCCTTGTAACGTCCTATGTGGACATCATGCGGTCCTCGGCGGACCTGATGACCATTGGCAGGCAGGTGAACGCGCTGTCCGCGGCCGAACAGGCCGAACTCCGCCGCGTTCAGCGTGACTACGTGCAGGAATGGGCCCGGCTGCTCTGCGCCGTTCGCCCGGAGCTCAGTACCGGCGAAGGCCGCATCGTTGTGCACGTGGCCCTCACCATCGCCAACGACCTGCTGCGCACTCGGCACATCGCACAGCGGCCGAACGTCGAGGCCGAACTCGTCGCGCTCATGTGCGCGGCCCTTGGCGTCGGCTGAGGCGAGTTACCTGGACCACTCCACTGGCGCAAATCTGCCCGAGGGGTTACGTTACTCGTGAGTAGGTAAGCGACGGCCACCGTTGGTCGATGGGAGTGTGACAGTGTCTGACGCTCAGCCCGCCAAGGCGGGAACCCCAGGCGGAGTGCCGCCGAAGAAGCGCGATGCGATGGGTCTGGGCTTGGCAGCTCTGAACAAGATCGCCGGCTCGGGCGTGATCGACAAGGTTGGCCTGCGCAAGCCGGTGGAGAACTTGGTTTTCACCTGGACCAAGCACGGCTTCAAGGCCGCCGCCACGACCGGCCGCGTGTTCAAGATGACCTCGAAGCGGAACAAGCCCGCTCGGCTGAGCAACGCTGCGGACAAAGGCCTGTTCGACCTCGAGCCGACCGAAGAGCAGCAGATGATCGTCGAGACGGTGCGCGACTTCGCCGCCGAGCAGCTGCGCCCCGCTGCGATAGACGCCGACGCGAAGCTGGCCACTCCGGATGGCCTACTCGGCAGAGCATCCGAACTGGGCATCGGCCTCGTCGGAATCCCGGAGGAGCTCGGTGGCATCGGCACCGAGCGTTCGGTCGTGACGAATGTGCTGGTGGCGGAGGCCCTCGCGCACGGTGACATGGGCCTGGCGGTCGCCACCCTGGCACCGACCGCGGTGAGCACCTCGCTGGTGTTGTGGGGTGACGCCGACCAGCAGGCCACCTACCTGCCCGCATTCACCGGCGACAATGTGCCCGCCGCAGCGCTGGCGCTGCTCGAGCAGGCACCGCTTTTCGACCCGTTCAAGCCGAAGGCCAGGGCCAAGCGCACCCCGAAGGGCTACCAGCTCGACGGCGTCAAGGCGCTGGTGCCCCGCGCCGCAGACGCGGAGTTGTTCATCGTCTCCGCCGACCTGGAGGGGCGCGGCCCAGCGCTGTTCATCGTCGAGGCTGCCAACTCCGGTGTGACGATCGAAGCCGAGCCCGCGATGGGCTTGCGCAGCGCGGCCACCGGCAAGCTGCACCTGGAGAAGGTCAACGTGCCGGGCAGCGCGTTGCTCGGCGGCGGTAAGCGGGAGGTTTTCGCGGAGACGGTGCGGCTGTCCCGCCTGGGCTGGTGCGCGCTCGCCGCCGGTACCGGCAAGGCGGTGCTCGACTACGTCATCCCCTACGTCAACGAGCGCGTCGCGTTCGGCGAGCCGATCAGCCACCGGCAGAGTGTCGCCTTCATGGTTGCCGACATCGCCATCGAACTGGAGAGCATCCGGCTGCTCACGCTCAAGGCGGCCGCCCGCGCCGAGCAGGGCAGAAGCTACGCGCGCGAGGTCGCGCTGGCCCGCAAGCTCGCCGCCGACAAGGGCATGTTCATCGGCAGCGCCGGTGTGCAACTGCTCGGCGGCCACGGCTTCACCAAGGAGCACCCGGTCGAGCGGTGGTACCGCGACCTGCGCGCCATCGGCCTGATGGAAGGCGCCGTCCTCGTCTGAGCCCCGCTCACGACTTCACTCGAAGGAATTCCTAATGATCAATCTTGAGGTTCCGAAGAAGGCCGAGGCGCTGGTCAACCAGGCTTACCAGGCTGCTTCCCAGGTCTTCCGGCCCATTTCACGCAAGTACGACCGCGCCGAACACGCCTACCCAAGCGAGCTGGACATGCTCGCCTCGCTCATCGACGGGCTCAACGCCTCCGGCGAGGGTGGCGCGGGTGCGTCCGGCGTCCGCCGCGATGAGAACGGCGACGACAAGGGCAAGAACGTCAACGGCGCCAACATGCGCACCGTGCTCGGCACGATCGAGATGTGCTGGGGTGACGTCGCGCTGCTGCTGTCCATGCCGCGGCAGGGGCTTGGCAACGCGGCCATCGCGTCGGTCGCCAACGACGAACAGCTCAAGCGGTTCGAGGGAACCTGGGCGGCGATGGCGATCACCGAGCCCAGCTTCGGTTCGGACTCGGCTGCCGTCTCGACCACGGCCAAGCTCGACGGCGACGAGTATGTGCTCAACGGCGAGAAGATCTTCGTCACCGCGGGTGGCCGCGCGGACTCGGTCGTCGTGTGGGCGACGCTGGACAAGAGCCTCGGCCGTGCGGCGATCAAGTCGTTCGTGGTGGAGAAGAACCGCCAGGGCATCTCCGTCGAACGGCTCGAGCACAAGCTCGGCATCAGGGCCTCCGACACCGCGGTGATCCGGTTGGAGAACTGCCGGGTGCCCAAGGAGAACCTGCTCGGCAGCCCGGAGATCGACACCAAGAAGGGCTTCGCCGGGGTCATGGAGACCTTCGACAACACCCGGCCTCTTGTGGCCGCGATGGGTGTCGGGGTTGCCCGTGCCGCGCTGGAGGAGACCGCCCGCATCCTCACCGAGTCGGGCATCGACATCGACTACGACAAGCCGCCGAACAGCCAGCACGCTGCGGCTGCCGCGTATCTCGAGATGGAGGCGGACTACGAGGCGGCGCACATGCTGACCCTGGCCGCGGCGTGGATGGCCGACAACCGGAAGCCGAACTCGGTCGAGGCGTCGATGTCCAAGGCGAAGGCAGGCCGCTCGGTCGTGGACATCACGCTCAAATGCGTCGAGCTGTGTGGCGCCCTTGGCTACAGCGAGGAGGTCCTGCTGGAGAAGTGGAGCCGTGACTCCAAGATCCTGGACATCTTCGAAGGCACCCAGCAGATCCAGCAACTGATCATCGCCCGCCGCCTGCTCGGCAAGACCAGCGCCGAGCTGAAGTGAGGTAGCGACCCGAGAAACCGGCCCGGTGTCCGTCCATAGTGGATGGTTACCGGGCCGGGCTGCTTCCTGGCCGCACAGGCATGCTGCAGGCCATCGGCGAGTAACCCGGCGCGCACGCCTCACTGGCCGGACGGATTGGTGTCATCGTGCGGCGGCTGGCGCGGCGGGACGATGTCTGCATCAGGGACGCCGGTCAGGTCGGATGTTCCCGGACCGCCGGGCGTGCCAACGGTCTCAGACGTGCCAACACCCCCGTCCGCGGCACGGTCGGCTGCCGCTTCCGCACGTTCGGCGGCGGCTTCGGCCCGCTCCGCGAATTCTCGGGCCTTCGACTTCCACTTCTTGATCTTCGCGCTACGTCCCATGTCTCTCCATCGCCAGGGCTTACCCCTGGGGCACTCGACACGCGCGTCATGCCTCAGACGCAATTCGGGGATTGCCAACGGCAAAGCCGCTCAAACCTCTTCGTGCGCGAACGGGGCCACCGGATTCTGGGATGCGTCCACCCCTGGCCCGGCCGCGGGCTGATAATGGCCATGACAGGTTTCTCGGCACGATCGGACCAGGGAGCCGCCATGACGTCGGTCTCCGCCCTCCCCGGGGAGCGGGCTCGCCTCGCTGACCACGACGAGGCCATCTCGATGGACGAGCTTCGGCTCGCGGCGCGCAACCACGGCATGCCGCTGGAGGCGCTGCGCTACGAGATCACGCCGCCCGGCTTGCACTACCTGCTGGTGCATTACGACATCCCGCATGTCGACCCCGATACGTGGACACTGCGCATGGACGGGGCAGTGGATCACCCGCTCGTGCTCGACCTCGCGGCGCTGCGCGACCGCCCGCAGGCGACCCTGACGGTCACCCTCGAGTGCGCAGGGAACGGACGGGCCCGATTGACGCCCCGGCCGATCAGCCAGCCCTGGCTGGATGAAGCTGTTGGCACCGCGCGCTGGACCGGAACGCCCCTCGCACCACTATTGCGGGAAGCCGGCTTGTCCCCCGACGCGGTCGACGTGGTCTTCACCGGAGCGGACCACGGCACCGAGCGTGGCGTGGAACAGGACTATGCGCGCGCCCTCTCGGTAGCGGACGCACTCGGCGACGACGTCCTGCTGGCCTATGAGATGAACGGCGCTCCCTTGCCACCGCAGCACGGAGCACCCGTTCGGCTCATCGCGCCCGGCTGGTACGGAATGGCCCAGGTGAAGTGGCTGCGGAGGATCACCGTGCTCACCGAACCGTTCACCGGGTTCCAGAACGCGACGGCCTACCGGATCAAACAAGGACCCGACGATGTGGGTGAACCGGTGACCCGGATCCGCCCGAAAGCGCTGATGATTCCGCCCGGCTTTCCCGACTTCCAGACCCGGCGGCGGATCGTCGAATCCGGACCGGTCAGGCTGTCCGGCCGAGCGTGGTCGGGCAGCGCACCCATCGTCCGAGTGGAGGTCAGCTTCGACGGTGCGCGCACCTGGCGGGAAGCCGAACTCGGCGCTGAGCCGAGCCGCTACGCCTGGCGCGCCTGGACTTTCGACTGGCTCGCCGACCGAGCGGGCGATTACGAGGTCTGCGCACGCGCCACCGACGCGGTCGATGATGTGCAACCGGTCGAGCAGCCGTGGAACCGGCAAGGAATGGCCAACAACATGGCGCAGCGCGTGCTGGTCACCGTGCGCTGATCGCGCGGATCACCATACTGGCTGGTCAACACTGCCCATCCAGGCCTGGGCAAACGATCCGCCCTGCGGACCTCTCGCGATGACCGTGTGTTTGTCACAGTCGTGGATGGGATTGCGGACGCATCAGGGTGAGCGCGGCTGCGTGGTAGATCGCTTGAACTGTCGGGATGGTGTCGATCCGGATCCCTTCGTCGGTAGCGTGCAGTCCGGTGTAGGTGACGCCGAATCCTGCGGTTGCGGGGAGGCCGAGTCCCGCCAAGTAGTTGCCGAGGGACCGGCGATCTTGGGTCGGGCGACGACCCTGAATCTGTGCGTGGCGTCGAGTAGCGCGGCACGCACTGGTAGGTCGGCGACCGACGCGATTCGGATCATCCCGGTCGCGGGGAGCACCAGCGCCCCACCGAGAACAAGCGAAAACGGAACGGGATCATCCCTGCGTTCGCGGGGAGCACGACATCTGACGCACGGACAGATCTCGCAGGAGGACCTTCCTCCCCGCGACGACGCGAGGTTGATCCCGTGAACATCCCACACCGGCTGTCATCGACCTCGAGCGGCTCGATCTGGACGACTACGCCGAAGTCCGAGCGTCTGTCAGCGCTCTCACGATTGGCGGACTCGCCTACGGCGTCGACGTCGTCGCAATGTAGGTGCGAGATGCACGCCGTTGGGTCCGGCCCAATGGACGTGGTAGCCGCCGGACACCCGCTGCGGCTCCTTCACCAGCGTCGCTCCTGCGGCTATGGCCGCGTCGACCACGGCGTTGACTCGAACTCGGCGATCGACGCTTTTACGTCATGCCTGTCGCTTGAGTTCAGCAAAAGTGCAGGACTGAGGCAGTAGTAGGTCAGTTCTCAGACCTCAGAACTACCTCCACGCTTGATCGGGTATCAACCGAATCTTCTGAGTGACGAGGATGATCTCCGCATGGTCCAGCTAGGGGAGCTGACACCGCCACAACAACGACCGGATCCCTGGCATCTCGGCGGGCCTGAGGCGTCGCAGTTGTATCTGCTGCGGCAGACCCAAGCGCTGTTGGATGACGTGGCGCGCGAACTGCCCGCCGGTGCGCTGTCTCCCGCGAAGGCGCGGCGCTGATCGACGTTCTCGAGTATCCAGCTCACCTGTTCCGCCAAGAACCGCTCGCAAAGGAGAAGAGCTGCTGCTAGAGCGGTATGCCTGGGCTGACGACCACGGCGCGGGGAGGATCGATTCGTGGACGGTGGCCGTCGTCGAGGGCATAACGGCGGAAGACGTGGTCCGAATCTACGGTGGCGAACCTGACAAGCCGGTCGGCGAGTGTCACTTCGCGCAGCTGTATTACCTGCAAGGTGACGAACGGTCCGGTTACAAGTTTCACCTGCAGGTTGGCGAAGAGCCCTACACCGGGGAGCCTGCGCCGCCGTGGATCAAGGACGTCAACGTCGACGTGGAGAAGCTGAGATCGACTTCGCTGGCTCTCATGGAACAGCAGACCGACCTGGCGTTTGACCGTGATTGGCTAACGGAGGTGCGGCCTACCTGCCGAATTCCCGACCCGTACAGGATGCTGGCCGACGATGATAGAGATGGACCGTGGTGAGCGAGAGGAATTGACTCGCAACGGCAGCGCCCGCGGTGGATGATCGTGGCATGGCTTCGGTGTCGACAGAGCGATTCGCCGCGCTGGCGCGCTCGTCGCCATGGCGCTGGCGGACGTTGCGGTTCACCGTCGAGTGGCGGGGCGACTCCGCGTCGCCGGTGCGCGCATGGGTGAGAAGGCCGGGCTGCTTGCGCGTCGAGGCGCCGGATGGCGCGTTGATCTTCGCCGGCCGCGAGGAAAGGCCCGGCGGCGGAACTGTGCTGCTCACGTCCGGCGGCAGCTCCCGCGACGTAGAAATGATCAGCCCGCTCGACCCGAGGGCGCCGCGTCCGGAGTTCGGCGTCGACGGTCTGGTGTCGCGCAGGCCGCGTGACTGGTCCTTGCACTTCGACGATCCGATGTACATCAACTACCGTTGGGTCGCCATGCTGGACCCGGCCGAACTCTCCGACGGCATCCAGGACGAAACCGGCGACACCACACCGGACCCGGTCGACATCACCCGCTTGACCGAGGTGGATCACCACGGGCGTGTGGCGTGGCAGGCGGATCTGCGGCCGAACCCGTCCTACGACCCGCGCTGCAGCTGCTGCCCGCTGCTGTTCTCCAAGGCCAGTGAGGATTGGGAGGCCGAGGCAGGCGGGCCGACGCTGCGGGAGCGCGATCCGAGCCTGCGCTACGCGGACGCACATCGCGTGCGACTCGACGTCGCAACGGGGGTGTGCGTCTACACCGAGGAACTCGGCGGCACACATGCGGGCAACGGCCACGACCTGCGCATCGAGGCGGTCGATGAGCTGATGCACGGCGCGCTATTCGCGGATAACGCCAGCTAGTCGCGGCAGGCGGCGGCCAAGCGCCGATAACCGGAGTCGCTCACCGCCGACTGCACACCGTCGACAGCGCCCGACGCCGTATCCCACTCCTTGTCCACGGCGCTGACGATGACGTCGGCGACGTTGAGCGCCTTGGCGCATTCATCGGGCAGCGACGCAGTTGTGCGCGCTGCCAGCAAGCCAGCCACGAAGCCGATCACCAACATGGTGGCCGCGGTGACGATCAGGATTACGTGACGGCGTTTCGTATGTGTCGGCTCATGCTCCGTCCTATGCTGAGCGAGTGTGACGTTCAGCCGAACCTATCGCCTCAATGTCACGTTCGCTCAACCTACTGCGCATCGATTCGCGGCCAGTCCTCGTGCCGCCACGCCATGTCCCAGAAGGCCAGCTCGTAGCGGCTACTCGTGGCGAAGACGTCGACCACCCGGGCGCGCGCCGCTCCGGGGAGATCAGTGCCGATACGGTCGGTGAGCACGCGAAGCCAGCCGACCAGGGCGGTGAGCTCCGCGGAGGCGTACATGTCGATCCAACGTGCGTAGTGCTCGTCGTCCGGGACTCCTTCGGCGTGCAGGTGTAGGCCGATCTCGTTGAATCCCCACATGCACGGCAGCAGGGCGGCAAGCAGTTCGGCGAAGTCGCCGACGGTGGCCGTGCGCAGCATGAAGTCGGTATAGCCCCTGGTGGTTGGCGCCATCCGCGCACGCTCGAGTTCGGCCTCGGGGATGCCAAGATCAGCGCAGTAGGAACGGTGCAGGTCCATCTCTTCGTGCAATGTTTCGTGCAGCAGCCCGGCGAAGCGACCCATCGTGTCCAGGTCGGGTGCCCGGGCCGCGGCCAACGCGAGCAAACGGGAGTACTCGATGAGGAAGAGGTAGTCCTGCCGGATCCAGAAACGAAACTTGTCCTTGTCCAGGGTGCCGTCGCCGATGCCACGCACGAAGGGATGGTCTCGCTGGGCGTCCCAGATCGCGGCGGCGTCCGACCGGAGCTGATCGCTGAGTCCACTCATGGTCCGACCTTGCCACCACGGTGTCCACCATCACGCAATATTCGCTGGAGTTGAGCCCCTGCAGCAGCGAGAGACCGGAGCTCGGCGACGAGATGACCGTGCGCTACAACCCGGCTGACCCAGGCGACAGCGTCATCGAATCATGGGCGAGTCGATGGTTCTTCATATTGATGCTATCCGTACTCGGGATAGGTTTCATGGCCGCCGGCCAGGGCGCTGGATACGACCGGCAGATCGTGGAGATCTACTTGGCCTCCGCCCGGAGCTTCTTGCAGCAGGCCGAATCCCGCTATCGGTGTGCCGCCAGTCAACCCTCGAGGTCGACGCGAACGGTCAGCAGATCCGTGCCGAATGAGCGGACTGCCATGGCGTTGAGCCGCGCACTGAACCTGCGGCCGAGTAGTCGCTGACGCTCGCGCGGGTCGTCGTCGGCCAGGATATGTGCGGTGCCGCTGCGCCACCGGCCGCGAACGCGCACACGCACGTGCGGATCCGCTTCGATGTTGCGGACATATGCCGACCGCCGACCATGTTCCGACACGATCCAGAACGTGTCCCCGTCGAGCCCGTCACCGACCGGTATGCGTCGAGGCAGACCGGACTTACGGCCGGTGGTCTCGATGAGCGCGTAACCCGGTAACGGCAGTCCGCGGTTCAGGGCGGCACGGACCACGGGGTTTACGATTCGCTTCTGCACGAAGTTGACTAGCCGGTACTTGTCCACCCGGGCATTGTGCACCCCTGCCGTGGTCACTGTCCGCCCGCCGACCTGATTTCGGCGGCGAACTGCGGGTGTGCGCTGGGGAAAGTAACCCATTGGCCGTCGTTCGACACGACAGCGCCGGCGATGTGGCTCCAGCTGGACTGGCCGAAGACGAACCCCGACGCGATGGCGGCGGCGATCCCACCCAGGATCGGGATGATCAGGAGCGGTTGCCGCCCTGTCAGCAGCAGGCTCACCACGACGGCCGCGAGGATCAGGGCGATGCCGCCGAAGAACAGCAGCTGTGCCGTGCGACGAAGCAGCCGGCGTCGCCGCACGCATTGCACGCAGAACGGCCACCCCTGAACCGGCACCCGCTTGATCTCCTGCAGGTGATCGGCCGTGCGAACAGCGATCGCGAAGACCCCGCCAAAGGTTGGGGTCATGTCTTGCTTCGGCCTGGACTGGAGGTCGACGTTGGCTCCGTCGACGACCGGCTGACCGTGACGCACGCACGAGCGTGGCCGCGGGCCGCCCGCGGCACGCGCCGCGGCGGGAACTCGGACCTGCTGCATCGTCGACATACTCCTGTCATCCTCGCGAACGCTCGATCAAGTCGCCATGGTAGTTCGCCGGGGCCTAAGTTCGGTTCCTCACCATGGAATCGCTCGGTCGAGGGAACCGTCGGCCATCGACCTACGTCAACCCTCCGGTACTGTGCGGCGCGAGCGGAAGGGGTAAGCGATGTCGTTCTCAGTCGATCCGGAACACGTGCGAACGTTCGCCAACAAACTCGAAAATCTGAGCAAGGAAGCTCCGGAAGCAACCACGTATGTCGGTCAGCATCTTGATATCGGCTACGCGGACGCCCGGTTGTTCGCCACCATCGCTAAGGCCTGCAATGACGCCCGTGAGGCGCTGGAGGCAAATTACCAAGGCCTCGAACGTGTCGCGAAGGAATCCGCGACGGAGACGGCCAAGTCGGCGACCATGTACACGAACATGGACGAAGACGAAGCTCGCCGCCTCGACGACAAGTACTAAATCCCGCCGACTACGTGGAGATCCGCCGATGAGTTCACCATCTGCCAACTTGACCGAGCCGACCCCGGAAACCCTCGTGCCGGGAGGGGTCGGAAACATTCTCGGCGCCTCCCAGTATGTGAGTCCGAGCTATTGGATCAGCTGGGTAACGGAACAGATATGTGGGACGAACCCGACAGAGTGGATCGCTCAGCAATATGCCGGCAATTGGGAAGATGCCTCCAAAGCTGGCGGCGCCATAACGAACCTGGCTGAGTTCAACACGGACTGGGCGATCGAATTGAAGAAAGCCCAGGAAGCCGTCGCGCACGAGTGGAAAGGAAACGCGGCGGATGCCGCCGCCGACTACTTCGACGATCTGCGCCAAGCCGTGGACACGCAGGTCGGCCCGTTGCGCAGGGGCTCTTCGCTGTTCCGTGTGGGTAGCGCTGCGTGATGGCGGGGTTACTGGTCAGGCGGGCGCGGGATTGGTGACGGTGGGTAACGGTAGTTTGCCGGCGATGAGGTAGGCGATGGTGATCATCTTGTTCTTGTTGCGGTAGCCGCGGGCGCGGGCCTTGGCGGCTTGGATGAGCGAGTTCGTCCCCTCGAGCAGCCCGTTGGAGACGCGGGATTGGTGCCAGGCGATGATGCCGTCCCAGTGCCGTCGGACGAGGTCGACGAAGTCCTTGATCGGTTGCAGGCGGGAGCGTTTGGCGCCGGCGCACCAGCCGCGCAGGTACTCGGCGGCGTAGCTGGGATCCTGGTCGTAGAAGGCTTGGAAGTCCTCCCGCCAGCGCAGGGCGCGGGCGGTGGCCAGCTGCGCCGACGGGCGCATCAGCTGCTGCAGTTCGCGGCGCTGGGCGACCGACAGGTTGGACCAGTTCTTCAGCCACAGCCAGCGAGTGCGTTTGAGCTCGGGGCGGGTGGCGATCTCGGCGCGGCGTACCGCGTCGACGGCCTCGGACAGCTTGGCCGCCAGGTGATAGCGGTCAAAGGTCAGCCGCGCGTTGGGCAGGTGCTCGCCGATGCCGGCGATGAACGCCGCGCTCATGTCCGAGCTGGTGGTGTGCACCCGGTTGGGGTCGCCGCCGTGTGCGGCCAGGTCCGCAGCGAACCGCTCGACGGTGGCGGCGTCGCGGCCGTCGGTGGCGAACAGCACCCGGGCGGTGTCGAGATCGGCGAACAGGCTGATGTAGTCCTGCCCCCTGCGGGCCGAGGTCTCATCCATCCCGACCCGGCGCACCGAGGAGAAGTCCTCGCTGGCGCGGGCGGTGTGCACATGATGCTCCACGATGCGCCACACCCGGGTGTCATGCTCGCGCACCGAGGCGGCGACCCGGGCCATCGGCATCGCCTTGGCGAAGGTCAACACCAGCGCCTCGAACAGCATCGTGAACCCCGAACCCGGCCGCGCCCACGGCACCGCCACCAGGCGTACCCCATGCTCGGCGCAGCGCACCCGCGGCACCCGCGCGTGCAGGAACGCCTTGTGCTGGAAGAAGTCCAGGTGCCGCCACGTCTTCTCCACGGTGTCGTGCACCGGGCACCGCTGCTGACCGCATCCCGGGTCCGGGCACGCAAACCGGGCGCCCCGCCGATACGCCACGTGCAGATCCAGCCGCCCCTCCCGCTCGGCGAACTCCGCCGCGCTCACCTGCCACGGCTCGCCCAGCCCCAACGCCGTGGTAAACAGCTCCAGCCCATCCATGCCAACCGCCTCGCAGACCATCCCACCATCACTGACGGTCACAGCCAACGAAGCCACCGGCCGACCGGTCAAGCCGCCACGCCGACCAAACCCACACGATTTAGCGAGGAGCC
>JBOHER010000278.1:0-24075 GCA_050701115.1 Haloechinothrix sp. | reverse complement strand
CACGCACTCCGGATCGGGCTGGCGAAGGTGAGTATGTACTCGTCGGTGCCCGCGTAGTCGACGTACGGTCCGACCACGATCCGGCGGCCGGTGCGCCGCGGCGCGTCGAACCACGGCGTCGAGGTGTACTCGTAGCTGCCGATGTTGCGTGGATCGAGGTCGACGGTCAGCGGAAATGGCGACGCCGAGCCACGAGGCCTGCGCCACCATTCCAGCCAGCGCCGTCGATCAGCCAGCGCGCCGGGCGCGGCGATCACCCCGGTTCCGGCGAGCTCCGGGCTGGTCCTAGCCAGATGGTCGAAGATCGTCGGCCGAATCGAGGCGAGATCGGTAGTGGTCACCTTCCGCTGCTCTGCAGCTGCGCGCTCCTGCAGGGTCACGACACGTTGGCAGAGGATACCCACCCCGGCGAACACGGCATCGAGCACGGCATCGACGCGCGTGGCGGCGGCCTCGTGGTAGACGTCCTGGACATTGGCCACGACTACTCCGGTGTTGTTCGCATGTGGTCCCTCTCACGGTAGTGGTCATCGCTTGGTGAGCTGTAGGTGAAATTGGATGAGACGCGCGATGCCCTGTTCGATGTGCTGCTCGGTGTGCGCTCTGGCGAGTTCCCCGTCGCCGGCGACGATGGCCGCGAGGATGTCGCGGTGCTGCCGCACGGCCTCCTCACGCTGGACCGCCTCGCCGAGCGGGAGCCACAGCAGTTCGCCGATCTCGCCCTGCAGGTCGATCTCCTGCCGGGTCAGCCGCGTTGATTGCGCGGCCGCGGCGATCTCGATGTGGAACCGCCCGTCCGCCCGCCGGCGGTCACCGACGGTGCCTGCGGCGGCCAGTTGATCGATCAGGTCCTCGAGCCGGGCCAGGTGATCGGTGGAAGCGCGTTCGGCGGCGAGCCGTGCGGCGGTTCCGGCGATCGCGATGTGGTGGTCGCCGATCTCGCGGAGATCGTGCACGCCGTAGTCCCGCAGGAGCCGGCGCAACCGGGCCACTGACGCGTCGACGGGTGCGCGCACGAAGCTGCCTCCACCGCGCCCGCGACGGGTCTCCAGCAACCCCTGCTGGCGTAACGAGGAGAGTGCTTCGCGCAGAGTCACCGTGGATACGTTCAGGGCGCCCGCGAGGTCCGATTCGCTGGGAAGCTGCTCCCCATCGGTGATCAACCCCAGGCCGATCGCCTCGCTGATCCGGCGCGCGACCACATCGACCCGGCCGCCATCGGTCAGCGGCGCGAAGATGACGTGCCGTGCCGCGCCGGTCGCGGGGTTCTCAGCCACCGCGAGCTCTCCTTCCCGCCGTTGGGACCGTGCGAGAGCCTAGCCCTCCGAGGGCCGGACCGGGCCTGACCAGGGGCCCTCGGCGCCATGTTGCCAATGGACCTATGAAGTCATATGTTTTAAGGGTAACGTGACCCAGGTCACTGAGCCGAACTGATCTCATCGCCGAGCGGGCCCGGCCCGCTCCAGCGCGCCTGTGCATTCGCACGTAGTGGAGGCAGATCGATGACCGACGTGCCCGCGAGGGATTCCCACCGCGACACCGACGCAACGCCTAACGGACCACCTGATCAGCAGCCGGGTAATGGTCATTCCCCGGTGACCGCCGAGTTCCTGTCCGAGTGGCGCAACGCCGCCTACAACTGCTTTTCTTCCGGTCACAAGTTCTGCCGCGAGGTCTGCCCGGTCATGCAGGTGACGCGCAACGAGAACCATTCCCCGACGGCGTTCCACGCCAACGTCGTCGCGATGGAACAGGGCGAGTTGACCGTCGAAGACGTGGCCGAGGACTACGTGTACTGCACCCAATGCGGCGCCTGCGAACTGCGGTGCCCGAACACGCTGTTCACCGGCGACTTCTACCGCTTCCGCACCCGCACGGTCGAGCTGGTGAAGGAGATGCGGGCGCTGGCGGTGGATAACGGTGTGCACCAGCCCGGCTATCAACGGTGGAACCTGCTGACCGACGAGCGCACCCATGAGCCGGTGCTCGGCGAGACCCCGGTCAATCAGGAACATGTGCGGGACTGGGCCGCGGGCCTTGACATCCCGATCGGTGGCGACACGATCCTGTTCGTCGATTGTGAAGCCGCCTTCTATCGAACTTCGGTGCCCCGCGCTGTCGCGCAAATCCTGCAGCACGCCGGTTACGAGTTCGGGTTGATGGCCGAGCAGTGGTGCTGCGGCGGACCTGCCGCGGAGATGGGCTATCGGGACCAGGCACGCCGATTCGCCGAGCACAACCTCGCCGACTGGCGGTCCAGCGGCGTGCGCCGGGTGCTGGTGGCCGACCCGCACGACTACATCACCTTCACCGAGGACTACCCGAAGTTCTTCGGCGACGACTACGACATCGAGATCGTGCTGGTCGTCGAACTGCTCGCCACCCTGATCGCCGACGGCACGCTGACGCCCAGCGTGCCGATCGAGCGGACGATCACCTATCACGACCCGTGCCGGCTCAACAAACGTAAGGGGGTGTGGGCCGAGCCGCGTCAGATCCTGCGTGCCATTCCCGGGCTGACCTTCCATGACGTCGACAGGGTCACCCAGTGGTCGTACTGCTCCGGTGCCGGTGGCGGGCTGCCGATCGAGAAACCCGAGCTCACCGCGAAGATCAGCGCGAGCAGACTGGAGCAGGCCGCGCAGTTGGAGGTGGACACGCTGGTGTCAGCGTGCCCGTGGTCGGAGCGCCCGCTGTCGGATGCTGGTGCGGCGCAGTCCATCGACGTCGTCGACATCCACGAACTGCTCGCCGAGTCGCTCGGCATCGAGGTCGGCGGGAGGACGGGCCGATGACACTCGCACCGCAGCTGTCCGATCGGGTACTCACCGAACTGGTCGACGCCCTCGGCGGTGAATACGTACTGACCTCGAAGACCGCGCGCTTCAACCGGGCCAGGGTGCCCGCGCCTTTCCCGGTGCACCGGTGGCCGGAACGCGTGCCCGACCTGGTGGTGATGCCGGGGTCCACCGAGGAAGTGGCCGAGGTGGTGCGGGTGGCCAACGCGCATCGCATCCCGATCGTGCCGCGCGACGGCGGCACCGGACTCACCGACGGTGCCGTCCCGGAACACCGCGGGATCGTCGTGGACGTCAAGCGGATGAACGACATCAAGGAGATCGACACCGACAACCGCACCTGCACGGTGGGCACCGGCATCAACATGCTCAAGCTCAACGAGGTGCTCGCCCCGTACGGGCTGATGTACCCGGACGACCCCGCGTCGTATCCGTGCTCGCTGGTCGGCGGGCGCATCGGCACCAGCGGCTGGTCCCTCATCGGTTCCCGCTACGGGCACTCCCGCGACCTGGTGCTTAGCTTCCAGTTCGTGCTGCCGTCCGGCAAGGTGATCCGGGTCGGCGACGGAGGCGGCCAGAAGGTGTCCAAGAGCTCGACCGGCTACCAGCTCAAGCATCTGTTCATGGGGCACCAGGGAACACTGGGCATCGCCACCGAGGCCACGCTGAAGCTGATCGGAAAGCCGGAAGCCGAGCTCTCCCCGTTCTGGGCGTTTCCGGACTACGACAGCGCATACCGGTGCGTGCAACAGTTGGCCCATGCGGGGGTCGCGACCTTTGCCGGCGCGGTGCTGTTCGACGAGTGGAAGGTGGACTACCTCCGCCGCGACGACGAGGCCTACATTCCGCAGCCTGCGGAAGTGCGGGCGCTGGTGTGTGCGGTGGGCTACGGCAACACCGACGAGGTGCGTGCGGGCGGGAAGCGGCTCATGCGCATCGCCCGCGACGCCGGAGCGCGCTACCTGGGCGACGAGATCTCGCAGGGCGACTGGGCGGCACGGCACGACCGGTACGCCACTCCGTTGCACGGCCGGACGCGTTCCGGCCAGGTGGCCCCGATGAGCTGGCATTGCGAGGACGCGGCGATCAACTACACCGAACTTCCCCAGGTACGGCTGGAATGGCACCGCATCGTCGACCGGCTGCGCGAGCGGTTCGACATCTTCGACGACTGGGGAATGTTCTGCTACACCAGCGCGAGTACCGGGGTGGACTACCTGACCGAGATCGATGTGGGGATCTGGGAGCAGGAACTCAATGACGATGCGTGGGCGGCGTGGGTGGATGCCAAGCGAGACATCGCCGAGGTCGCGGTGCGCTACGGCGGGTCGATCAGCGCGTGCCACGGAGCCTGCCGGGAGGGCGAGGTCGACCTGGTGCCGATGGAGCTCGGCGGTGGCTACGACGTCATGTTGGACGTCAAGAAGGCCTTGGATCCCAACAACATCATGAACCCGGGCAAGTACGGGCTGCACCGGGCCTACGCCTCGGAGGTGGAGTGAGTGAACGGGTACCGCTACGGCGAGCAGCACAGCCCGCCTCCTGCCCGACAGGTCACCGACGTCGCGGTGGAACGCTTCGAGCACATCTTCGAGGTCGATCCGAAGCTGATGACCGTGCACATCGCGCAACAGCTGTTCCCCAACTGGGACACGCTGCGGATCGTGGCCTCCCGGGCCGATCACCTCGGCTGGATGCACCGGCACTGGGCAGACGAGGTGGTCTCCGGGCAGGAACTTCTGGACGAGCTCGACGGCGAAGAGCCCAGCTGATCACAACCGACACGAACGGGAGCGCTGATGACGACCACGACGATGCGGGCCGTGCGTAACTTCGTCGATGGCGGCTATCTGGACGCGGCGAGCGGTCAGACCGCCGAGCTGGTCAATCCCGCAACCGGCGAGGTGTACGCGACGGCACCGGTATCCGGGCAGGAAGACGTCGAGCGGGCCTTGACGGTCGCACGGAGGGCCTTCGAGTCCTGGCGGGACAGCACGCCGGGGGAGCGGCAGCTGGCACTGTTCCGGTTCGCCGACGCGATCGAGGCCCGGGCCGACGAACTGCTCGAGCTGGAATGCGAGAACACCGGCAAGCCGCTCGAGCTGACTAGGCAGGAAGAGCTGCCGATGCTGCTCGATCAGCTCCGGTTCTTCGCCGGGGCGGCCCGGGTGCTGGAGGGCAAGTCCGCGGGCGAGTACATGGCCGGGCACACGTCGTGGGTCCGCCGTGAGCCGATTGGGGTGTGCGCACAGGTCACGCCATGGAACTACCCGGCGCTGATGGCCTTGTGGAAGTTCGCGCCCGCGCTGGCCGCGGGAAACACCGTTGTCCTCAAGCCTTCGGACACCACACCGGTCAGCACCGTGTTCCTCGCCGAACTCGCCGCCGAGTTCCTGCCGCCCGGTGTGTTCAACGTGATCTGCGGCGACCGCGACACGGGTGCGGCGCTGGTGTCGCACCCTATTCCGGCGATGGCGTCGATCACCGGGAGTGTGCGGGCCGGGCGGGAAGTCGCCAAGGCTGCGGCCGCGGATCTCAAGCGGGTCCATCTGGAACTCGGTGGGAAGGCGCCCGTGATCGTGTTCGACGACGCCGACGTCGCCGCGGCGGCGGAGGCGATCGCGGCGGCGGGCTTCTTCAACGCCGGCCAGGACTGCACAGCCGCCAGCAGGGTGCTCGCCGGGCCCGGCGTGCACGATGACTTCGTCTCGGCGCTGACCGAGCAGGCCGTCGCGACGAAGACCGGTGCGGCCGAGGACATCGACTACGGCCCGCTGAACAACGCCGATCAGCTGGCCAAGGTATCGGGGTTCGTCCAGCGGCTGCCCGACCACTCGAACCTGCACAACGGTGGGCAGCGGGTCGGCGACCGCGGCTTCTTCTACGCCCCAACGGTTGTTTCCGGGTTACTGCAGGACGACGAAGCGGTGCAGCACGAGATCTTCGGCCCGGTGATCAGCGTGCAGCGGTTCAGCGACGAGGCCGAAGCGCTGCGGTGGGCGAACGGCGTCGAGTACGGGCTGGCGTCCTCGGTGTGGACGAAGGACCACGGTCGTGCGCTGCGGATGTCCAAGGACCTGGACTTCGGCTGTGTGTGGATCAACACTCACATCCCGCTCGTGGCGGAGATGCCGCACGGTGGGTTCAAGCATTCGGGTTATGGCAAGGACCTCTCGATGTACGGGTTGGAGGACTACACCAGGGTCAAGCACGTCATGTCCAATTTGGACTCTTAAGACACGTTGTCAACATGGAGCACCGAGGTGAGGAACGATGAGGTTCAGTTTCGTCATACTGCCCGACTACCCGCTCAACGACACCATCGAATCGATCAAACTCGCCGACCAGCTCGGGTTTTACGCCTGTTATGCCGCCGATGAGACCTGGCACAAGGATCTGTGGCTGCTCTTCGCCGCGGCAGCCGACAAGACCACCAACATCCGGTTCGGGCCGAGCCTGTCCGCGATCACGCTGCGCGAGCCGACCCTGATCGCGCAGGCCACGGCGACGCTGGACGAGTTGACCGGCGGCCGTGCCGAATGCGTGCTCGGTTCAGGGAACTTCGGCCTGCTCGCGCAGTACGGCATCGACTGGGCGAAGACCAAACCGCTGAGCCGGTTGACCGAGGCCCACCACGTGGTGCGAACGATGCTCGACGAGGGCGCGATCAGCTACGACGGCGAGTTCTTCTCCTACAACGGCTTGTTCAGCTTCGCCCGCCCGGTGCAGCAGCGGGTCCCGGTGAAGCTGGGCGCGATGCGCGGGCCGAAGTCCTTCCAGGCCGCAGGGGAATTCACCGACGGCGTGCACCACGCGCTGAGCTACACCAAGGCCGCGTACGAGTACATGGTGGACAACGTGCGGATCGGTGCCGAGCGAGCGGGCCGGGACGTCAACTCGCTGGACCTCGGGGCGTGGATCGTCTTCGCCACGGGTCCCGACTCGCGGGCCGCCAAGGACGCCGCGCGGGCGATGGTGGGTCTGTACGCGTCGGCGATGCCGGTGGAGCAGTTGGAACGCAACAACGTCGATCCCGCGGAACTGACCGACATCATCGCGGCGGTGGGCGAGGGCAGGGTCGATCGGGCTTTCGAGCTGACCTCGCCCGAACTGGCCGACCGCCTTTCGGTCGCCGGCACCCCGGACGAGTGCGCGGAGAAGATCAAGTCGGAGATCACCTCGACCGGAGTCAACCACCTCATCCTGGCAATCACCGACGCCGCATTGGTCAAGGCATTCTCCGGGATGGATCTACCCGGGGTCGCCACCATGCGCGAGCAACTGCAACTGGTTCACGACGAGGTGATGCCGGCCTTCGCCGCACAGCCTGCGTAACGCGATGCGCGGCTGGGCCGCGCGTAGCCGATTGATGAGCGCATTGCCCATGGCCACCGCAGTGGTGGCTCGGCGATGTGGAGGTTTATCGAATGTGCCGCGCTTTCCAGCGCAGGTACGCCCCGATGTAGGAGACGGCGACTGTGGTGATGGCCAGCGTGGCGGCCAGCGGCAGCAGGGCGTACGGAATCAGCGTTCCATAGATGTAGTACGCGTTGAACCCCCCTGGAAGGGGGCCAAGCCCCTGGGCTTCGCGGAAGCGATCTTCCACCCACGTCAGCGGGCAGATCAGGTCGAAGGCGATGACCGCGAATCCCCACGACGCGAACGGAATGTGCACGATGATGGCGCGCGGCCATCGCCACGCGATAAAGCCCCCGATCCCGATGTAGATCAGCGCGAGGACGTGTATCGCGGCGGTGATGTGGGCAAGAGCCGAGTACATCGCGGCGCACCTCCGCCTTCCGGTATCCACGGTACCAATCGGCCCCGCCATCGGTGGCGGCCAATGTCATCGAGTGAGGTGGCCACCGCGAATGGCGGCCCAGGCAGATCGCGCCTGCCGACTTCGAGTGTCATCGGTTCGACGGAACGGCGGCATGGCAGACAGGTAACTACCTCGGAAAGGGTGCCGGTATGAAGCGCTTCGCGGTGAAGTCGCGGTCATCGGGGCCGGATTCGCAGGTATCCGTGCGCGAACGGCAGCCTACTCGGAGGGGTTCGGGGGCGGAGCGACGACCTCTCGTGCGATGTCGACGTACTTGGACAGTGCATCACGCATGGCGGGTACGTTGACCACGAACGCGTCCCAGAGAATGTCGAAGTCGACCTCGTGGTAGTTGTGCGCGAGGCGAGTTCGCAAGCCTCGGATGCTATGCCAGGGGATCTCCGGGCGTGTTGCCCGCCACTCCTCGGGTAGGGCAGCGACATCGTGACCGAGGCGAATTCCGAGTTGCTGAGCGGCGAGTGGGAGGAACTCATCTCCTTCGACTGCGGTTCGCCCCTTGGCTGTGATCTTGGCGATCCGCTCGAGAGTGTGGTGGAGGTTGATCAAGGCCACCGCCGTACGAGGCGTCATGGCGGGACTCATCAGAACTCGTCCAACGGGATCAGTTGAGGCGTGATTGCATCCAGGAAGTGCTCGCTTGCGGATGCTGGATTGACCATGTCGACGCTGAGTCCGAGTAGGTCCTCGATAGCTTCGGCGAAGTCCACCCGCTCTAAGCCGGGCACGGTGGGATCGAAACTGACGAGCAGGTCGAGATCGCTGGTCGGAGTGTCTGTGCCAGTCGCGACCGACCCGAAGACCTGGATGGAACGCACGCGGTGGCGTTTCGCCAGGTGCAAGATTTCGGTCTTGTGCGTGGCCAGCAACTCCGAGGGCCGAGCGGTGCTGACGAGGTCGACACTGGGGGCGAAGCCTGCTCCGGCCAGCAGTTTGGCGAGTGTCGCCAGCGTCGGTTGGGTCTTGCCGGCTTCGATACGTGCGACCGCAGTGTGTGAAACGCCAGCAGCGGTCGCTAAGGCGCGCTGACTCAGGCCTCGCTTGCGTCGAGCCATCCGTAACAAGTCTCCGGGCAAAGCGTCGAGTCCATGAGTGCCCCGGTCTGTCGTGGGCGCGGTGACCATGACAACTCCTCTCTTTGGACACATATATGCTAGCAAGCGAGCGCCGACCGGTCACGCGTTGAGGGCATGGGGAACTCGGATCGGAAGCGCACGATGCCTACCGCGCCGCGGTGCGCAGGCGAGGCCGTAACATCCAGCACTACTTCACGGTTTAGAACCGTGGCGTGCGCACCTATTACGTGAACTCCCATGGCGACATGCCCGCCAGGCCGTCAAGTGCTTTCGGTCCCAGTGTGCGCAGGCGCTCTCGGATCGTCTCGTCCAAGCCACCGATGATCAGGGAGTAGAGCTCGCGCTGGGCTACCCAGCCGCCCGCACCGAGCGGCTGCGGATCGGCTCGGGGATCATCCAGCTCGGCACCCGCGCTCCCCTCGCGATCGCGCAGGCGGCTCGCGATCGCGCAGGCGGCGCTCACCCTCGCGGACATGTCCGATGGGCGCATCCTGCTCGGCCTCGGCCCGTCGGGCCCGCAGGTGTCGAGGGCCTGCACGGCGTCCCGTTCGCCAAACCGCTGACCCGGATGCCGGAGACGGTGGAGATCGTCCGGATGGTGTTCACCGGGGAGAAGGTCTCCTACGCGGGCGCGACGGTGCAGATCCACAAGAAGGACCTGGCCTTCAGCCTCGACCGCCTGCAGTGGTACCAGCCTGGCAAGGTCACGGGTCATCGCGAGCAGACCGGCCAAAGGCGAGCCCACGCTGGTATAGCTGGAGCGAGGAAGGCGGACGGGCAGAAGAAGGGAGTCAATGATGCGGGCGCTGATCATTCAGCCCGATCCTCAGTGCGGTCCCGGGTTGATCGGGACACGCCTGGAGGAACGCGGATACGCACTCGACATCGAGGCGATTGTGCGGCAGGACCCGTTCGCGACCCCCGACGTCAGCTGGGATCCACCGGATCCACGGGACTGGGATCTGGTGGTTGCCCTCGGGGCACGCTGGAGCGCCTATGACGACGAGACTGTGGGCTCCTGGCTGAGCGGCGAACTGAAGCTGCTGCGCACCGCCCACGAAGCTGAGGTTCCGGTGCTCGGCGTCTGCTTCGGCGGGCAGGCGCTCGCCCGCGCGCTCGGCGGTACCGTGCAGCGGGCGCAGCATCCCGAGATCGGCTGGGTTTCCCTCGACACGGACGAACCAGGCCTTGTCGGGCGCGGACCGTGGTTCCAGTGGCATTTCGACCAGTTCACGCCACCGCCGGGCTCGGTGGAGATCGCGCGTAATGCCGTTGCGTCGCAAGCATTCCGGGTCGAGCGGAGCCTGGGCCTCCAGTTCCACCCGGAGCTGACAGAGAGCATCCTGGAGGGCTGGCTGCGGGAGAGCGGAATGAAGCACGCGCAGGCTGGCGTGGTGGACAGCGAGGAGCTGCGAGCCATGACAGCGGACCAGATGTCCGCCGCACGCGTACGCGCGAACGCGCTGGTCGATGCCTTCCTCGAACTCCGCTGAGCGACACCGTGGAAGGATCACAGACCAAGTCACGACGCCACCGTGAAGGAGCAAGATCGGTGTGGCGCACTGGTTCGCGAAGGCGGGTGTGAGCCGCACTTTTCAGCACTCCAAGTTGTTCGACCGGCTGTCGGTGCTCGAGAACGCCCTGGTCGGTGCCCACGTGGTCAGCAAGCCGACCTGCGCCGCCTCCTTTGGCTCCCGTCGGCCCGTCGTGACGAGCATCAGGCACTCGCCCAGGCCAGCGCCCAGCTGGCACGGGTCGGCCTGGCGGACCGGGCTGCGCTCCGCGCCGGCGAGCTCTCCTACGGCGACCAGCGCCGGCTGGAGATCGCTCGGGCGCTTGCGGCACACCCGACCCTGCTGATCCTGGACGAGCCGGCCGCAGGCATGAACCAGGTCGAGGCGCAGGGGCTTCCGAGCTCATCCGCTCGCTGGCAGGCGACGGCATCACGATCATGCTGATCGAGCACAACGTGCGCATGGTGCTCGAGACCTGCACTCGCATCATGGTGCTCAACTTCGGAGTTGTCATCGCCGGCGGTGATCCGGAGATGGTCGCCAACGATCCGGTGGTCATCGAGGCGTACTTGGGCTCCGAGGAGACGGGGGACACTCATGTCTGATGCGATCCTGTCGGTGCAGAACCTGAGCGTGGCCTACGGCCGCGTGCAGGCGGTCCGCGACGTCTCCTTCGATGCGCTCGAAGGAAGCCTGATCACCCTGGTGGGCGCCAACGGTGCCGGCAAGACATCAGTGCTCAACGCGGTGGCCGGTCTGCTCAAGCCCTTTTCGGGGAAGGTGCTGGCCGAACGGCGTCACCTGCTCGCCAGTGCGCTCTCCGGTGGCGAGCAGCAGATGCTGGCCATCTCCAGGGCCCTGGTGGCCAAGCCCCTCGTCTTGCTCATGGACGAACCCTCGATGGGGCTGGCGCCGAAGGTGGTCGACGAGGTCTTCCGTGTGATCAAGGAGATCCGGGCGTCGGGCACGACCGTCGTACTCGTGGAACAGAACGCGCGGCGGGCGCTGCGCGCGGCGGATGTCGGCTATGTCCTCGAGACCGGTTCGCTGGCTCACTCGGCGATGTCGCTGGGCCGGATCCGGAAGACCTGCAGGCGAAGGTCGTAGTACTTCGTCGTCTCGCCGACCCATTCCATGCCGAGTCGTTTCGCGGTCGCGATCGCGCGGACGTTGTTCGGACGGGCCACCGCGAAGAGTTCGTCGATGTCCTGGGTGAAGGCCCAGCGAATGAGGGCGCGGCTGGCTTCGGTGGCGTAGCCCTGCCCCCAGGCGTCAGGTCGCAGTTGCCAGCTCAGCTCGAGGTCTTCCTCGTACGGCGGCAGCAGGCGGATCGCGAGACCGCCGATCACCATGCCATCGCTTCGCCGTTCGGCCGCCCAACGTCCCCGCGGCGGGATCAGGTTCGGCTGGGTCTCTGTCCACGCTTGCAGCACCGATCGCATCGCGGGCTTATCACCGACCCGGTCCATGGCGGGGGTGAGCCAGTGCGTGACCTCACCGACACCGTAAATGGCGTGCGCGGCCTCGGCATCGTCGACCGACCAGTAACGGATGATGAGACGGTCGGTCGCGAGCGGCATGTCCATATCAGCACGGTACTTGGCTATGAATCACTCTGAGAAGAGGACGACCGGCCGCTGCGATTCGGCGCTTCACCGCAGCAGTGGCGCAGGGCCGCACGGGAGCCGGTTGCCACCGCGGGCGGGCGGCATGGCCGGATGATCACACGGCCCTTCGTCGGCACCCCTGCGGGTCCGTGCAACTGCTGTGCGCTGGTGTGCAAGACACCCCTGCTGCCCGGTGTGATGCTGAGGGTATGCGCGTCACGTGGCCTGCGCAGGCGACCGACGAGGAAAGGCTTGAGCATTGAGTGGCAACGGCGAGTTCGTCTGGGACAAACAGAAGTGGACGCCTCTCACCGAGATGGCCGAAGGATTCGACGAGTTCCGGCCACCGGTGTCGGACAAGCTGGCAGGGCAGAAGATCACGCTGGCCTGCCAGATGGTCGGCGAGGACGAATCCCCGCTGACTCTCCGCCAGCATTTCGAGGACAGCGGCCGCGTCACGTGGTCGGTCCACCGCGGCGACGAGGTCGTCGACAGCGGCACCAGTGACTACGAGGCCTTCGAGATTGCGGACGACCTCTGCTACGTGCACTACCTGCGCCAGGGGATGCCGGCGCCGGTCGCGGTGTCCTACGCCCTCGATCTGGCCAACGGCGCGGTCACCGGTGCGTTCGGCTTACTCGGTGTCGAGCCGGATCCGCATCTGGCCCGGCAGGAGTGGTTCCAGGGGCTGGTCGAGGGCAGCGGCTCAGGCGAGAACCCCCATCACCACAGCAGCGAGCTGGTCGGCAGGCGGGTCCGCTACCGCTACAGCAGCGACGACGTCTACGACCACATCTATCTCACCGACAACTTGTTCACCTGGGTGTGCATGGGCGGAGCGGAGCAGGGCGAGGGGGACACCGAGCGGTGCGTGCACTGGAAGATCCGCGAGGGGGTTTACCTTTTCTCCTGGCTGGAGAAGCTCCTCGGCGTCGAGGGCATGGTGCTGGTGAACTTCGAGCAGTTGCGCTCGGTCGGTATCCAGTTCGCGCTGGACCAGTTCAGTGGCGAGCTCGTCAACCTGACCATGGGGGCCTACGCGAAGCCGCTGACGATCACGCCCGCCGTCGGCGAGGAGTAGCGCCCCGTCGCGGCTGCCGGAGCTGCCATGTATCCGCTGGCAGCGTGCTCGCCGAACGCCTACTCCGGCTCGGTGCCGGGTAGGGGTACCGCCCGCGCGATCGTTGTGCCGTCGCCGAGGTGCGCGATGCGGTACTCCCGGGGCGCCATGCCGTAGGTGCCGCGGAAGAGCCGGCTGAAGTGGGCCGCGTCCAGGATGCCCCACCGGGCGCCGACCGCGCTGACCGGGCGCTCGACCAGCGACGGGTCGGTCAGATCACGGCGGCAGCGCTCCAGCCTGCGCTCGCGGATCCACCCTGCGACGGTCTCGCCTTCGGCCTCGAACAACTTCTGCAGGTACCGGGTCGAGATGTGGTTGGCCGCGGCGATGCCGGGCGGACTGAGCTCGGGATCGTCGAGCCGCTCCTCGATGAACGCCTTGATGCGCATGATGAGCACGCGGCGGCCGTCGTGACCAGCGACCGGCTCGTCGCCGACCTGCTCGGAGAACGTCGCGGCGAGCAGGTCGAGCACGGTGTCGGACAGGCGCAGGCTGCCGGAGTGCCCGATCTCGTCCATCTGCTTGCCCAGGTTCGCCAGGAACGGCGACACCAGCGACCCCATCCCCTGACGTCCCGAGATGCGAACGGCGGTGAGTCGGCGCATGTCCTGCTCGCGGACGCGCAGCAGCGCGCGCGGGAACATCACGACCAGCATGCGGAACTCGTTGTCGAACGCGAGTTGGTAGGGCCGGGTCGTGCTGTAGATCGCGAAGTCGCCCGGCGTCAGCGCGGCCTCCCGGCCGTCCTGGGTCAGCACGCAGTAACCGCGGACCTGCAGTCCCAGCTTGAAGAAGTCGGGATCGGTCTGCCGGATCAGCTTCGGGGTGCGTTGCACGAGGTGCCCTTGCGCGGTCACCTCGCAGACCTTGATCGACCCGAGCTCCCCGGACCGCAGTTGGCCTACGAAGCCGTCGGGCTCGTCGGTGGTAGCGGTCAGGGGAACGAACGCGTCCGAAACCGCGTGCCGCCACAGGTCGAACCGCTCCCTCAGCTCGGCGTCGGCGGTCCGTACCAGGCTCGTCATCACCCGAGACTAAGCCGAGCCGGTGCGTCGGCCAACCCCGCAGAGCGACGGTGCGCGAGGGGTCAAGGGGTGTGCCGTCATCGACAAGACCGCGCGGTACACGCGCCGCAGAGTGGTGGGGGTCACGACGGGTGGCCGAATGGCAGGCCGAGCGCGGAGGAGCACCATGGACGTTCAGGAAACTTTGCTCATCGGTGGACAGTGGCGTGCCGCCGCTGACGGCGCGGAGTTCAAGACCACCGATCCGGCAACCGGCCAGCCGTTCGGTGTGTGCGCGCTGGCGGGTGCGGAGGACGTGGACGCCGCCGTTTCGGCCGCTCGGTCGGCGTTCGATCGAGCGGAGTGGCGTGATCTCGCCCCCGCGGCCAGGGCGCGGCTGCTGTGGCGGGTCGCCGACCTGATCGAGGGCCACGCCGACGAGCTCGCCGCGCTCGAGACCCGGGACCAGGGCCAGCCGCTGTCGATCGCGAAGACCATCAGCGTGCCGATGGCGGCCGAGGTGTTCCGCTACTACGCGGGCTGGTGCACCAAGATCGAGGGCACCACCTCCCCGATCTCCATACCCAACGCGATGCACTACACCCGCCGCGAGCCGGTCGGCGTGTGCGCGCTGATCACGCCGTGGAACTTCCCGCTGATGATCGCCGCCTGGAAGCTCGCGCCCGCACTGGCCTGTGGCAACACGGTGATCCTCAAGCCCGCTGAGCAGACCCCGCTGACCACCGTGCGGCTGGCCCGGCTCTGTGCCGATGCGGGATTGCCGCCGGGCGTCGTCAACTGCCTGACCGGAGGTCCCGGCACCGGACGGGCGCTGGTCGAGCACGCAGGCGTCGACAAGGTGTCGTTCACCGGCTCCACCGAGGTCGGCAAGAAGATCGTGGCTGCCTCGACCGGCAACCTCAAGCGGGTGAGCCTGGAGCTGGGGGGCAAGGCGCCCAGCATCGTCGCCAGGGACGCCGATATCGACGCGGCGGTGGCAGGCAATCTGCAGGGAGCCTTGCTCAACAGCGGGCAGGTCTGCGCGGCCTACACCCGCTTCTTCGTCGACGCCCGCCGGGTGGACGAGTTCACCGAGAAGATCGCGGCGGCCGCCAGTGGCCTGCCGGTCGGGCCGGGGATGTCGCCCGACACCGTCCTGGGCCCGCTGGTCTCCGCCGAACAGGTCGATCGGGTGGCGCACTACGTCCGACGCGGCGTCGAGGAGGGCGCGCAGCTGGTCACCGGCGGCAGCCGGGCGGACGGTGCGCTGGCGTCCGGCTACTTCTTCCAGCCCACGGTGTTCACCGGTGTCACCGACGCGATGACGATCGCCCGCGAGGAGATCTTCGGCCCGGTGCTGTCGATCCTGTCCTACGACGACGCCGACGAGTTGGCCGCCCGCGCCAACGACACCGAGTACGGGCTCGCGGCGTGCGTGTGGACCAACGACCTGTCCACCGCGCACCGGATGGCCGCGTCGATCCGCGCCGGCAGCGTCTACGTCAACATGCTGCCGGTGCTCGACCCGGCGGCGCCGTGGGGCGGTTTCGGCGCCAGCGGCTGGGGCCGCGAGATGGGCTCGACGGCCATCGACGAGTTCACCGAGACCAAGGGCGTGTGGATCGGGCTGGGAGCTGGTGCCGCGTGAACCGCAAGGTGGCCCTGATCACCGGTGGCGGCAGCGGGATCGGTGCCGCCACCGCCGGGCGGCTGACCGGCGCGGGCTGGCGGGTGGCGATCTGTGGCCGCCGACTGGATGCGCTCGAGAAAGTGTCAGCGGACACCGGGGCGCTTGCCATCACCGGCGACGTCGCTCGCCCGGAGCACGCCGCCCGGATCGTCGCCGAGACCGTGGAGGAATTCGGGCGACTGGACGGGCTGGTCCTCAACGCCGGGGTGATCCGTCCCGGCGCGGTTCTCGACCTGTCCCTCGAGGACTTCGAGGAGACCGTCCGGATCAACCTCACCGGCGTGTTCCTGATGGCGCGGCAGGCATTACCGCACCTGCTGGCCGCACGCGGATCGGTGGTCACCGTGTCGTCGGTGGCCGCGCTGCGCGCGAGTGACGGCATGGCTGCCTACTCCGCCTCGAAAGCGGCGGCGTCGATGCTGACCCAGTCGCTCGCCGTGGACTACGGGCCGCAGGGCTTGCGCGCCAACGTTGTCTGTCCTGGTTGGACGGCCACCGAGATGGCCGACGCTGAGATGGCGGACTACGCCGCAACGACGGAGGCGAGCGTCGATGCCGCCTACCGCAGGGCAACGGCGTTCGTCCCGGCGCGCCGCCCCGCCTCGTCCGACGAGGTAGCCGCCGCCATCGCGTGGCTGCTGTCCGACGCCGCGACCTACGTCAGCGCCGCGGTCATCCCGGTCGACGGCGCACAGTCCGCAGTGGACGCGGGCACCGTGCCCTTCGACGCCCGCGTGTCGATCGAGGTGTGACATGAGAACCGATCAAGCGGACGTCATCCTGGTCAACGGACGCGTCCTCACTATGGACGCGACGAGCAGCGTCGCCAAGGCGGTCGCGGTCAGGGCCGGGTCCATCATCGCCGTCGGCAGTGACGACGAGGTGCGCGCGCTGAGGGGCCGGGACACCACGGTGATCGACGCGCGAGGCCGCACCGTGTTGCCGGGTATCAACGACTCCCACCTGCACGGCTGCGCGTTCGGCCTGAACCGGCCACCGCTGTCGGTCGACGTCTCCTATCCCGCCGTTCGGTCGATCGCGGACGTTCGAGCGGTGATCGCCGCGGCGGTGGCGCGCACTCCCGAGGGGGAGTGGATTCGCGGCAACGGGTGGGATCTGGGATACCTGCGGGAGTGCCAGGCCGATCCGGCCCGCCTACCGACCCGAGCCGACCTGGACGCGGTCGCACCGCACCACCCGGTGTACCTGCAGGACTTCTCCGGGCACATGACGTGGGCGAACTCCCGGGCCTTCGAGGTCGCAGGCATCGAGCACAGTTCCACGTCCCCCGAGGGCGGCGTCATCGTCCGAGACGCGTCGGGGAGCCCGACCGGGCTGCTGCAGGAGGGGGCGCAGGACCTCGTCCAGCGAGTGGTGCCGCCGCTGACGCGGACCGACCGCGAACAGGCGATCGCGACCGCGATCACGACGCTGCACGCCGAGGGCATCACCAGCTTCACCGAGCCGGGGCTCGGCCCTGGAGGTGATGGCCTGTTCGCCGGGGCGCTGGGTGGCGAGGCTCTCGAGATCTACGCCGACCTGGCCCGGGCGGGTGCCCTGCCGATCCGGGTCAGCGCGCTGCTGCTCTTCACCGGCATGTCCGGCGGCGCCGAGGAGATCGCACGCGGCCTGGCGTCCTACCGGTACCCGACCGGCATCGACCCCCGCGTGTTCCGGGTCATCGGCGTCAAGATCTTCGCCGACGGAATCCCGCCGAACAAGACCGCGTGGATGCGCGAGGAGTACGCAGGCGGCGGCCATGGCTCCCTCTGTGTGCACGGTGCCACGGAGGGAATGCGTGGCGAAGAGCTGGAAGCGATGATCCGGCTCGCTCACCGCGCGGGACACCAGGTCGGGGTCCACGTCACCGGTGACCGGGGGATCGACGCCGTTGTCGAAGCGTTCGCCCGCGCCGTCGAGGAGTATCCGCGTCCCGACCCGCGGCACTACGTGATCCACGGCGACTTCGTCGGCGCCGAGAGCCTGGCGACCATGGCGAAGTACGGCTTCGGGGTCAACATGAACCCGACCGTGAAGTGGACCATCGCCGATCTCATGACCGAGATGCTCGGGGAGCAGCGTTCGGCGTACCAGTGGCCGGTCCGCACGGCGATGGAGGCCGGTGTCACGGTGGCCGCCAGCTCCGATGCTCCGGTGACCTTTCCCAACTGGAGACAGGGAGTCGCCGGCATGATGCTGCGCGAGTCCAAGGCGAGCGGCAGGTCGGTCGGGCCCGAGGAATGTGTCTCGCTGGACCAGGCCCTGCGTGCCTACACGATCAACGCCGCCTGGCAGGACTTCGCCGAAGACTGGAAAGGATCGCTTGAAGTCGGAAAGGTCGCCGACATCTGCGTCCTCGGCGGCGACCTCGAAGCATCGAACCCGCATGACATCCCCGACATCCCGGTGGCGCTGACGATCTTCGACGGCCGGGTGGTCTTCGACAGCCGAGATTCCCGCTGAGAGAGGTTTGCCATGTCGACAACGCAGCTTGCCGCGCCACCGCGCGCCGCATCGGATAAGGGAACCTACATCTACATCGCGGTGTACAGCTCCGTGCTGTACACGGTCCTGCTGATCGCCCCGGTGATCGCGGGCAAGCTCACCGCACAGTTCGGGTTGGCACCCACGCAGCTGGGTCTGCTCTTCTCCCTGGAGTTGGGCGCGTTCAGTTTGGCCACCGTGCCGGCATACCTGTGGCTGACCAAACTCGACCTGCGCACGGCCACGTATCTGTTCACCGGCATCGTCATAGCAGGCAACCTGGTCTCCGGCTTTCTGGACAGCTTCGCGCTGCTCGTCGTCGCCAGGGTGGTGACGTCCTTGGCGGCGGGGTCCATCACGGTCATCCTCCTTACGCTGAGCGGAAAGACCGCGAATCCCAGTCGCGCCTTCGGCATCTTCGTGGTGTTCCAGTTGGCCATGGGGGCCCTGGTCCTGGCCGTTTTCCCGACCATCTATGCCGACACCTCGGTCGCGGCGATCTACTGGACGTTGGCGGCTCTGGCCGTGGCCTGCCTGCCCGTCGTGCGGATGATCGACGGCAAGGCGCTCCGCCGCGAGGTGGCTACTCGTCCGGAGGGCGGCGCCGTCAGGAGGATGCCGATGGGCAAGTTTGCCATTGGCCTGGCTGCCGTTTTCCTGTTCTACATTTCCTTGAGCGGAGTCTGGACCTTCATGGCGGCCATCTCCTCCGGCGCAGGCATCGACCTGTCCGCCAGCAGCATGGTGCTGTCCGTGGCAACCGTGGCCGGCATCGTTTCCGCCCTGGTGGCCACCGTCCTCGGCGACAGCCCGCGGCGCAGGGAGTTCCTACTGGCCGGGTACCTGGGTATGGCCGCGAGCGTGGTGCTGCTGTTCGGGGCGCCCGGGGTGGCGCGGTTCGCCGTCGCGGCCGTCGTCTTCAAGTTCGCCTGGACGTTCATCCTTCCCTACCTGCTCTCCAGCCTGTCCAACCTGAGCAGCGGCGGGCAGGTCATGAACAGCACCAACCTGATGATTGGCTCAGGCTTCGCGGTCGGTCCCTACGTCAGCGGCGTGCTGATCGGTTCCAGCGGCGGATTCGACGAGATGCTGGTGCTGGCGACCGTGGGGGTGTTGCTTTCGATGGCTTGTGTGATGGTCATTCATAGCTCCCGGGCTGCAGTGCAAGGAGAAGTTCGATGAGCACCCCGTCTGCCACCACGCAAGGTCGACTCACCAAGAACGCCCTCGGTGCCCCGGGGATCGTGTTCCTCGTGCTCGCGGCCGTCGCGCCGCTCACGGCCATGATCGTGATCGCACCCCTGGGCATCGCGCTGGGCAACGGGGGCGGGATGCCCGGCTCCTTCCTGTTCGCCGCGATCGTGCTGCTGCTGTTCGCGGTCGGCTACGCGCGGATGAGCAGGCACGTGGTCAATGCCGGGGCGTTCTACGCCTACGTCACCCGGGCGATGGGCCGGACAGCGGGTCTGGTCACCGCCTTCGTCGCGCTGGTCGGCTACAACAGCTTCGTCACCGGTGCCGTGGTGGTCAGCGGCGTGTTCACCGGGGCGGTTGTCGGTGACGTCCTGCACGTCGACCTGCCGTGGCAGCTGTGGAGCGCCGCCTCCGTGCTGGCCGTGCTGATCCTGGGTCGCCGTGGTGTCGGTGTCAGCGCGAAGGTGCTGGGCGTCTCGCTGATCCTCGAGACCCTCATATTGGTCGTGCTCGACGTTTCCATCCTGTTCACCGAAGGGTTTGATCTCACCGCGTTCGATCCGGGTATTGTGCTCGGCGCGGGCGCAGGGCTCGGCTTCCTGTTCGCGTTCAACGCATTTCTCGGATTCGAGGCGACCGCGATCTTCGCCGAGGAGGCCCGAGAGCCGCACCGCACGATCCCGCGGGCGACCTATGCTGCGATCGCGATTATCGGGCTGTTCTACACGATCACCACGCTGGCGGTGGTCAGCTCGCTGGGTGTCGCCAAGTCCGGAGCCGCCGCACAGGCGGACACCGCCGGGCTGCTGTTCGCCGTCTCGCACCAGCATCTCGGTGGCTTCCTCACCGACGTCATGCAAATGCTGCTGGTCGTCAGCCTGTTCGCCGCGCTGCTGGCCCTGCACAACTCGGCGACGCGATATATTTTCGCCATGGGCCGCGCCCGGGTGCTGCCCGAGGTGCTCGGGCGCACGCACCACAGGATGGGTTCGCCGCACGTCGCGAGCGCGGTGCAGATGGGCCTGTCGGCGACGCTCGTGGCGGCCTTCGTCGCAGTGGGCGCTGATCCGATCTTGGTGACCGTTCCGACCATGACCGGTTTCGGAACGCTGGGCATCATCGCCCTGCAGGCGGCGGCGGCGGTGGCTGTCGTCGTCTTCTTCCGCAAGCGCCGCGACCGGCGCTATCTGTCGACCCTGGTCGCCCCGGCGCTGGGCGGTGCGGGCTTGATCGTGGCGTTCGTGATGGCCGTCGCCAACTTCTCCACGATCGCCGGATCTGATTCGCCGGTGATCACCCGGCTGCCCTGGCTGTTGCTGGCGACCGTCATCGCGGCCGTGGCCGTGGCGGGATATCTCAGGCGCAGGCGGCCGGAGATCTACGACAAGCTCGGCAGTGACTTCGTCACCGGTGACGAGCGGCCCAACCTCGACCAGGCGTCGGCAGTCAACGCGTTAGAGTAGCAGGCAGGAGAGCAGAAGTGAGCCCGAAAGAGGCCGTTGTCCAGGCAGCCGAACAGGCCGCTAACACCCAAGCCGCGCGCCACCCGTTCGACCCGCTGACCGCAGCGGAGATTCGAGCGGCCGTTCGGGCGGTGCGGGACGCGCATCCCGAGCTCGACACCGGGGAACTGGGCGCGAGTTTCCCGCTCGTCGCCCTGGTCGACCCGCCGAAAGAGGAAGTGGCCGCCCACCAGCCGGGCCGAGGTTTCGGGCGTCGAGCCAGGGTGGTGGTCCGCGACCGGGATGCGCGGCGCACCTATGAAGCCACCGCGCGGCTGACCGGCGCCGACGTCGCGGTGGAAACGTGGGCCGTCCTCGGCGACGCGTGCCCGCCCATCGCCGCCGAGGACTTCGAAGCGGCGGCCACCGCCGTACTCGCCGACAATCGGTTCGTCGACGCCCTGCGTCGCCGCGGCATCGAGGACCCGACCACGGTCCAGGTCGACCCGCTGGCACCCGGGACCTTCCCGCAGAACCCCGCCGGGCGACGCATCGTCTGGGCGACGCCGTATCTGCGTCCGTCGGCAGGCAGCAACCCTTATGCCCGGCCGATCGAGAACCTGCGCGCGGCGGTCGACGTCGACTCGGGCGAGGTGCTCGACGTCCTCGACGGGGAAATCGTGCCGCTGTCGACCGCCGTCGGCGACTACGTCGAGGAGGCAGCGGTCGGGGGCTGGCGGACGGACCTGCGCCCACTCGACATCATCCAGCCCGAAGGTGTCAGCTTCTCCGTTGACGGCAACATCGTCGAGTGGCAGAACTGGCGCCTGCACGTCGCGCTGCACCCGGTGGACGGGCTGATGCTCGGCGACATCCGGTACCGCGACGGCGGCACCTGGCGACAGGTGGTGCACCGCGCGAGCCTGTCGGAAATGGTGGTGCCCTACGGTGATCCGCACGACGGGTTCTACTGGCGGACCTACTTCGACGGCGGCGAGTACGGCATCGGGCGGACGACGAACTCGTTGACGCTGGGCTGCGACTGCCTGGGCGCCATCCACTACTTCGACGCCACCCTGAGCGACCGGTCCGGCGAGCCCTACGAGATCCAGAACGCGATCTGCATGCACGAGGAGGACTTCTCCATCCTCGCCAAGCACACCGACCTGGTGACCGGTCAGCCCTACGTACGCCGGTCGCGGCGGCTGGTGATCTCCAACATCGCCACCGTCGGCAACTACGACTACGGCTTCTACTGGTCCTTTTACCAGGACGGCTCCATCGAACTGGAGGTCAAGCTCACCGGAATCGTGCTGACCCGGGGAGTCCGCCCGGATGACGAGCTCCGGCATGGTGAGCGGCTGGCTCCCGATCTGGCGGCGCCGCACCACCAGCACCTGTTCAACGTGCGCCTCGACATGGCGGTCGACGGCTTCGCCAACACCGTCGTCGAGACCGACCTGGTGGCCTCCGAGTCGGGCCCGGACAACCCTTGGGGCCAGGCGATGGAGGTCCGGTCCGCGCCGATCACCCGCGAGTCGGAGGGCCGCCGGTTCGTCGATCCCCTCAAGGCGCGCTCGTGGAAGATCGTCAACCGGGGCAAGCTCAATCATCTCGGCGAGCCGGTGGGCTACAAGCTGATGCCACACGCCGGACCGTTGATGCTGGCCGGCGAGGACTCCAGCGTGGGGCGCCGCGCGGGGTTCGCCCGGGCGCACCTGTGGGTGACCCGGCACCATCCCGACGAACTGCACGCGGCAGGGGACCACCCGGGGCAGCACCCGGGTGGCGCCGGGCTACCCGCGTGGGTCCAGCAGGACAGGGAGTTGCTGGACACCGATGTCGTCGTCTGGCACACGTTCGGTGTCTCGCATGCCGTCCGTACGGAGGACTGGCCGATCATGCCGGTCGAGCGGATCGGGTTCATGCTGCGGCCGGTCGGCTTCTTCGACCGGGCCCCGTCCGTGGACGTCCCGCCCAGCACGGCCAAGCAGGACTGCTGTACGCCAAGCGTCCCTGGCGCGTGCCATGGGGAGGGGTGACGAGAGATGTTCGGCGCGATCTGCCGAGGCTGGGCAGCACTGTCGGACGAACTGACAGCGACGTACGAAATCAGCCACCTGTTGATACGCCCGGTCCGGCTGACACCGGGCCAGATCTCGGCCGATTCCCGGTCCCGCCAACCTTGTCAGCAGCGACAACTCCCTGACTCGCCAGCACCGCAGGGGGTCAGATCGGGGCAGCTCATGCCGCGGTGCCGCTGTGGTGCTCGAGGCGCTCCGCGATCCAGACCTTGATGATCGACTGGCGGGTGACACCTAGTCGTCGGGCCTCCCGGTCCAACGCCGCGATCATCCAGATGGGAAAGTCGACGTTGACTCGGCGCTGTTCCGCTCCGTGCCGGTGAGTCTTGGAGAGATCCAGAGCGGACGTGATGTCGTCTCCGCGATCGAACTTCTCGTCGAACTCGTTAGCCTTCATAGATCGCTACCTCCTCTTGCCGAGATCGCCGAACCGAGATGATCCTGACCTTGCTCTCCCGGAATGTCACTACAGCGGACCAGTGCTTGCCGTCGATCTGGCCGATCACCAACAATCTCGGCTCGTCCACTGTCCGTGCGGGAACTTCGACCCTCAGGGAATCGAGCCACAGGCGTTGAGCTTCACCGAAGTCAATGCCGTGCTTCTCGCGGTTTGCGGTGCTCTTGTTCGGGTCATACTCGAACTCCATCCGCCCCTCATTCCCTTCTGGTATAAAAACTATACCTCAACAGGGGGCGTTAGAGTAGCCATTCGCCGGGTGGCCGGTTCCCGCTCGTTCGAACGAGGCGCTCTACTGACAAACTCGAGCATGACGTCGTCGCCGAGCCTGCCGACGTCGCCAGTGGACAGAGTCGGCTGATGGCAAATGGGCCAGGTAGGGAGCGACTCCACCGATGGGCGCAGGCTGCCCGCCCCGGAAGACGAGCACAAGCAAGATCATTTCCACATCTGAAGATCAACTCCGACCACTATTCGCGGAATCGGGTCAGAGTCGGGCCACCGCACGTAAGACACGCCCTCGGTCGGCAGGGTCGCTGGCCATTGCCGAGGTGCAGCAGCATCGCGTCAGCGGCATCCGACGGCCCGTGTGCGCGGATGGCCTTCAGGATGGCGGCGGGGCGTGGCTCTACGCCGAGACGGTGCGCCAGATCCACGGTCAGAACCCGGGTACCGGGGACCGGGGTGGAGGCGTAGATGGCCGTGCTGGAGCCGGGCCTCCAAGGCGACCCCGACCAAGGTAAGTGGGCAGGCGAGGGTACGTGC
>JBOHER010000277.1:0-3520 GCA_050701115.1 Haloechinothrix sp. | reverse complement strand
CGGTGCATCTGTCGACATATGCCCCAGCGGAGGTGGCCCCGCTGCCGGTGAGTGCGTTGATCGACCCGCGTCTGTTCGGTGGGGCCGCCCTCGGCGCGCTTTCCCTGATCGCCGGGGTGGCGCTGACGGCGACCTCCGGCTGGTTGATCGCCAAGGCTTCACAGCAACCGCCGATCCTCATGCTGACCGTGGCCATCGTCGGCGTCCGCCTCTTCGGCCTCGGCCGGGCGACGCTGCGCTACCTGGAACGCCTGGCCACCCATGACGCGGCGTTCCGCACCGCCACCCGGTTGCGCGTCCGGCTGTGGAACGCGTTGGTGCGACGCGGCCCCGCCCGCACGCTGGGGCTCCGGTCGGGTGAGGGTCAGCGGCGGTTGGTCGACGACATCGACACGGTGCGTGATCTGGTGCCCCGGGTGCTCACGCCGCCGCTCGTGGTGGCGGCCGTGCTGGTATTCGCGGTGGCAGCGTTGGCCTGGGTGTTGCCGGGCGCGGGGCTGGTGCTCGCGGGAGCCGGGCTGTTCGGTGGCTTGATCGCGGTGATCACGTCCTTCCACCTGGAACGCCGGGCCGCCACAGCGCTGGCCGAGGGGCGCCGCGCTGTGCGGGCGCAGGTGCTGGGGCTGTTCGATGCGGCTGCCGAACTGCTGGCATTCGGGGGAGCGCGGCGCGCCAGGATGCGGCTTGCCGCATCGGATCAACGGCTGGCTGCACTTGCGCGCCGGGAGGCTTGGGGCAGTGGGGTGTCCGGTGCGTTGATCACCTTGGCCACCGGGGCTGCGGCTGTGGTGTGTGCCTGGCTCGCCGCAGGTGCCGTGGCCGCGGGTGTGCTGGATCCACTGCTCGCCCCACTGCTCGCGTTGGTGCCGTTGGCGTTGGCTGAGGTGCTCGCACTCTTGCCACCGGTGGCCGCTCTTGCAGAGACACTGCACCGGGCCCGTGCACGGCTGGGGGCGGTGCTCGATGCACCGGGGCGTGCTGCACCGGGGGGCACGGCTGCACCGGGGAGCGGTGCGGTGCTCGATGCACCGGGGCGTGCTGCACCGGGGGGAACGGCTGCACCGGGGGGCACGGCTGCACCGGGCCTGGGTGCACCGGGGCGTGAATGCTGCATCAGGGACGCTCAACGCCCCCAATGTGGCAATGGAGACATCCACCTGGACGGCGTCACTGTGCGCTGGCCCAAGATGGCCGCACCCGCCCTGCACGGTGTCGACCTGCACATTCGCGCCGGGGCGCAGGTGGCCGTGTGCGGGCCTTCCGGTGCAGGTAAGTCCACCCTGCTGGCAACCCTGCTGGGCTTCCTGCACCCGGAACACGGCACCGTGCGGCTGCCGGAGTGTATCGTGTGGGCCCCGCAGGAGCCGCAGTTGGTGTCCACCACGCTCGCCGAAAACCTCAGGCTCGGCGACCCGCACGCCACCGACTTCCAACTGGCCGCCGTCCTTCGCTCGGTGCGGTTGGACGAGTTCGCCGACCAGCTGCACAGCGTGCTTGGCAGTGCAGGTGCGGGCCTCTCCGGCGGCCAGGCGGGCAGGCTCTCAGTGGCGCGTGCACTGCTCGCCGCCGAGCGGCACCCGGACGCCCTCGTACTCCTCGACGAGCCGACCGCGCATCTGGACGCCGCAACAGCAGCCGCCGTCCTGCACACCCTCCGGACCAGGTTGGCCGCGCACACCGTGGTGCAGGTGACCCACCGCCCCGAAGAGGCCCACGAGGCCGACCTGGTGCTCGAGGTGCAGCACGGCAGCGTGCACCCCCTCGTGAGTGCTTATGGCCGCTATAGGGACAACTTTCACTCACGAGGCAACCCCGCCAGAGGGCAGGAATAAGCTCGATGTTGCTCATGGACCCGACCCTTGCCGCGCGCGCGTTGAGCGCCGCCACCGAAATCACCACGGCCGCGCTGTCCGGCGACGACCCGGACGCCGTGCTGGAAACCGTGGTGCGCCGCGCCACCGAACTCGCTGACGCCGACCTGGCGCTGATCATGGTGCGGACCGACGACGGCACGGTCACGGTGGAAGCCGCGCACGGGGGCGGCCAGAACCTGCTCGGCGTCGTTCTGCCTCCGGAATCCGTCGCGGCGCGGGTCGCCCGCGGCGGAGAGACCGTGGTGGCCACCGACGTCACCAGCGACCCGCGCACCGCCCCCTACGTGCCCACCGCGCTGCGGGACTACGGTCCCTTCGCGGCCGCACCCTTCGGAACCGCGGAAGGCCTGCTCGGCGCACTCACCGTCTATCGCAGACGGGGCGCCGAGCCGTTCAGCCAGGCAAGCGTGGACGTGCTGACCGCGTTCGCCAGCCAGGCAGGCGTGGTGCTCGCGCTGGCCGAAGGCGCAACCGCCCGGCACCGGCTGAGCCTGTACCAGGAGCGGGATCGGATCGCCCGCGAGTTGCACGACGTCATCGTGCAGCGTCTCTACGCCGCCGGGATGCAACTGGACCGGGTGCGCCGCCGGATGAGCAAACGTTTCGCCCGCGCCGACGCCGCCCGGCTCGGCGAGGCCGTCGACCAGCTGGACGAGACCATCGAGGAGATCCGCGACACCGTCCGCACCCTGCGCACCGCCGAGCCCGAGCATCAGCCCGAAAAGCGCGCCATCGACCTGGCGGAATCCGCCCGCGGCGAGGTGCGCGTAGCAGGCGAACTGCTCGGCTACCCGCCCACGCTGGAACTTTCCGGCGAGCTGGCCGACATTCCCGCCGAACGCGCCGACCACATTCGTGCCGCTCTGCGGGAGGCGCTGTCCAATGTGGTCAGACATTCCGGGGCGAGCGAGACCCGGGTCGAACTGCATCGCGACGCCGACGGCGTCCGGCTTCGGGTGCGGGACAACGGATGCGGCGTTCCCCGTGACGTCGCCAAGCGCGGGCTGGCACACCTGGCCGAACGTGCTCAGGCCGCGGGTGGGCGCTACTACGTCAACTCCTCGCCGACCCAGGGCACGCTGCTGGCATTCGACCTGCCGCTGGAACCGAAGGCACGGGGAGGCGACCAGCCGATGCCGTGAGTTGGCGCTACTGTTAGCCCCACTCCAGTGACCGAATCGGGGGAATGCCGTGCGGCCGTACAAGAGACTCGTAGCAATCGTCGCGCTGGCCGGGGTCACGCTCAGCGGGTGCGGGCCGAGCGTGCAGGGGACGATCCCCGCCGACCAACTCGAGCAGGGCATCATCGACGCGCTCAAGGCGGCCGACCGGCCAGAGCCGGACGAGGTCGAGTGCCCGGACGCGGTCAAGGCCGAGATGGCCGAGGAAACGACGTGCGTGATGACGCTGGAGGGGCAGCGCTATCACGTGGCCGTGGTGGTTACGACGATCAGGGACGATGGCACCGCTGAGTACGATATCGAGATCGACGAAAAGCCGATGTCCTAACGCTTGCCAGGTGTCTTATTCATAAGTCGGGCTATTCACCACGGCGCGCTCACCTCAATCACGCCCCTCACCTGCAGTCAGTCGTCGCGAGCCACCCTCCGGGCGGCCCCCGCCAACTGACTTGTGAATAACCCTCC
>JBOHER010000276.1:0-4700 GCA_050701115.1 Haloechinothrix sp. | reverse complement strand
GCAATGCCGTTAAGATAGGCGTGTTTGCCGAGGTCAGCGCGGTGTGTCGAGCGGACGACCCGGCTTGTGGCGACTACGGTTCCGGTTCATGGTGTCGCGGGATGAGTCTGGTGTGGAGGACCGCTCGAGTGGTCGGCTGACCGACCACATCGGGTTGGGAGTGCTGTCGGCGAGGTTCGGCCGGGACCTGATCGAAGAAGTTGTCAACCGTACCGGGAGGCGGGAGAAACGCCGCCGGCTGCTGCCCGCACACGTGATGATTCGGTACGTGATCGCGATGGGCCTGTTCTTCGACGAGTCCTACGAGGAGGTGATGCGCCGGCTGGTCGGCAGCTTGCAGAAGCTGGGCTCGTGGGTGGATGACTGGCAGGTGCCGACCGCCTCGGCGATCTGCCAGGCCCGCAAGCGGCTGGGGGCCGCGCCGGTCAAGGCGCTGTTCGACCGGGCCGCGGTGCCGATCGCCGAGTCGGGCACGAAGGGGGCGTGGCTGGCCCGGCGCCGGCTGATGGCCATCGACGGCACCAGCTTCGATGTGGCCGACAGCCAGGCAAACGCCGAGTACTTCGGGCGGGTCGGGTCCGGGTCGAAGGCCTCGGCGTTCCCGAAGATGCAGGTGATGGCGCTAGCCGAGTGCGGCAGCCACGCGGTGACCGGGGCGGTGCTCGGGTCGGCCCGTACCGGGGAACGCACCCTGGCCGCCGACCTGATCGACAAGCTAGAACCGGACATGCTGATCCTGGCCGACGCCGGGTTGTACTCGTGGGAGCTGTTCAACGCCTACGCGGCCACCGGCGCCGATCTGGCCTGGCGGATCGGCGCGTCGATCTCGGTGGGGCACATCCGGTGGCTGTCCGACGGCTCCTACCTGGCGCTGATCTTCCGTCCCCGGCTATCGGCCCAGCGGCGGGCCCGGCTGGTGGCGGCGGCCAAGGCCGGCGCCCCGGCGCCTGAACAGCTGGCGCGCATCGTGCGGATCGTCGAGTACACCGTGCCCGACCGTAACCCCGACGGTGAGCTGATCGCCATCATCACCACCCTGCTCGACCCGAACCAGGTGTCCGCGCTGGAGTTGGCCGGCGCCTACCAGCAGCGCTGGGAGGAGGAGTCGGCCATCGGCGAGGTGAAAACCCACGTCCGCGGCCGCGGTGAGGTGCTCAGGTCGCGGAGCCCGGCGATGGTCGAGCAGCAGATGTGGGGGCTGCTGCTGGCCCACTACGCCACCCGGGCGCTGCTGGTCGAGGCCGCCGACGAGGCCGGCTACGACCCGGACCGGACATCGTTCATACGCGGCCTGCGCGTGGTCCGCCGCCAGGTCACCGACCAGGCGGCCATTTCCCCCTGAGCACCTGGCAGCGGCCACCGCAGAGTCCAAACAGGAGATCCTGCGTCACCGCAACCCGAAACGCCGCCACCGCACCTGTCCCCGCGTGATCAAACGCGCCCGCCACAACTCCTACCGGGTCAAACGACCCACCGACAAGATCATCCGTCACGCCGGACCGCCGACACCCATCCTGGCCTGCCCGAACGCCCTACCTTAACGGCATTGGATCTCGAGGCACCGTACCTGCCCGAGCTCCAGAGACACGACGTCGTCAACGACCAGCGCCACATGTCCGTTGTGGCGTACGTTTCGGAACTTCCGGCTGGCTGCCATGCGGTGCCCACCGATGTCGACGGTCCCTGTATCGGCGTTGAAGTAGCACGAGACGGGGTTGACCTGGAGTGTCCCATCCGGCTGGGCGGTGGCCAGCCGGCCCAGCCGCTGTGCTCGTAGATATGCGAGCTCACCTTTTGTGAACATGCCGGCTCCTCAGCCGAACAGGACGACTTTGCCGCGTACGTGGCCAGTCTCGATGGTGCGATGCGCGTCGGCGGCCTCGGCCAGCGGGTACGCCTGGTGGATGGAGACGCGCAGCTGGCCTGCGGTATGGAGCGCGGTGAGCGCGGTGAGCTGGGCCGCGGAACGGTCAGTGCTGAGCCGACGGACGCCGAGCTGATCTGCGGCAGGCTGGAACGCCACGGTCCCGATCCGGGTCGGGTCACCGACCAGCTCGAGCGAGGTGTGCAGAGCCTCCACAGTTCCCGATGCGTCGAGCGCTGCGTCCACACCGGTAGGCGCAGCCGACCGTACCCGCTCGGCCAGCCCGTCCCCGTACGCCACCGGGAATGCGCCCAACGCACGCAAGTAGTCGTGGTTGCTAGGGCTGGCCGTGCCAACGACGGTGGCACCGCGAGCGGCGGCGATCTGTACGGCGAACGTGCCGACCCCGCCGCCGGCGGCGTGTATCAGCAGGGTGTCGCCCTGGCCGACGCCGAGCGCGGCGAGCGCGGTCGCGGCGGTCTGGCCGGATGCCGACAGCACGCCCGCGTCCCGCCAGGACATGGTGGCGGGCTTGCCGACGATGTCGTCCACACCAACCACGACGTGCTCGGCGTACGACGAGAGCATGGCCCAGCCGAGGACCTCCGCACCGGTGCGCCATCCGGTGGCGCCGTCGCCGAGGGCGTCGACGACGCCCGCGAACTCGTTGCCAAGCCGCTGTGGGAAGCGTGCTGGCACCCACTGGTGTGCCGCGCCGCTACGGAACAGCGCATCGAACGGCTGCACGCCGGCGGCGTGGACATGTACCCGGACCTGACCTGGTCCGGGTATGGGCGGCGGCCCTTCAGTGACGTGCAGGACATCTGGTTCGCCGTAGGCGTCGAAGACCACGGCTTTGCTCATTGGACGCTCCGCTCCGGGTTGACGAGACTTAGCAGTGCTTCCTGGCAGCGCTGCCGGTACTCGGTGGACAGTGGATCGATCCCATAGATTGCCTCGACGATCTGTGGCATCGCGATCGGGGCGAAGGCGACGATGTGGGCCAGCAGCAGGATGAACTCGGCCTCGACGTCGCCGGTGAGCTCGCCATCGCCCTGCCGACGGCGGATCCGTTGTACTGCCCGGCTCAGCTTCTCGCGTTGGGCGGCAACCTGCTGCCCGGCATCGTCAGGGTGGTCGCCGAGCGCTTGCCAGATCACCAACCGCGCCCAACTTGGCCGGTCAAGCGTCGCGTCGAGATAGGCCGCGACCGACTCGGCGAACGTCGCATCCGGTGGCGCCAGCGCGGTCTCGGTCTGCCCCCACCGGCGACGCAGCTCTTCCAGCAGCCCTTGCTTACCGCCGAAGTAGTATGAGATGAGCTGCGGGTTCACGCCCGCACGGGCGGCGATGCCAGCGGTACGGGCGCCCGCGTACCCCTGCGCCCCGAACTCCTCCACCGCCGCCTGCACGATCCGCTCCCGCGTCCGCTCGGCGACCTTTCCGCGCTCTGCCGCAGCCGGGGCCCGCCGAGGCGTCCGCATTCGCTGTTCCGCTCCCATGAGCACACCATAGCTAATCAATCGGATGAGTGACAACCGGATGACAATCGAGGACTGACGCGACCGCACCACCAATCGACGCGGTCGGTGGCAGCTTCACGATGCAGTACACAACGGTGACCGATCCGGCGGCGCGCCCATGATCCAGTGCCCCAGGTGAACCGCGTTTCCTCGGGCATCCAAACGGATAACGTCCGATCGGCGGTAGGTGCTTCCAGTGCCCATGTGTGGCCCCCCGCAAGACGGTTGCCACACCCGCACGGAATGTGCTACAAGTAACACATGGTCCAGGTGGGTGTGCGGGAGCTGCGGCAGACGGCGAGTGAGCTGCTCCGCCGGGTGGCCCAGGGCGAGACGTTCGAGATCACTGATCGTGGGCGCCTGGTGGCGGTTCTGTCACCGGTGCCGGAGGGAAGCCCGTTGGAACGGCTGCGGGCAACCGGTCTGGTCGAGCCCGCGACCGAGGATTTTGACGATCTCCCGGAGCCGCTTTCCTCGCCTCCCGGGGCTGAGACGCCCTCGGCGGCGCTCGCCCGTCTTCGCGAGGACGAACGTTGATGCGCGTTGCCTATCTTGACTCTTCGGCGGTGGTCAAGCTCGTGATCGCGGAGCCGGAGTCGGCGGCGCTACGGCGGTACGTGCGGAGCAGGCGACCGCTGGTGTCGAGTGCGCTGGCGCGAACAGAGGTGCTTCGCTCTCTGCTCTCATTGGGCGATGTCGCGCTAGCGCGGGGTCGCCGGGTGCTGCGGACGATCGAGCTGCTGCGCGTCAACGACCGCGTGTTCGAGGCCGCCGGCACACTGCTGCCGGCCGAGGTCCGCTCCTTGGATGCGATTCATCTCGCGACCGCTCAGCAGCTTGGCGACGACCTGGGTGTGGTTGTCACCTACGACATGCGGATGGCGGACGCCGCCGCGAAGCTTGGGCTCCACACCCAGACGCCGGCCTGAAGCCGCCCACACCCAGCCCACCTGCCCGACCGAGGCCAACCTGGCACCGCTCAGGAATGCAGGGCATCGGTTCTTGACACGCCAAACTTGCCCTCCGGCGTCCATACGGGCAAGCGTCCCGATGGGTTTGCCGGGCCGACCGCAGAGACCGGTGCGGAGCCGCGCGTCGACGGCGACAGCGCTCGGTTTCCAACCAAGTGGTCCCCGGCCGGGATGCCGCCGTGGCAATATCCGAGCGGCTTGGCCGCAGCGGACACCGATCACGACCTAGGGCGTGTCTCATAAGTCGGCTGGGTGATCACGTTCCGGTCTCGGCGGCGTGTCGCGGCCCCGTGACGAGTGAGGTCTCCGGTAGATGAGTCATCGACCAAGAAGACTCTTACT
>JBOHER010000275.1:0-19824 GCA_050701115.1 Haloechinothrix sp. | reverse complement strand
CGGCTGCCGGAGAACTTCGCCCGGCCGTACTCCTCCATCACCATCACAGAGTTCTGGCGGCGCTGGCACATGTCGCTGTCGCGCTGGTTCCGCGACTACGTCTACATCCCGCTCGGTGGTAACCGGGTAGGCGCCCAGCGGACGTATCGGAACCTGTGCGTTGTGTTCTTGCTGACCGGGTTCTGGCATGGAGCGGCGTGGACTTTTGTGGTGTGGGGTCTTTACCACGGCGCACTGCTGATCGTCGAGCGGAGGTTCGGGCTGGACGGCGCACCAGCCACTGCGGCGGGGCGGGCAGGCAGGCGGGCGCTGACCGTGCTGCTCGTAGTGTTCGGCTGGGTCTGCTTCCGGGCTGCCGACCTGGGATCGGCGCTCAACATGATCGGGCACATGCTGCTGCCCGACCTCGCCGGTCTTTCCGATGTGGTGGCAGCCAGCCTGACCAATCAGCGCCTGGTCATTCTGCTCGCGGCGCTGGTGATCGTGTTGCTGCCTGCCCATCCGGTGACCGGCCCCATGCTGGAGTCCTCGCGCAGCACGCCCGCCACGGTGCTGCGGGTCAGCGTGATGACCGTCGGACTCGGCTACGCCGCGATCCTGGTCGCTACCGGCACCTTCAGCCCATTCCTGTACTACCAATTCTGAGGGCCGGGGTTGGGGTGTCTGCGGGCACTCCCCCCAATGCCTTGCTGAGCTGGGAAAACAGGTCTCGACAGTTCTCGCGGCCTTCTCCCCTGGGCCCGACCTCTGACAGCCTGGAGACGGCCTGAGGGCGTCGGGTCCTTCCCCCGAGTGCCGACGGATCCGGTAGCCCTCGGGCGCGCCGTGTGTGGAGGTCACCGGACGTTAGTCCATTCCAGTGATCTCCGAAGTGGTGCCAGGTCCACCGGCCGCTGCGTGCGCTCGCGCACGAAGACACCGCTCCGCTGCCGGGACACGATTAAGCCCTCGTCGCGCAATATCCGGATGGCCTGCTGCACGGTCATCCCCGCCACGCCGTAGATCTCGGCAGTTCTGACGGCGCGGGTCCGGCGGCCTGCGGCTACTCCCCTGCATAGTCGCGGCGTGCGAAGATATTCGAGGTAGATCGACGACGGCCGGAGGAGGTCGCAACATGGCTTACGCGCCGTATATGGCGGCCGCCCTGTCCGGCGCTACCCCCCGTCAACTGGCCCACTGGCGGAGGAGAAGCAAGCCGGGTTCCTTGCTGATCCCTGAGGTCTCGGCGAGTCGACCAAGCTGGTGGCAGCGCATGGAAGCATCGTGCTCGTGAAGGACGATGCCGCGATCGACCTCGTGAAGCAGCGAGGCCAGTACGTCTTGGCTGAGATGAGCAAGGTTCTTCTCCTGTTCGTGAACAAGAGCGACGTCGAGGTACCTGCGCTCTTCCACCCGCGTGAGCACATCGCCGTGGATCCTGAGATTCGGCTCGGGCATCCGGTCATCAGCGGCACTCGGGTTCCGTACGAGAACGTCGCGAGTCTCGTCGCGGATGGTGTCCCTGTCGCCTCGATCGCCGACTACTACCCATCAGTGGATGCGGACGCCGCACAGGATGCGCTGGACTTCGCAGAGTACGTGGATAGTTGGCGCAGCGGGCGGAAGAGCCCTGCGGCCTAATGCGCATCTAGCTCGACGCAGACACGCCAACTCAGGTGCTCGCACTGCTCAGGTACACACTCCCTGGACACCGAATTGATCACGTTCATGAGTTGGGCTGGTCCGGAAAGTCTGGACGCCGTACGGCCGACGAAGCGGAGCGAGATGATCGCTGAGGCGCGGGGCATCCTCGCGCGGGAACTGATCGCTGCGCGGCATCCGATTTCACCTGCCGTCGACAGTCGTCACCGCGTTCGCTGCCGAACCCCGCCGTAATGACCACCACGATCGGTCATACCCGCGCACAATCCGTGCACGCTCGCCGGTTACCGTTCCGCGCAGCAAGGGGGAACCAACCGGCGGCGAGGGAGCTCACGTGGACATCGATGCCATCGTGGCCGACGTCTCGGCTCGCTGGCCGCTCTATGCGTCCATCCCGTTCATCGCCGCCCTGATCGGCTACATCACCAAGCGGGTCGCGATCGAGATGATGTTCGAGCCGATCGAGTTCGTCGGCATCAAGCCGTTCCTCGGCTGGCAGGGTGTGCTGCCTGCCAACGCCGAGCGGATGGCCACCATCGCCACCGAGACGCTGACCAGAAACCTGGTTGATCCCAAGGAAATCTTCGCCCGGCTCGATCCGCAACAGATCGCCAAGGAGGTCGAGGGGCCGCTACTCGAAGCGGTCGACGAGATCACTCGCGAAGTCATGGAGCAGTACCAGCCGCAACTGTGGGAGATGCTGCCGCCTGCCGCCCAACGCCTGCTGCTCAGCCGCGTGCAGTCCGAAGCGCCCAAGGCCATCTCCAAGATCATGAAGCAGTTCGCGGACAACATCGAGGAAGTCTTCGATCTCAAGCACATGGTCGTGACGAACCTGGTGCGGGACAAGGCGCTGCTGAACAAGCTGATCAGGGACATCTCACGCCCGGAGATGGCCTTCATCGCGCGTTCCGGAATCTACTTCGGATTCGCCCTCGGCATCGTTCAGCTGATCGTGTGGACACTCACCCGGCAGCCGATCGTCATGCCGATCTTCGGCTTCGTCATCGGCTGGCTCACCGACTGGCTAGCGCTCAAGATGATCTTTCTGCCGCGTGAGCCCAAGAAGTTCCTCGGTGTGTTCACCTGGCACGGTGTCTTCCAGAAGCGCAGGGACCAGGTCGCGGCCGATTACGGCGACATGATCGCCGCCGAGATCATCACCATTCCCAACATCATGGAGGCGGTGCTGACCGGCCCCAAATCGGACCGGCTGTTCCAAATCATCCACCGCGAGGTGCAGCGCACCATCGACTCGCAAGCGGGGATCGTCAAGCCGTTCGTCGTGGTCGCCGTCGGCTCGAAGCGGTTCCAGCAGATGAAGTCCACCGCCGTGCAGAAGGCCGTCGACCGGGTACCGCGCACGGTGCACCATGCCGAGGACTATGCGGTCGGCGCGCTGGACGTCCGCAACACCATCGTGCAACGGATGCGCCAGCTCAACCGGGTGGAGTTCGAAGCCCTGCTCCGCCCCGCGTTCCGCCAGGACGAGTGGAAACTGATCGCCGTCGGCGCCGTGATCGGCGGGCTGGTCGGTGAGCTCCAGGTGCTGCTCATGCTGCACTGACTGCCGCGCTGAGACTCCGCGCACTCATCGGTCACTCCACACCTACCCGCCGCTATGGTTCTGCAGAGCACACAACAGCGGAGCCAACAACTGTGGACGTCATCCTCGCCGATCTCGCCGAGAACTGGGCGATCTACGCCGCGATCCCGTTCATCGCCGCGCTGATCGGTTACCTGACCAAGCGCGTGGCGATCGAGATGATGTTCCGCCCGCTGACCTTCGTCGGGATCAAGCCCTTCCTCGGCTGGCAGGGTGTGGTGCCCAAGCACGGCGTGCGGATGGCCGTGATCGCAGCCGAACTCGTCACCGACAACCTGCTTGATCCACGCGAGGTCTTCGCCAGGATCGACCCGGATCGAGTCGTCCGCGAGATCGAGCAGCCGCTCCTGCACGCGATCGACCACACCGCGCGTGACGTGCTGGCCCAACACCATCCCAGCGTCTGGGAGTCCCTGCCGCCGATGGGCCAGGAACTGGTCATCAAGCAGCTGCAGGCCGGCTCACCACGCCTCGTGCACCAGCTGATCGATGAGCTGAGGACTAACGTCGACGCCGTGCTCGACCTCAGGCAGCTGGCGGTCGAATACCTGACCGCCAACAAGACCACGCTGGTTCGGATCATCCGGGACCTTTCCCGCCCCGAGATGACCTACATCGCCCGCTCGGGCATCTACTTCGGCTTCCTGCTCGGCATCGGCCAGTCGATCGTGTGGGCGCTGACCAAGCAGCCCCTTGTGATGCCGATCGCAGGCTTCGCGATCGGGTTCCTCACCGACTGGCTGGCCATCAACATGGTGTTCCGGCCGCGCAGGCCGATCACCCTGTTCGGCCGGTTCACCGTGCACGGCAAGTTCCACCGCAGGCGGGCCGAGGTGGCACACGAGTACGGCCGGATCATCGCGAACGAGTTGCTCACCGTGCCCAAGCTGCTCGAAGGGATCCTCAGCGGGCCCCGCTCGGACCGGGTGTTCGCGATGGTGCAGCGAATGGTGAGTGCTGCCGTCGACGAGCAGTCCAGCATGGCCAAGCCGGTCGTCGCGCTGACCATCGGCCCCGAGCGGATGCGACAGATGAAGCGGGACGCCTCGATCCGCGCGATGCGGCAGTTCGCCGATACCGCACGGCACGCCCAGGCTTACCTCACCGAGGCGATGGACGTGGCAGCCGTGGTCTCCGAGCGCATGCTCTCGCTCACCCCTGAGCAGTACGAGAACCTGCTCCGGCCCGCATTCAAGCAGGACGAATGGAAACTGATCACCGTAGGCGGCGTGCTCGGCGGCATCATCGGTGAGCTGCAGGTTCTGCTGATGCTGCCTTAACCGGCGACCGGAGCGGCCTGCGGTCGCGCCGCGGCGTCCGCGCCGCCCTTGCGGGCACGCCCGCGCCGGTAGGCGATCAGCCTGCACACCACGTAGATCAAGAATGAGATCGTCGTGACGAACGGGCTCGACGGCGCCCCGGGAGCCAGCGACAGCACGATGCCGCCGATGACGGCGGTCTCGGCGAACAGCACCGCGAGCACGGTGGCCAGCAGCGGGCTGGACGTGACCCGGCAAGCAGCGGCAGCAGGCGTCACCAGCAGCGCGAGCACCAACAGCACCCCGACGGTCTGCACCCCGAGCGCGGTGGCCACCCCGACCAGAACGGCGAACACCGGGGTGAGCAGGGCGATCGGAACCCCCCGGGCCGCGGCCACGATCGGATCAACGCTGGCGAAAAGCAGCGGACGGTAGATCAGGGCGAGCACCAGGAGAATGCCGATCACAGACCACACGAACAGATCGAGATCAGCCGAGTCCACCGACACGATCTGGCCGACGAGGAGACCGAATTTGTTGCTGGTGCGTCCCGGGTAGAACCACAGCAGCAGCACGCCGAGGCCGAGCCCGAACGAGAGCACGACACCGATCACTGAATCCCGTTCAGCCGCCTCACCGCCGAGGATGCCAAGCAGCAACGCGGCAACCACCGCTCCGCCGAGCGCGCCGAACCCGACACTTACCCCCAGCAGCAACGCGGCAGCGGCACCGGTGAACGCCAACTCCGCCGTACCGTGCACGGCGAAAGCCATCCTGCGCATCACGATCAGCGGGCCGATGGCACCGGCGGCCAGGCCGAGCACAGCGGCCGCGATCAGCCCACTCTGCACGAAGTCGAGGCCCAGCAACCGAAAGGTGAGCTCGAAGTTGAAGAAGTTCTCCATCACGACACCTGCTCGTGCACGTGGTGTGGTTCGTCCTCGCACAACGCGCTGTGTGCCCCGGCGACGTGGATCTGGCCACCGAGGCGCACCACCTCGACCGTCGTGCGATAGAGGTCGGACAGCGTGGCCGAGGTCATCACCTGATCCGGCGTACCGATCCGGAAGCGACCGTCCACAAGGTAGATCAATCTATCCACATAGGACAGGATCGGGTTGATCTCGTGTGTCACGAACAGAATCGCGGTGCCCGCTTCGCGCCGCCGCCGATCGATCAGCTCGCTGATTGCGCTCTGGTGCGCGAGATCGAGGGACAGCAACGGCTCGTCACACAGCAGCACGCGTGGCTGGCCGACCAGTGCTTGCGCGACACGCAAGCGCTGCCGCTCACCGCCGGAGAGCAGGGCAACCGGCCGGTGTGCGAACGACGTCGCGTCGACCGCCTCGATCGCTTCGGCGACCCGACGTCGCCGCGCCTTCCGGCTCCGCAATCCCAGCCCCCAGCGGTGGCCGTCGAGGCCGAGGCCGACCATGTCGATCCCACGCAGGGTCAGCGGCACATCCGATGCGCCTTGCTGCGGCACATAACCCAGGGCAGGCCCTGTCGCGCCGGGCAACCGCACCGTACCTTCGGTGAGCGATTGTTGCCCGAGCAGTACCTTCAGCAGGCTGGTCTTACCCGACCCGTTGGGTCCGAGAACAGCGAGGAACTCGCCGCCTGCCACGTCGAGATCGAGGCCGGACCACAAGTTCCGGTCACCGAAGGCGAGGCTGGCGCCCCTGATCTCGATCGCGGTGTTGGTCATCGACCCACCGCAGCGGCCAACGCGTCCACCTGCCCACTGATCCACGTCAGATAGTCGGTTTCCCCTTCGGGCAGTGTCTCAGTCATGTCCACAACGGGCACGCCTGAATTCTGGGCCTGGATCAGCACCTGTTCGGTCACCGGGGTCTCGGTCTGCGGGTTGTTGATCACCGCGACCACCCGCTTGCCTTCGATCAGCTGGTTGACCTCGTCCTGCGCGGCCACCGGCACATCGGTCTCGCCTTCGATCGCCCGGCTGAACGAATCCGGGGTGCTGTCGGTGAGCCCGGCACCGTCGAGCAGGTAGTGCGCGACCGGTTCGGTGGCCAGCACCGCGGCATCGGGTTGTTCCGCACCGATCTCGGCCAGCCGCTTGGTCAGCTCGCCCAGCTCAGCCTGGAAGGCGGCGGCGTTGCCGGTGAAGGTCTCGGCGTGCTCGGGCTGGATCTCCGCCAACTGCTCGGCCACCTCGTCGGCCACCTTGGCGACGGTCGGCAGGTCGTACCACACGTGCTCGTTGGCACCGTGGTCGTGCGCGTCCTCGTCGTGGCCGTGCGCCTCATCCTCGGCGTGCGCCTCCTCGGCGTGCGCGTCCTCGGCGTAGCCGGACAAGGCGAAGGCCTCGATCACGGGGACATCGCCTGCTTGCTCGGCCAGCTTCCCGGCGAAGTCGTCGTAGCCGCCGCCGTTGTAGACCACCAGCTCGGCATCGGCGACCTCGAGGCCGTCCGTGGCCGTACTCTCGTACGAATGCGGGTCGGCCGCCGGGTCGTCGATGATCGAAGTGACCGAGACCAGGTCGCCGCCGACCGCGCTGACCACGCTGCCCCAGACGTCCGTCGAAGCGACCACCGCGATCCCGTCGTCGGCGTTCTCGGCGGGCTCATCCGACCCGCATGCACCGAGCGTCAGCGCCACTGCGGTCGCGGCAACTCCGATCGTTCGACGACGTCGGGTCGTGATCATCTTGCTGACTCCATTCACCGGCTTTGTACACCGCAATAGCTAATGGAAACGGTTGTCAGTTCAGAGTACCTCATGCGGGTGACGCACAGACAGTCACCTCACCCAGCGTGAGAGCCGATCACGCTGCTCCGATCGCGGCACAGCTCCACCTCGGCTTCTCCGATGCCTTCTGAACCGTTAACGTTCCCTGTGTGAGCCGCCCGATGCGCACCAGACGACAGGCGACCTTGGCGTCGCTTGCCGCCGAACTCGGCGTGTCACGAACCACCGTGTCCAACGCGTACAACCGACCCGACCAGCTCTCCCCCGAGCTGCGCCACCGGGTGCTCGAAACAGCGCGCAAATTGGGGTACCCCGGCCCTGATCCGGTCGCGCGATCGCTGCGGACCCGCAAGGCTGGCGCGGTCGGCCTGCTGCTCACCGAGAACCTCTCCTACGCGTTCCGCGACCCCGCGGCGCTCGGCGTGCTCGAGGGCCTCGCCCTTGCCTGCGAGGACGCGGGTGTCGGCCTGCAGTTGGTGCCCGCCGGTCCTGGTCGCGAGAACGTCGCGACCGTGCACCGGGCGGGGGTCGACGGTTTCGTCGTCTATTCGGTCCCCGACGACGATCCGCATCTGGCGGCCGTGCTGCAACGACCGGTGCCGATCGTGATCATCGATCAGCCGGTGCTGCACGGTGTGGACCGGGTTGGGCCGGACGATGCCACCGCGATGACCACGCTCGCCCATCACCTCATCGAACTCGGCCATCGCGAGGTCGGCGTGCTGTGCATGCGGCTGTCCCGCGAACGCAGGGACGGCTTCGCCCCACTGGCCCGCCAGCAGAATGCGCACTACCACGTGCAGCGGGCTCGGCTCAGCGCGCTGGCGGCGGCCTTCGCAGGCGTCGGCGTCGACTGGTCCACCGTTCCGGTGGTGGAACGCTTCGAGCACAGTTTGCCCGATGGGGTGTCGGCAGCTCGCCAGTTGCTCGACACCAACCCCCAGGTCACTGCCCTGATCTGCACCTCAGACATCCTCGCCATCGGAGCACTGACCGAAGCGCATCGCCGCGGCTTGCGGGTGCCAGCCGACCTGACCATCACCGGCTTCGACGGGATCGCCGAGGCGCAGGCCAAGGGACTGACCACCGTGTATCAGCCGGTGCGGGAGAAAGGTCGCGCGGCGGGCGCACTGCTGCTGGACACCTCAGGGTCGACTGGGTTCGCACACCCGGGCCAAAGGGTGATCACGCTCGACACGGAACTGCGCGTCGGATCGTCCTCGGCCCCACCCCGAACGGCCGAGCAGCATTGGTTCGGACCTTGAGCACCAGAAACCTGATGCTCGATCAGCTGTCGTGCGGCTGGCGGAGAGTGACATTGCTCTAAACAACCTTGCCCAAGTGGTGAGAAGAGAGTTCCAATTCTTAGTCGAGCCATGTGAGGGTTATGCCGTGCATAACCCGACTTACGAACAAGACACTGTGAGGGTTATGCACAATCGGAGTCGACAGGGGCGGGCCGGAGCTCGCGGAGGCCCGCTCGTGGCGGCTGGATGCAGGTGAGAGACCAACGACAGGTGCACCGTATGCCGTGCATAACCCGACTTACGAACAAGACACTGTGGCTGACCGGCCGCCCCGGAGGCACTCTTGACCGCTATCGACGAACTACTCGTCCGCAACAAGGAACTAGGCCTTGTGGTCCACGGCGACCGTTCTTCGCCGAAGCCCAAGCTGCACGTCGCGATCCTCACCTGCATGGACTCGCGCATCCGGGTGTTTGAGATCTTCGGCCTGCTGGAGGGTGAGGCCCACGTACTTCGAAATGCGGGCGGGGTGGTCACCGATGACATGATCCGTTCCCTCGCGCTGAGCCAGCGCAAGCTGGAGACCCGCGAGGTGCTCATCGTGCAGCACACCGACTGCGGCCTGAACCTGGTGACCGAGGACGGGTTCAAGGACGAACTCGAGCACGACACCGGGCTGCGGCCCACCTGGGCGGTCGAGGCATTCCGGGATGTCAACGCCAGCGTCCGGCAGTCGGTCGAGCGGGTGCGCCGCAGCCCCTTCCTGCCCTATAAGACGGTCGTGCGCGGCTTTGTCTACGACGTGCGCACCGGCGAGCTCACCGAGGTCCCCTAGCGGAAAGCCGGCGGCGACTTTCCGCTGTTTCGCCCCAACTGACGGGGAACTCGATGGCGACTTTCACCTGAGGGCACACTGTGTCTTATGCGAAAGTCGGGCCATGCACGCACGTCGGGTAACCCGCCGTTCGTATCTCACCCGCATCCAGCCGCCACGAGCGGGCCCCCGCGAGCTCCGGCCCGCCCCTGTCGACCGGATTGTGCAGAACCCTCCATGGGCGCGTCATGAGAATCGACGCGGACACCCTCATCGACTGGTTCGATCGCACGGCGCGCGACCTACCCTGGCGGCGCGCCGACTGCACGGCCTGGGGCGTGCTGGTCAGCGAGATCATGCTGCAGCAGACCCCTGTTCCCCGCGTGCGGCCGATCTGGGAGGAGTGGCTGGCACGCTGGCCGGTGCCGTCCGCGCTGGCGGCCGAAAGCCAGGGCGAGGTGGTTCGTGCCTGGGGGAAGCTGGGTTACCCGCGACGCGCCCTCCGATTGCACGCGGCAGCAGGGGTCATCGCGGCCGAACACGACGACGTCGTACCCAATGAGGTGGACACCCTGCTAGCGCTGCCCGGGATCGGCGCGTACACCGCGCGCGCCGTCGCAGTTTTCGCCTACGGCGAGCGGGCACCGGTGGTGGATACGAACGTGCGGCGGGTGGTCGCACGTGCGGTGCATGGTGCGGGAGACGCCTGCCCACCATCGACCACCCGTGACCTGGCCGACGTCGACGCGCTGCTGCCCCAGGCCGACGCCCGCGCCGCCCGGTTCTCCGCCGCGTTGATGGAGCTGGGCGCCATGGTGTGCACCGCCCGCGCGCCCCGCTGCGCCGACTGCCCGCTGCTCGACGCCTGCGCCTGGCAGTACGCCGGGCGGCCCGCCTATGCCGGACCCGCCAAACCGGTGCAGCGGTTCGCAGGCACCGACCGGCAGGTGCGCGGGCTGCTGCTGGACGTCCTTCGTGGCACCGCCGAACCGGTGCCGAAGGCGCGGCTGGACGTGGTGTGGCCGGTGGACGGCCAGCGGGACCGGTGTCTGAACTCGCTGCTCGTGGACGGGCTGGTCGAGCAAGCCGAGAATGGGCGATTCGCCCTACCCGGCGAGCACTGAGAGCCGGAGATCACCCGCAATAATCCCGACTGGTTCGTCCTGAGTGGTCGTGCCACGATCGCCGGGTTACCGTCAGCCCGGTGAATCAGGGGTCGAGGGAGGGATCGGAGGATGGCAGGCAACTCAGGCATCGGCCGTCGCGCTCTGCTCAGAGGCGGATTTGCCGCCACGGCGATCGGCGGCTTCGCGGTGCCCGGCGTCGCGGCGGCCGAGCAGCACCGGGCTCGCGTGCGCCAACCGCAGGTTTTCGGCACCCGGCAGTGGCGCGCCCGCCCACCCAGCGACCCGATCGTGGTTGAGGACCACGCGCCGGTGTACATCGTGGTGCACCACACCGTGAAGCCGGGCAACACCGACGACTACTCGCTCGATCGCGCGTTCGAGATCTCCCGGGCGATGCAGAACTTCCACATGGACTCGCGGGGATGGATCGACACCGGCCAGCAGTTCACCATCAGCCGTGGCGGCTGGATCACCGAAGGCCGCCACCGCAGCTGGGAGATCCTGCGCGAGGGGCGCCGGCACGTAGTGGGAGCCAACGTACGGGACCACAACCGCTACGTGATCGGGATCGAGAACGAGGGCCTCTACACCAAGGAGAACATGCCGGAGTCACAGTGGAACTCCATGGTGGACCTGGTCAGCTATATGGCCTATCAGTACGACATCCATCCCAACCTGATCAAAGGACACCGTGACTTCAACTCGACGCAGTGCCCGGGCGATGTGCTTTACGCGCGCCTGCCGCAACTGCGCGCCGAGGTCGCGGCTCGGCTGGGTATGCCGCTCATCGAGCGGGTCGAATGGCCGTCGCTGCTGCCAGGAGATCGCAGCCGCTAGTGTCAGTGCACTCGACGCACTGAATGACCCGTCGGCGACCAATCATTTGCGGGCATACCGTTGATGTATGGGCACGGAACGGGATGGTAACGCGGGCGGCGTGGAAGCGCGGGGTGCGGCGGCAGGGGTAGGAGCGGGTCTTGTCGGGCGAGTCGGATGGGATCGTGGTCTGGCACACCGACCGACTGTTCCGGCAGCCGCGCGACCTGGGGACCAGGACGCACCCCGGCAGCCCGGACCCGGGACAACGACCGGCGGGCGATCGATAACCACAGCACAGCTCCAGAACGGCACGGCCGACCCACCCCATGGGGGAGTCCACGGGCACCACGCCTCTACCGGAAGAGACCGCAAGAGCCTGGCCGCCGACCAGCCGCATTGGGCCAGCCGCATTGGGGTAGCGTCGCGACAGGCGTTTCGGGCCGGTAGCTCAGCAGGTCAGACCAACAGACTCATAATCTGTCAGGTTGTGGGTTCAAGTCCCACCCGGCCCACATGGTTGGTGTCCCGTTGCGGCTACGGCTGCCGTCGCCGCTGGTGGAACTGTGCGACGAGCGGCTCGCCGTCGCGCGAGTGCGGGTGTTCCTGAAGCGGGATGACCTGATCCATCCTGAGCTGACGGGTAACAAATGGCGCAAGTTGAAGTACAACCTCGAGGCGGCCAAGGAGTACCGGGCATCCAGGCTGCTGACCTTCGGCGGCGCGTACTCCAACCATATCCGTGCCGTGGCCGCAGCAGGCCACTACTTCGGGTTCGACACGATCGGAGTAATCCGCGGCGAAGAGCACCGGCCGTTGAATCCCTCGCTGCAGTACGCCGTCGACCGGGGCATGCGCCTGACCTATCTGGATCGCAGCACGTACCGCGCCAAGAACGACCCAGCGGTGATCGAACTGCTCCGTGAACGCTTCGGCGATTTCTATCTGATCCCCGAGGGCGGCAGCAACGCCCTTGCCCTGTCAGGCTGCGCCGAGCTGGTCGAGGAGATCGAGGTCGACTTCGACGTGATCTGCTGCGCCTGCGGAACCGGCGGCACGCTCGCCGGGATCGCCTCCGCACTGGATGACCGACAGACCGCGATCGGGTTCTCGGTTCTGAAGGGCGGCGACTTCCTTCGCCATGATGTGGCCGAACTCCAACGGGCCGCGTTCGACAAGAAGACGAGCAACTGGGCGATCGAAACCGGCTACCACTTCGGCGGGTTCGCCAAGTCGAATGTGGAGCTGAATCGCTTCATCGATGACTTCCAGCAACGCCACGGGCTACGGCTGGACTGGGTGTACGTGGCGAAGATGATGTACGGCCTGTTCGACGTCATGGCGAACGGCCGGTTCCGTCCAGGGACGACGATCGTCGCAGTGATCACCGGCCAGGACTTCGGCAGCTAGCTAGACCCTCTCGTGATAGCGGCGCTGCACGGACTTCGCGGTAGAGCCGTCCTGCCAGGCCAGGGTCCACTCGCCGCTGTTGATGGTGAAGTCGCGGCCGAACCCGAGCCACATGCCGCGCATGTGCCGCCCGCTGGGGTCGACTACGAGTTGCAGGGTCCCGTGGTAGGTCGCGCCCTTGTAGTAGCCGTGCGGCGAGGTCGTTTCGCGCCAGCTCCGGTCGCGACCGGTGACTCCAGCGCGAGTTCGATCCGTAGCTGGGATCCGGTGGTGTGCGGCAGGCTCTGGCCAATCAGTCGGTTGCCGTGCTGGCGGGCCACGAGGTAGTGCTCGCCGACGAAGTCGTCCTTGCGGCCGGTGCTGGGGTAGACGTAGCGGCTGTGCCAGATGCCCGCGAAGTCCTCACCCTGGCTGGCGGGCAGGGCGGTTGGGCTGTCGCTGGGGGTGTCGTCGGCTAGCGCCGGGGAGGCCGCCGCCAGTGACAGCCCGGCGCTGAGCTTTAGCAGCAGCGCGCGGCGGCTGGTCGCCGCGCCCAAGCGCTGCGACCACGTTGAGGTCAGCCGGGCAAGTTCGTACGTCGATCAGCTCCAATCGCGTGATGAGTTCGTGGAGATCGTGCTCTTTCGCGTCCGGTTGGATAACGCCGGGCAAGGCAGCCAGTTGTCGCCCGTCCCGGTAGGCCGGGTCGTTCGGTCGGAAGTCGGCGCAGTCGCTGACCAGGTCGGCGATGCTGCACTCGTACAGTGCCGCCAGGCGTCCCAGCACCTCCAGGGAGGGCGCGTGCCCGGTCGGGCCGGGCCACAGCTCCCAGTACGAGAAGTTCTTGAACGTCTTGGGGTCATCGGGCCAGCGATTGTTCCACTCGTCGGCGGTGTCGCGTTGGCTCCAGTCCCGCGCCATCCGCAGCGCCGCGCGGACGTTCACGCCATAGCGTTCGCAGAACACTGCCGCGACCTCCGGCCACGTCTTGTGCTCGGCTCGGAGCCGCGCGGCAAGCTGCCGTTGCTCCTGCCGGACACTTCGTGTCACCGTCGGCATGGTCATTTCCCTTCCTGCTGAGGCGAACCGTAGCCCGTTCCTGACCCGTGCAGGTTATCCCGGTTAAACAGGGACATATTGTCCCACAAGATCACGGCTGGTTGGGGTGTCCTGGCGCTCTGAACTGCGGTTTCGTTACCTCCATGCGATCAAGCGACATCCCGCCGGCACCCGTCCCGATGCTCCCGGGCGGAGCGACCGGGTCCGTCCAGCGGCGGGGCTCCGACGCCGAACGCAGGGTGATCTTGCGGCCGTATCAGGGTCGCGGCTACTTCCTGACAGGGCTCGGCCAATCGGTGCTGCCGCCGGAGGGCGCGCGGCCCACCGTGATCGAGCCGGTGGGCCCAGGCGCATGGCTGGCGGCCCCACCGACCCGCACCGTGTACCGCGCCCCCGTCGTCGTGCTGACGCACACGCTGTGGCCTCAGGTTGACCCCGACCGGCCGATCCTGCGCTGGCCGGGAGAACGCACCGTGCCGAGGTACCGCATTCCCGCCAGCCTGGTCGCCCGAGTAGGGCTGTCCGGCACTCGGGTCACCAGCCGCGACCGGGGCGACGGGTGATGTGCGCCATGGCAGTGATCATCTCCTCCGCCCTTGCCTTGGCGGTGCTCGTGCTGCTCGCTCGGCGGGAAGCCCAGCGCAAGGACGAACGAGCGGCCCGCGAGGGGCTGGTGATCGACGGCCGCGTCGTCCCGCCACCGCCGGAGCTGGACACCGGCTACCACGACCCCGACCGCCGGGACCGCGAGTTGGTGCCGGTCACCGAACTGATCGCGCGCGAGCGCCGCACCGCGCGGCAAGCGGCGGCCTGGACGACCGCACCGCTGCCGCCAGTCTCAGCGGGCTCGCGATGGCGGCCCAGCCCCAACCCGAGGAGCGTTAGGTGAGGCCAACGATCGACCCACCGGAGGTGGACGAACTGTTGCGCCGGGCCAGCCGCAACGGGTTCACCACACACGTCGTCGGCCCTGTTGATCGCCCGCTGGTATTGGTGCTAATGAAGTTCCTCGGCGACTACATCGACATCGCGCACCTGCGCAGCGCGGACCGCACCGAAGTCGCCCGCATCCCGCGCAACGAACTGGCCAACATCTGGCGGCCACGACGATCCGGCCTCCCGCCCGCCGCGCGAACGGAAGGAGGGATGCCCGTGAAGTGAGCTAGCCGCGCCCGATCTCCCACAGTTTCATGTCCGAATCTGACGCGTGCTCAGCGCTCCCTTGTCGCGGTCCGGCAGCCCGCCGCGCTCGACACCCATGGGCCGGGGCCGAACGACCTACACAACCTGAACAAGCTGACTACTTGGAGGAATCGTGACCGCCATTCTCGCTGAACCCCGGACGGGCCGATCGTTGGTCGCGCCCGCCCTATTCGACCGGCTGACTGGCCGCATCGTAGCCGAGGAAGGCATCGCCCCACCTCGCGCCGAGCAGATCATGGACCAGGCGCTGGCATTCCTCGGCGCGTGCGCCACGACGGCGCAGCCGCTGTCACCGAGCGATGAGGTGGACACCGGCTGGCACGCCTTCATCCTGCACACTCGCGACTACGCCAAGTTCTGCACGGCAGTGGCCGGGCGGTTCATTCACCATGTACCCACCGACGCAGACGATCCAGCCGCACACGGGCGTGAGGCCCGGAAGCGCCTGGTGCGTACCGTGGAGGCCATCAAGGACGCTGGATTCGTGGTGGACGACGAGCTGTGGCCCTCGCTGACCGGCAAGTGCAACAAGTGCCGATTTCGCCGCCGCCCTGCATTTGGCGTCCGGGGCGAGGGTGTTCGCCAAAGGCACGCGCGCGGACAACCCTCAGGCTCGGCAGCACCGCATCGAAGCCCGGATCGCGCCATGGCTTCCCGTCCTAGCGCCCCGCCTGCTCTGGCAGATCGAGAAAAGTGGTTGGCTGCTGCTCGGTTTCGAGCACGTCGCCGGGCGGCACGCCAACCTCTCACCAGGCTCGGACCATCTCCCGCTGATCGCACACACTGTCTCCGAGCTCACGCGCGAGCTGACACCCTCACCAGTCGATGGCCTTCCCACGCTGGGCGAGAAGATGGCGCGCATGTCCGCGTGGCGACGACTCCGCGACGATCCGCCCGCCGGACTGGACCCCTGGGCACGCACGAACCTCGACACCTTCGCCCAGGTTGAATCCCGCGCCATCGACCAGGTGTCCGGTGACACCCTGCTGCACACCGACCTACATTCGCTCAACCTCCTCATCGCCGACACCGCCCGGCCCGTCGACTGGGCGTGGGCGCACATCGGTGCCGACTGGGCCGACCCCGCCTACCTCGTCATCCGGATGATCGAAGCCGGGAACACCCCCGAGCACGCCGAACAGTGGGCCAGATCAATCGAAGCCTGGGCCGACGCGTCACCGGCAGCACTGACTGCGTTCGCAGTCGAGGTCTACGGCATGTGGGAGTATCTCCGCCACGCCCGGCCGCTGCCCGCCCGCGAAACAGCCACGCAAGCGGCCCGCCAGTGCGCACAACACCGACTCAGCACTCACGGCACTTGCCCGGCGAACGGACTGTAACCAATTGCGGGTTCCTATTCAGTGCACTCAACGCACTGGGCCATTCGATGCGCGCGGATCGGCTAGCGCCCGAGCACGCGAGAAAGGAACGCCTCGACCGCTCCTCGGTACGCCTCCGGCGCGTCGTCGTGCACCACGTGACCGGCCCCCTCGATCCGCACGTGCGTGCCCCCGCCCGGTACCCGCGCGGCGATCTCGGCCTGCTGACCGGGTGGCATCATCGTGATTCCCGCTTCGACGACCAGTACCGGGCACCGCACTTCGTCCACATAGGACCAGTACTCGCGATCGCCCCATTCCTGGGCGATGTCGTAGAGGACCTCCATGTCGGCGATCAGGTGATAGCCGTCGGCTCGTTCCTCCATGCATTCGACGAAGTAGTCGCCGTAGGGGTCGAAGAACTGTCGCACCTGGGCGAGTGATTGGAACGGCACCGGCCAGGAGTCGAAGTAGCCCCGCCACACCTCAACGGTTCCGCCGCGCTGGTCGGCTGCCATGTCCTCGACCACCACGGCGCGCAGCAGATCAGGGTGCCGCGCGGCCGCCGTCCAGGCATGCAGTCCGCCCATCGAATGCCCGATCACGACCGCGGGTCCAGCGTCGAGCTGTCTGATCAGGGTGGCGACGTCGTCGGCGAACTCCTCGGTGACCGCCCGCCCCCGGTGTGGGCTGCGGCCATGCGCGCGTGCGTCCAGGCCGACCACGTGGCCGTAGCGGGTCAACCATTGCGACACCGACCACCACGTACGGGCGCGACCCATCAAGCCGTGCAACAGCACGATCGGCTGGCCGGTGCCACCGAAGTCAACGACGTCCTCACGGTGGTTCACCTACGCTCCTTCTATGCGCAGCCGACGAGCCGGAACAATGCTGCTGGTCGGCATCCTCTGCACCCTAATCGGCTACCTGCCCGCCAGCCCTCGACTGTCTGTGCTCGACGCCACGCCGGGTGAGCCGGGGGCAGGCGACCCGTACTACCCGAAGGACGGCAACGGCGGGTACGACGCGCTCGACTACCACGTCTCGATCAGCTACCACCCCCAGCGCAAGCACCTCGACGGCGACAGCACCATGACGGCCCGGGCGACCAGGAACCTCAGCCGATTCAATCTGGATCTCCGCAGGCTGCGGGTCAGCGCGGTGGAGGTGAACGGCAGGCAGGCAACGTTCACTCGAGAGCCGGAGTTCGAGCTGGTGATCACCCCGGCCGACCCGATCGCCAAGGACACCGAGTTCACCGTGCGGGTGCGCTACGCGGGGACACCGGCGCACACCCGCAGGCCGCTGGTGGAAAAGCAAGGCTGGCAGTACACGTCGTCGGGTGGGGCCTTCGTCCTCGGCGAGCCGCACTCGGCGTCGTTCTGGTACCCGGTCAACGACACCCCACGGGACAAGGCGACCTTCCGGCTCACCGCGCGGGTGCCGGAGGAATGGACCGTCGTCGCAGGCGGCACCGAGGGTCCCCGCAGCACCACGGACGGCTGGACCACCTACACCTGGTTCGACACCAACCCGGTCGCCAGCTACCTCACCACGGTGGCGATCGACAAGTTCACCATCGACCGATCGCGATTGCCCGATGGCACCCCGGTGGTCAGCGCCTACGCTCCCGGCGCCGAGGACAAGCGTTCGGTGGAGGCCAGGCTGCCCGAGGTCATCGAGTTCATGGTGGACAAGTTCGGTCCGTACCCGCAGACGGCGGCGGGCGGGATCTACCTGAACGAGGCGATTCCGTTCGCCCTCGAGACGCAGGGCCGCCCCACCTACGCGTCATGGGCCGAGGAGCACGTGCTCGTGCACGAATACGCGCACCAGTGGTTCGGCAACTCGGTGTCCATCAGGTCCTGGTCGGATCTGTGCCTGAGTGAATGCTTCGCCAGCTACGCCCAGTGGCTGTGGATCGAGGACCAGGAGGGCGTCAACCTCGACGAGCACTACCGCACGGTGATCCACCAGATCCGGACCATGGAGACGATCTGGGCGACGAAGCTGCACGAGATGGGTGCCGGTGAGGAGTTCGCCGGGCTGTACAGCAAGGGCCTGCTGGCCATGCACGCGCTGCGCAAGAAGGTCGGCGAAGCGGTGTTCGACGAGGTACTGCGCGCGTGGCCGGCCGCGCACCAGCACAGCAATGCGTCCTGGCCCGAGCTCGAGCGGTTCGTCCAGGCTCGGACCGAGCGTGATCTGGGTGCGTTCTTCGACGCATGGTTCCGTGGGGTAGGGATTCCGCCTGACGAGCACCTCTATCCGGGCCCGTTGCGCCGCTGAGCTACGTCCATTTGCCGGGTGATGCGGATACCCTGAGCCTATGGCTGTTGTGAAGATCAATGCGATCGAGATTCCCGAGGGTGCGGGGCCCGAGTTGGAGAAGCGGTTCGCCGCCCGTGCTGGCACGGTCGATTCCTCCCCGGGGTTCCTCGGCTTCGAGCTGCTCAGGCCGGTCGCGGGCGAGGATCGGTACTTCGTCTACACCAAATGGGAAACCGAAGAAGACTTCCAGAACTGGGCGAGTGGCGGCGCCAAGGCCGCCCACGCAGGAGAAGCCCGCAAACCGGTAGCCAGCGGCGCCAGCTTGCTGGAGTTCGAGGTAGTCCTGCACGCCGACCCAAAGGCCGCCGAATAGCGTCAACGTGCAACGGGGCCCCAGGGATGCACCCCGGGCCCCGTTGCACTTGCCGGTTTACTCGGACTCAGTCTCGCTGGTGGTGGACTCACTCCCGGTGGCCGCCGCGATGCCTACTGGCGGAGCGTCCGGCACGACAGCGGGCCTGCGTTCGCCCCGGAAGGTGAACTTCGCCTTGTCGTCGGGGCCTTCGCCGTCCCATCCCTCGACGTCCACGACGACGATCTGGCCTGCCTCGATCTCGCCGAACAGGATCTTCTCGGACAGCTGGTCCTCGAGTTCCCGCTGAATCGTGCGACGCAGCGGCCGAGCACCCAGCACGGGGTCGAAACCGCGCTTGGCGAGCAGCGCCTTGGCGCTCGCGGTCAGCTCCAGGGCCATGTCCTTGGCCTTCAACTGCTTCTCGACGCGCGCGGTCATCAGGTCCACCATCTCGATGATCTGATCCTTGGTGAGCTGGTGGAAGACGATGGTGTCGTCGATCCGGTTGAGGAACTCGGGTCGGAAATGCTTCTTCACTTCCTCGTTGACCTTTTGCTTCATCTTCTCGTACTTGGCCTCGCCCTCGCCGCCGGAGGAGAAGCCGAGGCTCACCGACTTGGAGATGTCCTGCGTGCCCAAGTTCGACGTGAAGATCAGCACCGTGTTCTTGAAGTCGACCGTGCGACCCTGACCGTCGGTCAGCCGCCCGTCCTCCAACACCTGCAGCAGCGTGTTGTAGATCTCCTGGTGCGCCTTCTCGATCTCGTCGAACAGCACCACCGAGAACGGCTTGCGGCGCACCTTCTCGGTCAGCTGACCGCCCTCCTCGTATCCCACGTAACCCGGAGGGGCACCGAAGAGCCGGGATGCGGTGTAGCGGTCGTGGAACTCGCCCATGTCGATCTGGATGAGCGCGTCGTCGTCGCCGAACAGGAAGTTCGCCAGCGCCTTGGACAGCTCGGTCTTACCGACACCGGACGGGCCGGCGAAGATGAACGACCCG
>JBOHER010000274.1:0-3036 GCA_050701115.1 Haloechinothrix sp. | reverse complement strand
GTCAGTGCTGCGCGTATGTCGTCGGCGACCAGCGAAGTCTGGTGCTCGATACGCAGGAGCTGCACCACACCTCCCCGTCATAGTCCCCGACGCTGTCCGTCCCGGCTACACAGATTAGCGCGGATTTCCACGCAACTGGTTCGCCGCAAGGGTGAGTCAGTTGATCTTGTAGTGTAGGGTGCGGTTGTCCCACCAGGGCACTTTGGTGTCGTTGGGTAGGTCGGCGGTGCGCAGGACGGGTGAGTAGGCGCGCCGGTCGAGGTGGACGGTGACCGCATCGGCGGTGGTGGTGATCGTTCCTGGGGTTTCCAGGAAGCGGCGCTGGATGACGTCGGGGGTGACGTGGGCGTAGCCGGATAGCCGGTTGCGCAGCGCGGCGATCAGCGCTTGGGCCAGTACGCATAGGGCGATGTCGAGGTCGACGTTGAGGTTGACGGTCGAGGACAGCGCGTCGGCGTGGAAGGCTTGGATGATTTCGGCGAGGCGTTCTTCGATGGTCATCCGGCGGGCGTAGTGCTCGATGAGTGCCTTGATCGTGAGCTGGTCGTTGTTGGTGATGATCACGGTGGGTGCTTCGCGGCCGAGCCCGGTGACGATGAGTTGCCGCACGGTGCCGGGGTAGTTGGTCAGTCGGGCTCGAGATTCGTGTACGCGGGGCCGGTTGTGCCGGCCGGGCCGGTTCAAGGTGATCGTCTTGAAGTCGCTGGGGGTCAAGGCGTTGATCTGTGCCACGAGCGCGGGTGAGCGCATCCGCAGGGTCAGGAACTTCACGCCGCGAGAGTCGAGTTCGGCCAGGACGGGCTGGCTGGTGACCTTCTGATCCATGATCAGCATGGTGGGGTCGGCGCCGGACACCTGTTTCCAGTGGTCGCAGAAGGCGATAACCTCGCGGGCCTGGCTGGCTTTGGAGATCTCGGCGTTGGCGTAGACCAGGTTGTGGGTGCCCGAGTCCTGCGCGAAGAACGTGAGCACGCTGCGGGCGCGTTGCGAGCGGGTGGGCACGTAGTGCTTCTCGAGCACCGGGTCGGCGCCCCAGTGCATGACGGCGTGAAAGTCCAGGTCGAAGACCGCTTGTTCCGCGCTGGCCAACCCACCTTTGATCATGTTGGTGTCCAGCGCGGCGAGAAACCGGCGCTGGTGTTCGTGCGTGGTGCGATAGGAGTAGGCGGTCAGCGCGGACTTCTTCGGCAGGGTCGACAGTCCGGAGAACAGCGCCGCGGCGGGGTCAGCCAGCAGCAGGTCATCGACGTGGCTAACCCGGCGAGTTCGGGTCAGCTTGAGCGCCAGCAGCGAGGCCAGCCAACTGAGCGCGGGCACGACGCGGGTACCGGGGTAGCCGGCGGCGCGCACCAGATCGGGTAGGTCGAGGGTGAGCAGGTCGGGCAACAGCAGCAGCAGCCCGGCCTTGCCGGTCTCCACCCTGCCCGGCCAGGTGCCGAAGTCCAGCGAGCTGGTGCGGGGTAGGCGGGTGTCGCGTCCGATGGTGGCCGGGTTGATGCTGGCGGCTGGTTCGGGGTGGCGCAGCAGCCGCCCGAAGCCTTCTTCGGTGAGTATCTCGGCGACGCTGGTGCGGTTCAGCGGTGTGCCCTCCCCGGACAGGCGGGCCGAGATCTCGTAAGTCGACAGCCCGTCGCGGCGCAGCTCGATCACTCGGGCGCGGGCGTGGTCCTTGGCCGGCGCCGTCCCGGGCGGCGGGCCGGGTTTGCGCGCCTCGGCGAACAAGTTCAGCCGTCCGGCACGGTGCTCACGGACCAGGTTGACCACGCCCCAGCGGGTGTAGCCGAATCGCTCCGCGGCCTGGGCGTGGGTCAGCCCGTCGACATAGAAGGACCGCAGCGCCTCGTAGCGGCGCTGGTTGGGCTGCTCCGGCGCGGTGAACCACGCCGCCACGGCTTGTGGCGATCCGGCTGTCATATGACAGTTCTACCAGCATCAACATGGCACGGGCCGGGTTTGCTCGCGTCCGGCGTGTCGTCTCGATCCCCTTACCGAATAGGCTATCCACGCGAGCCGTGGGTTCAGGGCCACTCAGATCGACGCGACGCTTGAAACTACATACATGTAGTTCAACAGCCTGACCACCACAACACCACCACACACGCTACCGGCAGAAGTCCTTACGCCGCTGGGGAACAGCCAGCCACCGCTGCCCGCGTCGTCCCTGCGGCCTTGTGGCCATCTGGCTGCGTGGAAATCCGCGTTAGTTAGAGCGTGACGGTGAGGGTGATACCCGCCGCTTGCGGTTCCCGCAGGCCAACCCAGCTGAGGAGGCATGATGGCGCAACCCCGACTGGCTTCAATAGCCACCCGTGGCAGCGGCATCCAGGTGGTTTCCGGTGGTGTCGCTGACGCGATCGCCGAACAACGTCGGCTCACCGACCGGGACCGACAGCTCATGTCGCTGCTTGCCGATCACCGGGTACTGACCAGCGATCAGCTGTTCCGCCTGTTCTTCGACCCGACCAACCCCAACTTCGGCCGCCAGCGCCTGCACCGGCTCACCCGGCGCGGCGTGCTCGCCCGGTTCCGCCACTGCCAGCGGCCCGGCTCCCAACCCTGGCGCTACACCCTCGGCGTCGTCGGCGCGATCATCCACGCCGCCGGGCACGGCCACGCCAGCCTGCCCACTGCCCGCCGCACCCTGGAACAGGTCGCCAAGCTGCCTCCCCTCGGCTGGATCACATGCTCGGCGTCAACGAGGTCTTCGTCCAACTCGCCCACCACGCCCGCCACCGCGACGACGCCGAACTCGCCGACTGGCTGCCCGAGCGAGCCGTCGCCGAGTCGGTCGGCAAGATCGTCCGCCCGGACGGGTTCGGCCGGTGGCGAGAGCACGGCCGTACGGTCGCGTTCTTCGTCGAATGCGACAACGGCACCGAGAAACTCGACACCCTGTTGGGCAAGCTCGACCAATACCGCGAACTCGCCGACGCCGACATTCGCCAGCCGATCCTGTTCGTCGTTCGCGGCATGAAACGGCACAACAATTTCCACCGCCGTGCGGCGTCCCATCCCGGCGTGCTCTCCGGCGAACTG
>JBOHER010000273.1:0-4268 GCA_050701115.1 Haloechinothrix sp. | reverse complement strand
CGTTCCAGCGTCTCCCCAGCGAGCACCGCAGCCACCTCCTGCGTTCGCGTTGCCGCCGTTCCCGCCCCGCATCGGTAGGGTCCATGAATCCCCTCCAGCACTATCGCGTGGGCGAGTCGCCGTCTCCCCCCTTTGGCGTTCGGTTCGGCCGCGCATCGCGTCGCGTCATGGTGAGCCGAACCAGGTCGTCAGCGCGTCGCGCAATCCGGTATCGGTCCCGTCCCCCACCCAGGCGATGTATCCATCGGGTCTGATCAGCACGGCAGCGGGGGCTGCGACGTGGCCCAGGACCGGAAGCTCCCACGTACCGGCAAACCTGGCGTCGATCAACTGAACCCGATCGGCCCATGGAGTGATGTCGAGGCCGGCGGGCTCACGGAGGTTGAGCAGCACCGGCCGGGCCTCATGTAGCAGGGTGAAGACCCGCAGCGGGCCGTTGGCGGTGACCAGGTCGAGATCGGGCATGCGGCGCCCGAGCAGCGGGTGTCCCGCACCGAGGTCGTAATGAATGTCCAGACCAGACATCATCCCGGCGAACCGCTTGCGCGGCTCGTCCATGCGGAGCAGCTCGGACATGGCGTCGCGCAAGGCGTTGGTGTGGTCATCTGTGCGGAGCAGCGCGACTTGCGCCATCGTGTTGCGCAACACGCGGGCAGCGACCGGGTGCCGCTCGGTATGGTACGTATCGAGGAGGCTTTCTGGCGACGTCTTCTTGACCACCTGGGCCAGCTTCCACCCCAGATTCACCGCATCCTGCACACCGATGTTGAGGCCCTGTCCACCGACCGGGTAATGCACGTGTGCGGCGTCGCCCGCCAGCAGCACCCGTCCCGTGCGGTAGGAAGCTGCCTGCCGAGCCATATCGGTGAATCTCGAAATCCAAGTGGGACTGTGGATCCCGAAATCGGTCCCGTAGACGGCGACGAGCGCCTCGCTGAGATCGCGCAGGGTGGGTTCGCCGGTCCGGCCAAGGTGCTGTTCGGTCACCATGACCCGCACCGGTCCATCCTCCAACCTGCTCAAGGAATGGATACCGAGGGCGTCGCGGCGCAAGCCCCATTCCGGCTCCTCGGCCATCTCGACCTCGGCGATCAGATTGCTGGTTGTCGGATCCCACCCGGGGAACTCGATGCCGGCGGCTTTCCGGATCAGACTGCGTCCGCCATCGCACCCGACGAGATAATCCGCCCGCGGCGACTCACCGTCGGACAGCTCCACGTCGACGCCGGTGTCGTCCTGCGCGAACCCCGTCACCTCACGTCCGCGATAGATCGGCACCGCCAGCTCGCCGACCCAGCCGGCGAGTATGCGCTCGATGTGGTTCTGCCACAGCGCGAGCCCGTAGTTGTGCCGCGTGGGAAAGTCGCTGATGTCCAAAGGAATCCAGGCGAAACCCGCAACCTGGGCCACCTGCCCCTGCGAAAGGAAGCGATCAGCGATTCCGCGCTGATCGAGCACCTCGATGGTGCGTGCATGCAGACCGCCCGCGCGCGAGCCGATGAGGTCCTGGTTGGCGCGCCGCTCGACAATGGCAACGTCGACCCCCGCCAACGCCAACTCGCCCGCCAGCATCAGCCCCGTCGGGCCGCCGCCGGCTACCACCACCGCATGTTCGGCCATACACCACCCCTTTCTTGACCCCGGTCTCGGCTCCGTGCCGCGCGCCCAAAGGGCGCGTCGTCGGCTCCGCCGAAGGCGGGATCGGCCATCCGGATTATCCACGGGCGTCAACCACTTCATGACGAGGTGTGCCCCGTGATCTCCCCGTATCATGCGCCCCCTGCTCACGGGGACGCGGGTCTGGAGCAGGGGCACGGCGGATGCCAGCACGACCGGGGATTGCGCCGACCGAGGACTGGCGCCAGATTGAGCGGTTGGCGCGAGCACCGGGGCAGCGCACCGACGAGTTGATTCGGCCGGTTGTCCGCTTCGGCCAGTCAGCCGCCGAACGTGCCGCCGAGACCGGAGCGGCCGAACGCACCCGCTCCCGCCAGGTCGCCTGCTTCGACCCGCTCGGCCTGGCCAGCTTGGCGCCGCCGCCGAAGGTCGAGAAGCACCGCGTGCTTCCGGCCGAGGTGCGCCAGACGATCCTCGCTGCCAACCGTGAGCACCCGCCGCTCAATGTGCACGAGCTGACGACGATCCGCGGGGCACGCCGTGGCCACCGCCCCAGCTCCCACACCGTCAAGCGCATCCTCGCCGAACGCCCGCCCCCACCCCGGACACATCGGTGCTTCCCGGCCCGGAACTCCCGAAGCTGTCCCGAAGTGCAAAGTAACCGGCGAGTAGCTGACTCGATGTGAACTGAGTAACAGCGGTCTCCTAGGGTCCGGCGTCATGCGGATGGAGTGGTCGGCCGAGGAGTTGGTGGCGTCGTGGACGCTGGTCGGCGAGGCCTGGTCGCTGGTGGGCAACAAGACGGGTGCGACCCGGCTGGGGTTCGCGGTGTTGTTGAAGTTCTTCGAGATCGAGGCACGGTTCCCGCGGTCGGCTGATGAGCTTCCACCGTCGGCGGTGACGTATCTAGCCGAGTAGTTGAAAGTGGACCCGCAGGTGCTCACCGGCTACGACTGGTCCGGGCGGACGATCACGTATCACCGCGAGCAGGTGCAGGTCGCGTTCGGGTTTCGCGAGTTCACCCGTGGTGATGAGGACAAGCTCGCCGGGTGGCTGGCCGAGGCGGTTTGCCCGGTCGAGCTGCGGGACGAGCAGCTGCGCGAGGCGCTGCTGGTGCGCGGTCGCACCGAACGGATCGAACCACCGGGCCGGATCGACCGCATTGTGGGTTCGGCACGGGCGGCGTTCGAGAAGCGGCATGCGCGCACCGCAACCGACCTCTACAACTACGGCCAGATCAAGCAGCCCGCCACCGAGGTACTCATGATCGCCGCCGAGGTCTGGGCACAGCGCACCGGATGGACCGACCCGTCGCGTTAACCCACCCCTGCCCGTACTGGTACGAAAGGGATCCCTTACGGACGCTGCGCTGGTCAGGTGGTACTGAGCGGGAGCCTGCTGGGGAAGTTGTCGGGTGGCTTGGATAATTGTCGTGTCGGGTGTCGAGCATGTGGCGCTGGCTCCGTCCCAGGGACACGAGTGGCCACGACGGGCCGCGCAACGAAGAAGGAGAACGACCATGAAGTACCTGCTGCTGAAGCACTACCGAGGTGGCCCGGCTCCCGCTGTCGACTGGGCGCCGATGGACCAATGGACGCCGGAGGAGGTCGACGCGCACATGCAGTACATGCACGACTTCGCAGCCCGCTTGGAGGAGACGGGTGAGTTCGTCGACGGCCAAGCATTGGCGCTCGAGGGCGCGTTCGTGCGGTATGACGGCGAGGGGCGTCCACCGGTGACCGATGGTCCGTTCGCCGAAACCAAGGACCTCATCGCCGGCTGGATGGTCGTCGACGTGGAGTCTTGGGATCGCGCGGTCCAGTTGGCTGGGGAGCTGTCCGCCGCTCCCGGGGCCGGCGGCGAGCCGATCCACGAGTGGCTCGAGGTTCGACCGTTTCTCACCGAGTCGCCCACGGTGACCGAGTGAACGAGTCGCTGCTGCGGGAGCTCGTGCCCGCGGTGATCGGTGTCCTCGTCCGGCGCGGAGCCGACTTCGCGTCGGCCGAGGATGCCGTGCAGGAGGCCCTGATCCGGGCGCTGGAAACCTGGCCGGACGATCCACCGCGCGATCCGAAGGCATGGCTCGTCACAGTCGCGTGGCGCAGGTTCCTCGACGCCGCCCGTGCCGAGGCGTCGCGGCGGGGGCGGGAACTCGCCGTGGAGGTCGAGCCTCCCGCCGGTCCGGCGCCCGCCACGGACGACACGCTGTGGCTCTACTTCCTGTGCGCGCACCCCACCCTGCCGCGGGGCTCGGCCGTCGCCCTGACGCTGCGCACGATCGGTGGCCTGACCACCCGGCAGATCGCAGCGGCATACCTCGTCCCCGAGTCGACCATGGCGCAGCGGATCAGCCGGGCCAAGCGGCGGATTGCGGGGCTGCCGCTCGACCAGCCCGGCGATTTCGGAACGGTGCTGCGAGTGCTCTACCTCGTCTTCAACGAGGGGCACAGCGGAAACGTCGAGCTGGCGGCCGAGGCGATCCGCCTCACCCGCCAGCTCGTCGCCTTGACCGACGATCCCGAGGTCGCGGGGCTGCTCGCGCTTATGCTGCTGCACCATGCGCGCCGCGCGTCTCGCACTGGCCCGGGAGGTCGCCTGGTGCCGCTTGGTGAGCAGGACCGAACGCGCTGGGACACCGGCCTGATCACCGA
>JBOHER010000272.1:0-2990 GCA_050701115.1 Haloechinothrix sp. | reverse complement strand
CCTCAAGGGCACCTGGAACGGCACCCGCAAGGCGGCCGCGATCATGCGTGAGCAGAAGAGCGGGGCGATCGTGAACCTGTCCTCGCTGTCGGGCAAGGTCGGCATGGTCGGCCAGACGAACTACTCGGCCGCCAAGGCAGGCATCGTCGGACTGTCGAAGGCGGTGGCCAAGGAGTTGGCGCACCACGGGGTGCGGGTGAACGCGATCCAGCCTGGCCTGATCCGGTCCGCGATGACCGAGGCGATGCCGGCCAACGCGTGGGAACAGAAGATGACCGAAATCCCCATGCGGCGCGCGGGCGAGGTGCACGAGATCGCCTCCGTGGCCCTGTTCCTGGCCTCCGACCTGTCCTCCTACATGACCGGCACCGTGCTGGAAGTGACTGGCGGAAGGTTCATGTAAGCGTCATGTCCTGGGAACCGCACACGATCACCACCGAGGAAGTGGTCGAGCACGGCCCGGTGGTGGCGTTGTCGGCGCTGTTCGACGACGGCATCCCGGCCCCGGCGATCGGAGACGACCTGCCGCCGTTGTGGCACTGGGTCGCGCTGTCCCGGTGGCCGCGCTCGTCGTCGCTCGATGTTGACGGGCATCCGGCGCGTGGGTCTTTCCTGCCCCCGATCGACCTGCCCCGCCGGATGTTCGCCGGGGGAGGGGTCGTGTTCCATTCCGGCCTGCGCATCGGCAGCGCGGTCCGCCGCGAGTCCACTGTGGAGTCGGTCACCGAGAAGGACGGCCGGTCGGGCCGGTTGGTCGTGGTGGTCGTGGAATCCCAGCTGTTCGACGAACACGGCGCACTAGCGGTCGAGGAGACGCAGGATTTCATCTACCGGGATGCCGGTGCCGTTGGCTCCACGGAGGCATCGGCGAAAGAGGCTGCCCCGGACCTGGCCCCGGTCGGCGCGCCGTTGCGCAGGGCCGGTGAGTGGACGTGGGATTTCGCCACCGACCCGACGCTGTTGATGCGGTTCTCCGCGGCGTCGTCGAATCCGCATCGGATCCACTACGACTGGCCGTATGCCACCCGGGTCGAGGGCTATCCCGGACTGGTGGTGCACGGGCCGTTGATGACGCTCGCCCTCGCCGAGGTCCTCCGCCTCGAACAGCACCCGGCACGGGTTGCCCGGCTGCGGCACAGGAACCGGAAACCACTGTTCTGCGGCCAGCCCGCGCAACTCCGGCGGGCCGAGGAAGCCACACCGGACGCGGTCACCCTCGGCCTGTTCGGACCCGACGCAGGCCCTCACACCACCTTGACCATCGAGTTCGACTCCAGCCAGAAAGGCAGCAGCCATGCGTGAAGCAGTGATCTGTGAACCGGTCCGTACCCCGATCGGCCGGTTCGGCGGCGCTTTGAAGAACCTGAGCGCCCCCGAATTGGGGGCTATCGTGCTGCGGGGTCTGCTGGAGCGCACCGGTATCGACCCCGCTGTCGTTGACGACGTCATCCTCGGACACTGCTACCCGAGCAGCGAAGCACCAGCCATCGGCCGGGTCGTCGCGCTCGACGCGGGTCTGCCGATCGAGGTCCCCGGCATGCAGGTCGACCGCCGATGCGGCTCAGGACTGCAGTCCGTACTACAGGCGGCGATGCAGGTGCAGACCGGGGCAAGCGAGCTGATCATCGCCGGTGGCGCGGAAAGCATGAGTAATGTCGTCTTCTACGCCACCGACATGCGCTGGGGTGTCAAGGGCCAAGGCGTCACGCTGCACGACGGTCTGGCGCGGGGCCGCGCCACCGCAGGGGGGAAGATCTACCCCGTCCCGGGCGGGATGCTGGAAACCGCGGAGAACCTGCGGCGTGACTACGGAATTGGCAGGGAGGAACAGGACCGGCTGGCGCTGGAGTCGCATCAGCGGGCGGTCGCCGCGCAGGCCTCCGGCGTGTTCGCCGAGGAGATCGTCCCGGTCACCGTCCAGTCGAAGAAGGGCGAAGTCGTCGTCGACACCGACGAGCACCCGCGCGCCGACGCGACGCTGGAGACCCTGGCTGTGCTGCGGCCGGTGCTCGGTAAGCAGGACCCGGACGCCACCGTCACCGCGGGCAACGCCAGCGGCCAGAACGACGCCGCCGCGGCCTGTATCGTCACCCATCCCGATCGGGCTGCCGAACTGGGCCTGTGCCCGCTCGTGCGCCTGGTGTCCTGGGGTGTGGCCGGGGTGGCACCGAACATCATGGGCATCGGACCGGTCCCCGCCACCAATGCCGCCCTGGAAAAAGCCAACCTGAAACTGTCCGATGTGGACTTGATCGAGCTGAACGAGGCGTTCGCGGCCCAGGTGCTCGCGTGCACCACGGAATGGGGCTTCGGGGAAGTCGACTTCGACCGGCTCAACGTGCACGGATCCGGCATCTCGCTCGGCCACCCCGTAGGTGCCACCGGCACCCGGATCCTGGCCACCATGGCGCGAGAGATGCATCGCCGCGACGCCCGCTACGGCCTGGAAACGATGTGCATCGGCGGGGGCCAAGGGCTGGCGGCGATCTTCGAGCGGGTGGCATGAGCCTGGACACACCGATACCGCTCCGGCGTCCGCCTCCTTCCAGAATCTCTGTCGGCAACGGGTTGCCAGCCCCCGACGATCACATCCGGCATCCGCACATCAGCGGGTCCCAGCGTGAGACTCCGTGACTACCGGGTTGGACAGTGACCCGAGACCCTCGACCTCGACAGTGCTGGTGTTGCCCGGCTCGACGGGACGCACCCCTTCGGGCGTTCCGGTGAAGATCACGTCCCCGAAGCCCTTGCCACGGGTCCACTGACCGTCGGACTTCTGGATGTCGCGGGCGGTGACGTCGTTGCCGCAGGTGTAGCCGCCAATAAAGTCCCACGCGTCGGCTGCGGCGACGTGCCGGGCGGTGCGCCCGATGACGAGCACCAGCTCGGTCTCGGGGTCGAGTCGCCGCGAAAGCCCCGGGTGCACCACCTCTTCCCCTGGTCCGATCACGGACGCCGCCGGCTTGAGGAACAGCAGCGGCTCATCGCTA
>JBOHER010000271.1:0-9047 GCA_050701115.1 Haloechinothrix sp. | reverse complement strand
GCACCCCGGCCTACGGGGTGGGCGTGGGCAACGCGGTGCACGTGGTCGACGAAACGGCAGACCTCGACGACGCGGCGAATGCGATTGAGACCGCGAAGACCTTCGACTGGGCGACGAGTTGCCTGGCGGATAACGCGATCGTGGTCTCCGACAGCGTGTACGAGCCGCTGCTGGACCGGCTCGTCGAGCGCGGTGGCCACCGGTGCACCGCGACGGAGAAAGCCGCGCTGCGGCAGCGGATGTGGCCCGAGGGCAGCCACATTCCCACACCGGAGGTCATCGCCAAGCCTGCAGGCATGATCGCCCAGCTGGCGGGTTTCGATGTCGCCGACGACCGCACTTTTCTGCTGGTCGATGAGGACGGCGTCGGGCAGGAGCATCCCTTCTCCGGGGAGAAGCTGTCGGTGGTGCTGGCCGTCTACCGTTACTCCGGCGGCATCGAGCAGGCCGTCAAGCTGGTCAACGACATCACCGGCTACCAGGGCCTCGGCCACACCTGCGGTATCCACACCGGCAGCGACGAGCACGTCGATGCGCTGGCCGCGGGGACCCGGACCGCGCGGGTGCTGGTCAATCAGAACCTCAATGAGGGTGCGGGCAGCCCGCGTAACGGGTTGCCGTTCACGCTCAGCCTCAGCTGCGGTACCTGGGGCGGCAACATCACGACCGAGAATGTCAACGCCCGGCACTTCGTGAACGTGACGTGGGTGTCGCGTCCGATCGATGCGCATCCAGTCGGTGAAGAGGAGCTCTTCGTGCGGCACTGGGCGCGGTATGGGCGATGATCATCAGTCCCGCAGCGCCTGCAAGGTACGCCAGGCGCGGGTGGCCAGCTGTAAGTTGAAGTGAGTGTCCGGATCCGTGAGGTCGAGCCCGGAGATCTCCCGGATCCGCTGCAGCCGGTACTTGAGCGTGCTGCGGTGCACGCACAACGTGGCGGCCGAGGCGTTGTAGCTGCCACCGCACTCCAGGTACTGACTGAGGGTGTTGACCAGTTCGGAGTTCTTCCGCGCATCGTAGTCCAGCAGCGCACCCAGCCATTGCCGCACGAGCCGCTCCACGGCAGCCGGATTCTCGACTTCGCCGAGGATCTGGTACACGCCAAGCTCCTCATAAGCGACGGCTTGGTCGCTGCCGCGCGACGCCCGCTGCATCTTCAGTGCCAGCCCGGCCTCCCGGTAGGAGCGCGGGAACTCGCCGGGCCGATCGCACGGACCGCCGACACCGACCCGGCAACGGCCGCCACCCAACTCGGTCAGCACGGTCTCGCGGAACTGTTCCCAGTCCACAACCCGGTCCGAGAGCACGACGACGGTGTCGCCGCGGGTGACCAGCATCGAACCGACGTCCATCGACCGCGCGGCCCGACGAACCGCGTGGAAGAAGACGTCCTGGTCCTGAGCGCGGGCGCGACCCTCGACGGCGATCACCCGATGCGGCCGCTCGAGGTCGTAGCCAAGGGCCTGGGCACGCGCAAGGGCGCTGTCCTCGTCGGTGCCCGAGAGCAGTTCCTCGACAAGGTCGCGCCGGAGGCGCAGCTCGGTTTCGGCCAGGCTACGCAGCCGCACCAGCTCCATGGACAGCACGGTGGTCGCGTATTCCAGTGCGAGCAGTTCCTGGTCTCCGGCCGCGGCGGCGGGGTCGACCAGCGCCACGACGCCGAGCACATCGACCCGGGGGTTGGCGATCGCGACCAGCCGCCCACCCTCGCGGATCGGCTTTCCTTCCCGCAGCGCGCGCCGCAGCAGCTGTTCCCGGCGCGCCGGGGGATCTTTCGGATAGGGCTCGGGCCGGTGGGGTCCTGCCCACGCGCGGAGGTTGCCGTAGCGGTCCTCCACGGCGATCGGGAATCCGGTCAGCTCGTGCAGCGCGATCGCGATACCGTCCCGCCCTTGATCGGCGACGGCGACCTTGGTGAACCGGTCGTGGATCTGCGTGGTCCGCTCCAACGCGCGCACCGTCTCGGCCAGCGCGGTGTTGGCGGCGAGCAGATCCTCGGCGGTGGCACGTTCTTTGCCGTGCAGCCGGGCGTTGGCCAGGGCCACTCCGGTCTGCTGGGCGAGTGCCTGCAGCAGGAACTGCTCGTCTTGCGATGGCTCGTCATCGGCGACGAAGATCATGTGCCCCGCGTAGCCGCCAAGGCCGCGTAGCGGCAACGCCCACGCCCACGTCTGGCCGGGGATCGTGACTGGGCCGCCGCTGCGACCCAGCATGACCAACCGCTGTTCGACCGACTGCCGAGCCTTGCTGCCGTTCGCCGAGGGCAGCGGGGTCCGCCAACCGCCGTCGGTGAGGTAGATGCCCCCCATGTGGCACTGCCCGAACGACGGCACGGACGTCCCGGCGAGGTGCAGGATCTGCTGCTCGTCGCCGCTTTCGGTCATCAGCATCGAAAGGACCAGCAGCCCCTGCATGTTGGACAGCTGGTCACGCAGCACCAGGTCCGGCGCTGCCGAACGCGGACTCGGCACGGCGGGCGCGCTCACGGCCTGCCCGCGAGGAACTCATCGGGGTCGAGGTAGTAAGGGTTGACTACCAGCATGCCGGCGACCAGCACTTTCGGGTGCGTCTTGAGCACGTCCAGCAACACCTCGCCGCTGAAGCGGTTCAGGTCGTACAAGCACAAGATCACCTGCGGATAGCGCGGCAGGAATCGGTTGAGCTCCGACTCGTAGCTCACCAGTTCATCCACGCCGGGCAGGTCACACAGGGACCAGGTCATCTCGCCGACGGCCCTGGCGAAATCGAATCCCTGTGCCAGCGCCCCACCCACGGCTTCCTCCCAGAAGTCGAGCATCACGCCGGTGGAGAATCTGCCTTCGCGAAGGTAGGTGTCGCGCGACCGCTGGACGTCCAGCCGCCGGTTGCTCAGCGACGGCGCGATGTCGAGTTCACTGGCAAGTACGGCCAACACGCTCTCGGGATCGGTGGCATCCACGACGCAGATGCACTTGTCGCCTGCGAGCAGGCCTTCGCGCAGATACGGGATGAGGATCTCGTCGCGCTCGGCAAGGCCACGGTAGAAGGCACACAGATGGTCGCCAGGAGCGATCTGGACGCCGGGTACCCCGAGGGCCACCGGAAGCGAGGTGAAGTCGGGCATTGTCGCAGCCTTTCTCCTGTAACCACCCAGCATATTCCGATTCGCGCCGGTGATGGTGGTCCTGTCAGGACGAGGACTGAACCTCGAGTTAACCCATTAGGACAGTTTCGGGCAGCCACGGAGAACCGGCCTTCTGCGGGGTCCACGTGCAGGATGTGCTGTCAATATCGCAGCTGATCAGGCTCGCATTCGCGACGCTCCATCAGCCGGTCGCGCTCCGCCGATCTCGACGGGCAGCGCGCTGGATTCGATCGCGAGCCGACGCGGTTCCGCACACCGATCAGGCTCGAGCTGTGAGCTGGTGCGATCCCATGTTGACCTCAAGCACCCTGAAGGTTCTACGGTTGGACTACCGCCTATTCGGGAAGGGGAGCCAACTATGGCCGTTACACTGAACCACACCATCGTCGCCGCCCGGGACAAGCAGGCATCGGCGGCCTACCTCGCCGGGATCCTCGGCCTGCCGGAGCCCAAGCCGTGGGGCCCGTTCATGATCGTCGAGACCAGCAACGAGGTCAGCCTCGACTACATGGACGCCGACGGTGAGATCGTTGTCCAGCACTATGCGTTCCTGGTCAGCGAGGGCGAGTTCGACACCATCTTCGGCCGGATCCAGCAGCGCGGGCTTACCTACTGGGCCGATCCAAACCACAGCCAGCCCGGCGAGATCAACACCAACGACGGTGGGCGCGGGGTGTACTTCGACGACCCGGACGGCCACAACCTGGAAATCCTCACCCGGCCTTATGTCAGCGGCTCGTGAGTGCACGGGGTCAGCTGAACGGGCTCCTCGGGCGTTCCTGCAGGGCCTCATTGACGTAGAGGTCCACCTTCTCGTTGTAGAAGGCGACCAGGCCGGCGATTGTGAAGCTCTCCGGGATCGGGGTGCGGTAGTACCATGCGACGTCGGGGTGGACCGTGTCGCCGATGCGCACCGAGTAGTATTGCGCGGCCCCCTTGTACGGGCAGTGCGTGATCGTCTGGCTCGGTTCGAACAACTCGAGCCGCAGGTCGGTCTTGGGCAGGTAGTAGCGGGTGGGCAGGCTGGTCTCGAACAGCAGCCTCGGGCTGGTGGAGTCGGCGATTGTGACACCGTCGACCTCCACCCTGACCCGTCGCGAGCTGGCCAGGATGTCCACCCGCTTGTATGGGTCGCGAGGGTGCACGTAGACCTCCTCGTCCTCCTCGAACCAGGTGTCCATCGCGCCCCACTCCAGCCGGACGTGATCCCTGAGCTGTTCGATCGGCGAGTCGGGGTAGCTCAGCACGGCGTCGGTGGCCTCGCGGTCCCCGACCTTCAGGCTGGCGAGCTGCCCGTCGCCGCGGCTGGCCGAGTGGCGCGTCTGTCCACTGGGGACGATCAGCTCGGTGCGCACGTCGGCCTGCGGCAGGTAGTAGGTCGGGTAGTACGGCTTCTCCCACACCAGCAGGGGCCGGTTGGAGTCGGCCACCACCTGCCCGGCGAAAACGGCCCGCACCCGCTTGGCACTTGGCTCGACCCGGACCCGTCCACCGCTGTCGTTGGTCATATGCAGCTCAGCGCTTGGGCGGCGCGGGTTATTTCCTCTGGCGGGAACTCCTGCGAGGCTGGACCCGTCAAGGCCCATCAGGGAAGGAGGCCCTCGTGCTCGTCGCGTTCAGCGTCAGTCCGCTCGGCGGGGAATCGGATAGCGTCGGTACAGCCGTCGCCGAGGCCGTCCGGGTGGTCCGGGAATCCGGACTGCCCAACGAGACCAACGCCATGTTCACCCTGATCGAGGGCGAGTGGGACGAGGTGATGGCGGTGGTCAAGCGCGCCACCGAGGTGGTGCAGGGTTACGCGCCCCGGGTGAGCATGGTGCTCAAGGCCGACATCCGGCCCGGGCACACCGGCCAGCTCACCGCCAAGCGCGAGCGGGTGGAGCAGCAGCTCGGGGAGGATCCGTAGCACTGGGTGCTACACCGCGCTACACTTGGCAGGTGCGGACCATCTCCCAGCGAGAACTTCGGAACAACTCCGCAGCCGTCATGGACGCCGTCGAGGCGGGCGTGAGCTACCGCATTACCCGCAATGGCAATGAAGTCGCGGAACTGCGGCCGATCGTGCGGCGGCACCGGCTGAGCGCGGAAGAGTTGGTCGCTCGCCATCGTCGATTGGCGAGGGTTGACTACACGCGCATACGGCAGGACGCCGACGACCTCTTCGGCGGCGAAGACCGGGTCGGGAACGAGGATCCGTGGGAGCGCAACCGTGGCTGAGCGCCCACAATCCGGTGTACTCGACACCTGCACGTACATCGATCTCGATCTGATCGACCCCGCGCGCTTGCCCGCGGCACCCGAGATTACGTCGATAACCATGGCCGAGCTGCATCACGGCGTCGCCATGGCACGCAACGTCGCGATCCAGGCTGCGCGAATGGAGAAGTTGGGTGCGGCCGTCGCTGATTTCGACCCGCTGCCCTTTGATCGCGAGGCCGCCGCCCGATACGGCACCTTGGTGACACTCACCCTCGCCGCACGTCGCAGCCCGAAACCGCGACGCATGGATCTCATGATCGCCGCTGTGGCGTCGAGCCTGGGACTGCCCCTCTACACCCGGAACGCCGAAGACTTCAAGGGCCTCGACGGCGCGCTGACGATCGTCGAAGTCTGAAGCGCGCGCCTGCGCAAGATCAACCCAGCAATTTGCGGATCCGCTCGGCGCTCATCCCCTGCCCGCCTTGCCGGCGGTTGGTCCAGTCCAAGTCATCGAGCAAGGCGTTGAGCTCGGCCCATGCGGCGCCCCCCTGCGCGACCGCTTCCCTGGGAGTGCGGCCACCGAGTGCTGGGATCGACTCGTCCACCCATCGGCGTTCGTGCTCCCGCGCGGCCTGTTCGAGGAGGTGCTCATGTTCCTCCGAACTCATCGTGGCCGGCGCCCCACCCGCCGATGGTTCGGTTCCGAACAGGTCCTCCATCGGCACGCTTGATTCGGAGATCAACCGGGCGTTCGGGGCGGCCGGGTGCAGAAGGGCCTGCAGCTCGCGGAGGCGCTCGAGCGAATTGGTCTCCACCGTCCATTGTGACCCCTTGCGACGAACGGAACCCCTGATGAGGTCGTCCGCCATGGCGAGGAGCCGGTCCGGCCCGTCCTCCGAAAGCGATGCGGCGAGCGTGCCCCACGCATCGTCATCCGCTACCTGGTAGACGGCCGCGCATTGAACGAGCTCCTGACCCTCCCGGTTACGCAGCTCAGGTCGTGGTTGTGGCCCGAAGAAGCGGGCGATGGCTTCCGCATCAGGCTCCTCTGACAACAGAGCCATCATCTCGGCGCGCCGCATCCGATGAACCTGCCAGGGGTCGGCGAACAGGGCAGGGCCAGCGCCGTCATCAAGCAGCCTGGCCAGCATCAGGTCGAGGGGTGCGCATGAGCGGGACAACGTGCGGTCTCGCAAGCTGATCGGCTCGCCGTCGGGCAGCGCGCGCACGACGACGTGGTGCCCGGGGCTGGTGGACACCACCTCGTGGAGCCGGAGTGGAGCACGCAACCATCGGGTGAGCAGTTCACGCTCGTCCGCGCGCAGCCACGCCCCACGCTGGTCGAGGAAGTCCTGCGCGATTCCGCCTTCGAACAGTGCGAGGTCAGCGCAGGCCTGCCACGCCTTGGGGTGCGAGACGTCGATGAGCTCATGTACCCGGTCGCGGTAGCGCACGCGTTCGGCGAAAGCGAGCAGCAGGCCGTAGAGCAGCCGGGCCCGAATCGGAATGGGGTGGCTCTCGCGGGTGAGGCAACACTTCTTGTACTTCACGCCGGACCCACAGGGGCACGGACGATTGCGCGCGGTGGAGGTTTCCGGCAGCGACAGCAGCGGACGCAACTGCCTGCGCAGTCCCTCGTCGGGCTCGCACCATGCTCGCTCGAGTAGCCCGTCGGCGCGGAGCGCCTCGCCGCGCGCGGCCGCGTACTCGGCGGCGTCGCGCAGGGCGGTCAGCTGTTGGGGTTCCCACTCGAGCGCCTGCTCGACCAGGCGGGCCGCATCCTCGGCCCGTCCTGCACCCTCCGCCGAGCGCGCCGCGAGCAGCGCCGCTGCGCCGTGCTGCCTGGGGCCCTCCGCCGTGCGTTCCAGTGCGGCGAGCAGGGTGGTGTCTATCGGGTGCGCCTCCACCTCATCGGCGATCCGGTCGAGCACCTGCGGTGAGATTTCGAGCGCCGACAGCAGATCGGTCAGATCACTGTCCGCATTGGACGTTTGTAGGGTGCCCCTGATGAGGGTGAAGCGCACGATGTCCTCGGGTGTGAGGTCGGCGACCTCGTCGGGGTCCCACGGCGTGCCGGGCAGGCCGACGAAGCCTTCGTACAGTTCCAGGGATGCCGCCAGCAGCAGGTCGCCCAGCGGCGGCAACGGATCCGTGAAGGCCAGGGGCTGGTCGAGCAGGAGCTCGGCGAGGACGGCGTCCACGAGTGCCGCGGGCGACACGTCGGGATCCTCGGCGACCTCCTCCGCGAATCCGGCCAACGCACCCCTCGCCGATTGGAAGAAGTACTCGACCACGACGAGGACCCGTTCCGCGTCCTCCTCAGTCAACACCGGCTCATCCACTGTGGACAGCTCGATCACACCGTCGCGCAGCCGAAGCGCCACCAGTTCATCGGGTTGGATGTCAGCCAGCCAGCCGTCCGGGCCGACCAACGTCATCTCCTCGTCGACCCATTCCAGCCGGAGCAGGCCGCCACCGGCCAACGGGACGCCCTCCCCCTCCGCAAGCCGTACCCACATCGACAGGTCGTCCTCGGCCAGCAGTTGACCATCCTCGAGCTCCGGCCGGCTCACCTGATGGGTGAACACCGCGCCGTCGGCCAGCGCGAGGAGGTCGACCCAACCGGTGCGGGTCTCCTGCGCCCTTGGGTCGGCGAACAGCAGATTTTCGACCTCGTGGTCGCTCCGGCCCGCCGCGGCGGCGAGGTCGGCGACCTCGATCGGCCCATGTTTCGCCAGGTGGTGCAGCACGTCCGACCACCACGACGGCGGCTCGCTGTCCCGTCTGATCAGCTGATGCACAGTCATGGGTGGTCGTTCTCCGTCCGGTAGGGCGCGCGGTGTTCGCTGGGTCGGGTCGGGTCGGGTCGGGTCGTGAGTGCTGAGGGTTGCCAGAGGAACAACTTTCACTCACGAGGAGCGCCGTAGGGTGAGCTTATGCCGATCAGGGTGCTGCTCGTCGATGACCACGAGGTAGTGCGCCGTGGGCTGCGCGACCTGCTCGATGACGAACCGGATATCCAGGTGATCGCCGAGGCCGGCGGGGTTGACGAGGCGCTCGCACTGGCTATGCACACCGAACCGGACGTCGCCGTGGTGGACGTGCGCCTCGGCGACGGCGACGGCGTGACGCTGTGCCGCGAGTTGCGCTCGTCCGCGGTGCCACCGGCCTGTCTGGTCCTTACCGCTTTCGATGATGAGGAGGCCATGGTCGGCGCGATTATGGCAGGCGCGTCGGGCTATCTGCTCAAACAGGTCCGCGGCCAGGATGTGGTCAATGCCGTGCGTGAGGTCGCCGCCGGGCGCTCCCTGCTGGATCCGGTCACCACGGCGCGCGTGCTGGACCGGATGCGCAACCCCGCCGAGCCCGACGAGATGGCCACCCTGACCGACCGCGAGCGGGATGTGCTCAATCTGATTGGCGACGGTCTGTCCAACCGGGAGATCGCCGAACGGCTCTTCCTCGCCGAGAAGACCGTGAAGAACTACGTGACCTCGCTGCTGGCCAAGCTCGGCATGCGGCGCCGCACGCAGGCGGCCGCGTGGGTAGCGCGGCGGGGAAGCCCTAAGTCGCACGGTTCGTGATCGAGCCGCTCCTGGAGGGTTATTCACAAGTCAGTTGGCGGGGGCCGCCCGGAGGGTGGCTCGCGACGACTGACTGCAGGTGAGGGGCGTGATTGAGGTGAGCGCGCCGTGGTGAATAGCCCGACTTATGAATAAGACAC